>NZ_PQMR01000007.1:0-123295 GCF_008930935.1 Corynebacterium sp. 11A
ACATGCGACCAAACAAACCCCAATCACAAGGGCACCTGATCCACACACAACCAAACACGCACACCACAACAAAAGCAGCACACATCAACAAAACAAAGCTGGCACACTATCGAGTTCTCAAACAACACAGGCACAACCAATCGAGTCAGAATCCTGACTGTTTCGGAAGGCTTGGTATCAACGCTGTTTTCTTTCCGCCACTCTTCGTTGTTCTCTCACAACGTGGGGCGCTGTCGGTCGCGCTGACAGGAGATAAATCTACATAGATCGCTGGATACACGCAAATCCCCTGCTAGGAGGGGGTTTTAGAAGGATCTATAACCGTCTTAATCCTTGCCGTGGCGCGATGCCGAGACGCGAGTGATCCGGGCGCCCAGCTGGTTGAGGGTCTCCACGAACTGCGGATAGCCGCGATCGATATGGAAGACGTCATGCACTTCCGTCACCCCATCGGCGCACAAGGCCGCCAGCACCAGCCCGGCACCCGCGCGGATATCGGAGGACCACACTGGGGTGGAGCTGAGCTGCTCGACCCCGCGGACCACGACGTGATGTCCATCCACGGAGGTGTCCGCGCCGAGGCGCTGCATCTCGTCCACGAAGCGGAAGCGGGATTCAAAGACGTTCTCTGTAATCACGCTCATGCCTTCCGAGACCGCAGCCAGCCCGATCGACATCGGCTGCAGGTCCGTCGGGAATCCTGGGAAGGGCAGGGTCTGGTAGTCCACGGCCGAGGGGCGAGAATCCATGCGGACGCGGAAACCGGTGTCATAGGTTTCCACCTCGGCACCGACGATCTTGAGCTTTTCCAGCGCGATGTGCAGCGCCTGCGGGTTAATGCCGCCCACAGTAATATCGCCGCGCGTCATTGCGGCCGCATAGGCCCACGTGCCGGCGACGATGCGATCGCCGATCACCTCGTGCTCGGCGGGATGCAGCTTATCTACGCCATCGATGGTGATAGTAGAGGTGCCTTCACCAGTGATCTGGGCACCCATCTCCTTGAGCAGCACGCAGAGATCGACGATCTCCGGCTCCCGCGCGGCATTATCTAAGACGGTGCGGCCCTCAGCCAGCACCGAGGCGGTGAGGATGTTCTCTGTGGCCCCCACCGAGGGGAAATCCAGCTGCACATAGGAGCCGCGCAGCGACTCGGCTTCGGTGACCACACAACCGTGCTTGATATAGGTGCGCGCCCCGAGCTTCTCCAGCCCAGATTGGTGCATATCGAGCGGGCGAGATCCAATGGCATCGCCACCGGGCAGTGCCACCACGGCATGGCCACAGCGCGCGGTGAGCGGGCCGAGCACGCATACGGAGGCGCGGAATTGGCGCACGGCCTCGAAGTCGGCATTGCTCTGCGGCTGTGCCGGGGTGCTAATGCGCACGGTGGGTCCGTCAATATCCACGGTGCAGCCCAGGCCTTCTAGAACATCGCGCATGAGCGGGACATCGAGGATCTCGGGACAGTTGGTGAGCGTCGTCGTGCCCTCAGCCAGCAACGCGGCGGCCATGAGCTTGAGCACGCTGTTCTTCGCGCCGTGGACTTTCACAGCGCCCTGCAGCCGGGCGCCACCTTCAACCAAGAAATGTTCTTTCACAGTGCACCAGCCTAGTGCCTTGGGGGCGGTTGTGCGCTACCTGCTTGGCGGCGACTTTTCCCTAGAATCGAGAACTATGAGTGTTCATTTGACCAAGATCTATACCCGCACCGGAGACGACGGCACCACGGGTCTGTCGGATTTTTCCCGCGTACCCAAAAATGATTCTCGCCTCCAGGCGTATGCCGACTGCGAGGAAACCAATTGCGCGATCGGCGAGGTGCTGGCGCTGGCCTCCCCGAGCGAGGACGTGAGTGCGGTGCTGCGCCGGATACAAAATGAGCTTTTCGATTGCGGCGCGGACCTCGCCACCCCCATCGTGGAGAATCCGAAGTATCCCCCGCTGCGCGTGGAGCCGGATTATATCGAGCGCCTCGAGCAGGACTGCGATCGTTTCAATAAGGAGCTGCCGACTCTCGATTCCTTCATTCTTCCCGGTGGCACGCCTGCCTCGGCGCTGTTGCACACCGCGCGGGTGAAGGCTCGCCGCGCCGAGCGGGCCGCTTGGGCGGCCATCGCCGAGCACGGCGAGACGATGTCGGTACTGCCGGCGAAATATCTCAATCGTCTCAGTGATGCGCTCTTTATTTTGGGCCGGGTGGAAAACCAGGGCCGGGATGTGCGCTGGGTTCCCGGCGGCGAGCGCTAAAAGCAGCACGAGGCTTTAGGGCAGCGCGCCGATGCGGCGGGCGGCGTTGACGGCCTCATACCGGGTGTGGGCGCCAAGCTTGCGCATGACCGAGCGCAGGTAGCTTTTCACGGTTTCGGCGCCGATGCCCATTTCCTCGGCAGCCTCGACATTGGTGTGCCCCAGGGCCACGCAGGCCAGCACGTCGAGCTCGCGGGCGGAGAGCTTGGTGGTCTGCTTTACGCGCACCGGGGAGACCAGCTGGTCACAGAGGCTTTCGATCTCCTTGCGCAGGTCTTCATCCCCCACGCGATTGGCCAGCATGCGCAGCTTGGAGTGGGTGGAGCGCACCTGCTCCCATTCGGCACCGTTCATCACGCGCCCGGGCTTGGCCCCGCTGCCGCCGGCATCGCCGCGTCGGAGCGCGCTATTGACGGCCAAGTCTTGTTCGAGAGTGCGGGCGGTCATGGTGACTTCCTCAATCACCTTGTCGCCCAGACGCACGGGAGAGTGCACGCCCACGTAGAGCACGCCGCGCACATCGCGTTGCACGATCACCGGCACGGCCACAATGGAGTGCAGGCCCTCGTCCTGGATGGGCTTGTCGTGCTCGTGAGAAATGATGGACGCGCGGGTGTAATCAGAGACGCCCACCGGTCGGCGGGAAGAGACAACGCGGCCGCCCACTCCGGCGCCGGGCTCAATCACGAGATTCTGCAGAGCCGGGGTGCGCAGCCCTACCCAGGCACTGATTTGGAGCCGGCTATCGGGTAGCACCGTGGCGTACATGGTGACCGGAATACCGGTTGCGGTCTTCAGTGTGGTGAGTGCTGCGCGAATCGCTTCTTCGTCATCCTTGAGACGCTGCGGATCCATACTCTTCTTCCTGCGTTGTTCACCTAATGCCGGTCCGGAGGATCGGCACCTCCCATGGCATGTAATTACTGGGAGGTAGTGGGTGCCCCTGTTCACACCCGCCTCGCTTAGGTTGCTCGTAGGACAGGATTATAAACAAGAAACGGGGGTAATCATAAGTACTTAGGGGAAGTTTTCCGCACCACCCGAGATGAAAAGTTCACAACAACCCCCCTTACGCCCCCTTATAGGTGCCCCCGCCTTCAGTCTTCCCACCTCCCCTGCAGCGCCTTTTTCTCGGCAAATATTCATCTCCCTCTCAGCTTTACGCCACAAATTTCACACCCCACCCCCACCCATAAACCTGCAGGTAAAAGCCCTTCTGGAGACTCAGACAGGTCATTTACCCCCATCGGTACACCCCTCCGCACCATTACAGCAGATCCGATATCACGTCCCACACAGTGGGATCAGGGTCAACGGGCCGCCTAATTGCGAAACAAGTCAGAACAAACACACACGTGGGTTTAGCGCCGTTTTAAGTGATATATATCACTCTAGAGGATGGGGTCGAGCGACGACATCGGCGGCCGTGAGTACGTCGCGCCCCAGTACCTGTGAGACCAGCGGCGCCCAGGGAAGCTCCAGGCGCGCCTGCTCGATGAGCTCGGTATCAGTCATGATCTCCGCACAGGCCCCGCTGCGCACAACTCCGCCCGTGAGCACTGCCGCGGTATCGGCGAAAGCATAGGCGAGGTTCACGTCATGGGTTGAGAGCACAATGGCGGTACCCTCCTCACGTAGCAGCGCGAGGGTGCGCAGCAGCTGGGCAGAGCCCGCCGGATCGAGCCCAGCGGTGGGCTCGTCCAGCAGGAGCACCCGCGGTCGCATGGCCAATGCGCCGGCCAAGCTCACCCGCTTACGCTGCCCATAGGACAGCTGTTGCGGAACGCGCTCAGCAAGGTCGGTGATCTCGGCGCGCTCCATCGCCCACTCCACTCGCGCCTCAATCTCCTCCTCGGATAGTCCCTGGTTAGTAGGGCCATAGGATACGTCGGCACGCACGGAGACACCGAAGATCTGATCATCAGGCTCTTGGAGCACCAGCTGAATCAGAGAACGGGCGCGGTTGCGGCCGGCGCGATCATAGGCCGCGGGGGCGGCGTCAATAAGCACTCGCCCACGCTGCGGCTGGAGAGCCCCCGCCATGAGCTTCATCAGCGTGGATTTTCCGGAACCATTGGCGCCGAGCAGGGCCACGGCGTCGCCGCGCTCGATCTGTAGCTGCACATCGTGCAGCACCGCGGGCCCGTGCGGGTAGGCGAAGCTGACGGCGTCGAGGCCGAGGAGAGGATGGGGGGTTGTCAAAGGTCTCACCACACAACGGGGATTAGGCCCACGGCACAGACCGCGGCCAGGCAGACAAGGATGATCGCCAGGCGCGCGGGCCGGGCGGAGGTGAAGGTGCCGTAGACGGCTGCCGCGGCGTTATCGGCGCGCAGCTCGAGGCCCTCCTGCAGGCGCTGAGCCCGCTGGAAGGCCGCCAGGAAGAGGTTGGCTGCCTGATCGGCGACCGAACGCAAAAAGCGCCGCCAGGAGCTATGCCCCAACCGCTGTGCCTGCGCGTGCCACATCGCCTGCGACTGGGCGTAGAGGAGCGAGGAAAAGCGGTATATGTGCATGCTCACCACGACGAGAGTCTCGGGAATCCCGATCCGCCGCGCCCAAGTGAGCTGGGCGGCAATGGGGGTGCTGAGGGCATAGAGCATGGTGATGCTCATGCCCACCAAGCTGCGGCCTGCGACAACCGCGGCGTGGGCGACGCCGCCCTCGACCAGCACGAGACCGCTGGGGGTCAGGTTGATCATCAGCGGCCAGATACCGAGCACGATAAACCCGAAAGGGGCGAGCACGAGCCCGATATAGAGACGCCAGTTCACTTGCGCCCGCGCCGCCGCGAGCAGAACGATCACCAGTAGCACTGGCAACACGGGAAGCGGCGGCAGGGCGAGGGCTAAGACTAGTGCACCGCCGAAGGCAAGCACCTTTTCCGACACGCTGTGCTGTGCCCAGGGAGAGCGGGCGGCAGCGATGTCGAGTGGATTCATCGTGGCGTGGAACTCTGCGCCTGCTCCTGCGCCCACTTCGTGCGTCCGCGGTACAACCCGATCACATAGCCGAGTAGGCCGGCGCCGAGAGCCGCTTGGAGAGCGAAGAGTCCGGACTCCACCTCGCCGGGCAGCTCGCCGACGAGCGGCTCGAACCACGGCTCATAGCCGGGATTGACTTCCTCCACGATGGTTTCTGCGCTGGAGTCGGTGCCAACGAAGTGCTCCTCCGCGTCCTTGTCTCCGACGTTGAAGAACATGGGAAATGCGGCGATGAAGATGGCCGCGAGGATGAGCGCAATAGTCACGCCAGTGTTGTTCTTTTTCATGCCTTCTGCCCTGCCTTTGGCTTATCGACGCTCTCCTGCTGCACACTGGCCTCCTCGCGGCCGCCCAGCACTCCCAGCAGGGAAAGCTCGCGGGCCGCGATGGTGCGCAGCGAACGGAAAATCAGCACCGTGATGATGGATTCCACGACTGCAAGCGGCAGCTGCGTGGGCGCGTACAGCGCGAGGAAGGTCATGGCCGAGTTAAAGAAGCCATTGGCGTGGTGGGCACCGGCCAGCTGAAAGGCGGTGACCACATAGGTGGAAAGATCGGCAAAGAACGCAGCCAGTGCGATGCCAATGGTGGCACTACCGCCGGCCTTACGAACCGCTATCCACGCGCCATAGCCGATCCAGGGACCAACGATGGCCATGGAGAAGATATTGGCGCCTAGGGTGGTGATGCCGCCGTGGGCGAGCAGGAGCGCTTGGAAGAGCAGCACGATACTGCCCAGAAACGCCATGACGGGCGGTTTAAAAAGGACCGCTCCGAGCCCGGTGCCGGTGGCGTGGGAGGAGGAGCCGGTCACGGAGGGGATCTTCAGTGCTGAAAGCACGAAAGTGAAGGCGCCGGCGGCGCCGAGAAGAAGTCCTGTTTCCGGCTTTTCCTTCAGTTGCTTGTTTACGCGGATTGCTCCGTGGATCACGAAAGGTGCGGCAGCCACACCCCAGCCCACGGCCTGCTCAATAGGCAGGAATCCTTCTGCAATATGCATGGTGGAAGAAACGCTCGTTTCTTTGACTCATGTCCGGGTGAGTCCTCGCACCAGAACCGGTTTGCGCCGAACTGGGCTGATCGATATGTGTTCGGCTATCGTGTCGCGGCCGGTCTCCTGGCTTGGCTCTAGGCATCTCGGATGCACCTTCCCGCAGCGGCTGCTGCAGTGGTAAGCCGGGGTGTGTATCCGGCGATTGTTCTCCGAGAGCCTGCGTCTCAATAAATGCTGAGGCGAGCCCTACAGTGGCGAGGTCCGCTGCGGCGTGGCATGACGCTGAACCGCATTCCCGTTCTCCGCGACTTACTCACCATAACGCCGTGCGCTGCTACGCGGGGATTTACTCCCCATATAGGGGTACGTCGATAGACCCCTTTGTCTATCTGTGCAATACTATTCTGTCTGGTAATTGTGCAGACGGGGCATTATGCTGGGGAGCGGTAACTTAATTATCGACTTTTCAAAGGAGTGCATGACTCATGTCGCACATCTACAACAACGTCACCGAGCTCGTCGGCGGCACCCCGCTGGTTCGCCTCAATCGCCTCACCGAGGGCCTCGACGCCGAGGTACTGGTCAAACTCGAATTCTATAACCCGGCCAATAGCGTCAAGGACCGCATTGGTAAGGCCATTATCGACGCCGCCGAGCAGTCCGGTGAGCTACAGGCAGGCGGCACCATCGTGGAGGCCACCTCCGGCAACACCGGCATCGCCCTGGCCCTGATCGGCGCCGCCCGCGGCTATAACGTAGTGCTCACCATGCCCGAGACAATGTCTATGGAGCGCCGCATCATGTTGCGTGCCTATGGCGCGGAAATCGTGCTGACCCCAGGTTCGGCCGGCATGCAGGGCGCCGTCGATAAGGCGCACGAGGTAGTGGAGCAGCGCGAGGGAGCTATCCTGGCGCGCCAGTTCTCCAACGCCGCCAACCCGAAGATCCACCGCGAGACCACCGCGGAAGAGATCTGGAACGACACCGACGGCAAGCTAGACATCTTCCTCGCCGGCTTCGGTACCGGCGGCACCATCACCGGCGTGGGCACCGTGCTCAAGGAGCGCAAGCCGGAGGTGGAGATCATCGGCATGGAGCCCGCTGATTCCCCGCTGCTCACCGAGGGCAAGGCCTCCTCCCACAAGATTCAGGGCCTGGGTGCGAACTTCATCCCCGAGGTGCTGGATCGCAAGGTGATCGATGAGATCGTCACCGTCACCAACGAGGATGCCATCGCCACCGCCCGCGCCCTAGCCGAGCAGGAGGGCATCCTCGGCGGCATCTCCTCCGGCGCCAACGTATTCGCCGCACTGCGCGAGGCCAAGAAGCCGGAAAACAAGGGCAAGACCATCGTCACCGTCGTGTGCGACTACGGCGAGCGCTATGCCTCCACCGTCCTCTTCGAGGATGTGCGCGCAGAGTTCAACTAGCACACTCTGAGTGTAGGATCGACCCTCATGATCGCTGTCATCTCCACCGCCATCTCCCGCATGCGCGAAGATCTCCGCAACGCCCGCGAACACGACCCCGCCGCCCGCGGTAACGTGGAAAACGCCATCGTCTATTCGGGGCTCCACGCTATCTGGGCGCACCGCGTCGCGCACGCCCTGTGGGTGCGTAATTACCGCGGCCCCGCCCGCGTGCTCGCGCAATGCGCCCGCTTCCTCACCGGGGTGGAGATTCACCCAGGCGCCACCATTGGCCGCCGTTTCTTCATCGATCACGGCATGGGCATCGTCATCGGCGAAACCGCGGAGATCGGCGATGGCGTCATGCTCTATCACGGCGTCACCCTAGGCGGGCAGGTGCTCACCCAAACCAAGCGCCACCCCACCCTCGAAGACGATGTGGTGGTGGGCGCTGGGGCGAAGGTCCTGGGCCCGATCACCATCGGCAAGGGCTCGGCGATCGGCGCCAACGCGGTCGTCACCAAGGACGTGCCCTGCGAGCACATCGCCGTGGGCGTGCCCGCGAAGATGCGGCCCCGCGAGTCCTCCGAGTGCGTGAAGCTGGTGGATCCCGACCGCTACGTGCCGGGCAACGATTACACGATTTAAAGACGCACACACTCCCAACGGTGCTACCCGTTGGGAGTTTTTCTGTGCCTCGGCTGCGGCGCGTGCCCCAGCTGGCTCGCGCCGTGGCTAGCGGGCGAGGTGCTCCCGGTACTCGGGATTCTTGGAGATGAAGTGCTCCACCGCAGAGCAGCTCGGCACGATCTTCATGCCCTCCCGAATCGAATCATCGAGGGCGTAGCGAATCAGCGGCGAGGATAGGCCCTGGCCGCGATACTCGTTGAGCACCACGGTGTGGTTAAAGTCGCGCACCGTCTCATCCACCGCCTGAAACTCGGCGTAGCCGGCCATCTGGCCATCGACCTCAATCACGTAGGTCTGCGATCCCTCGTCGAGGTGTACATGCTGTGCAGCGCTCATGGGCGGTGCCGTCCTTTCTCCCTAGAGTTACGTATCTCTGTGGAGCCGAGGATAGCGCAGATGCAAAAAGCAGCCCCCTCGCTATTGCGAGGAGACTGCTTTTCATGTTGTGGCCAGAAGCAGGATCGAACTGCTGACCTTCCACTTTTCAGGCGGACGCTCTACCGACTGAGCTATCTGGCCACGATCCTTGCCTAAGCAACGATCTGCGACCCTGACGGGACTCGAACCCGCGACCTCCGCCGTGACAGGGCGGCGCGCTAACCAACTGCGCCACAGGGCCATATTTTATTGTGTATCAGCTACTGGCTAAGCAGTGCGCTGTGCACGAGTGGATACTCTACATAACACTCTTACAAACCCGCAAATCCGCTGCTCATACCCTATTTGACAGGGCTACACTGAGACACAGAAAAAGCGGCTACCGAGTGCTTCCTCGAAGCATCGATAGCCGCTTATCCATGGCGACCCTGACGGGACTCGAACCCGCGACCTCCGCCGTGACAGGGCGGCGCGCTAACCAACTGCGCCACAGGGCCATATTTTGTTATGCCTTTCCACAATGAGTGGAAAGTACCCCCAACGGGATTCGAACCCGTGCCGCCGCCGTGAAAGGGCGGTGTCCTAGGCCGCTAGACGATGGGGGCGTAGTCCGCGTGCGGACTGAGATGAATCATACATGAACCATGAGATCGCACAAAACCTCAGCTCCTACGCCCTTTCTCAGCAGGGCTTCAGACTACACTCATGGCCTATGACCACCTCTGCTCCCTCCCGTTGGTTGCGCACAGGACTGCCCTTAGTACTGGTGGCACTGTGGATCGCCATTATGGGCCTCGGCGGCCCCCAGTTTGGCGCCATCAGTGAGGTCTCCTCCACAGACCCCGCCTCCTTCCTCCCCGAAACCGCGGAGTCCACGACCGTACAGAAAGCGCTCAGCGATTTCCGCGACGGCGACTCCATCCCCGCCGTCGTGGTGATCAGCGGCGACTCTGCCACCCCAGAGGCCCTCGGCTCGCTCCCCGAGGAACTCGCGTCTGAGTTCCCCGAACTCAGCTTCAGCCCCCTCCTGCCTTCCGAAGACGGCGAGGCGGTGCAGCTGGTGGCTGCCATTCCCAGCGACGCCGCCATCACCGAGGTGGTGGCCGAGCTCGACAGCGCGATCGAGCAACGCCTCCCTGCCGCGGATGAGATGTGGATTACCGGCCCCGCCGGCTTCACTGCCGATCTCTCCGCCGCCTTCGCCGGTATCGACTCCCAGCTCCTGCTCGTCACCGTCATCGCCGTGCTGCTGGTTTTGGTTGTGGTTTACCGCTCCCCCATCTTGCCGCTGCTGGTGCTGCTCTCCGCGCTCACCGCGCTGTGTCTGGCCGTGGCGATCAACGTGGCCCTGGCACGGGCCGACATCGTCACCATCAACGACCAGGTCCAAGGCATCCTCTTCATCTTGGTGATCGGCGCCGCCACCGACTATGGGCTGCTATATACCGCCCGCTATCGCGAGGAACTCACGAAGCACACCCGGCCCTGGACGGCCACTCTTCGGGCGATCACGGGCACCTGGGAGCCGATTGCGGCCTCGGCCGGCACCGTCGTGGCGGGCCTGCTGTGCCTCATGCTCTCCGATCTGGCGTCGACGGCCGCGCTCGGGCCGGTGGCCTCGATCGGCATCGCCGCCGCGGTGGCTTCCTCCCTTACCTTCCTCCCCGCCCTGCTCCTGCTTCTCGGCCGCGTGGCCTTCTGGCCGCGTCGCCCCCGCCCCAGCCAGCAGAGCCAGGAATCGCCCACGTGGACGCGGGTGGCCGATGCGGCTGAGCGCCATCCTCGCGCCCTTGCCCTCGGCATGTCCGCGCTCTTGGCCTGCGGCTGGTTCGGGCTGATCGGCTTCGACGCCGATGGCGTTCCCCAATCCGATTTCGTGCTCGGCCAAAGCGATGCCCGCGATGGCCAGGAGGTAGTGGATCGTCACTTCCCTGGCGGCTCCGGCTCTCCGGTGTACGTGCTCGCCGATGAGTCCGCTGCGGAGGCCACCATCGCCACCATCACTAAGACCCCTGGGGTGGAGCAGCCCGCCGCGCTATCGCTCGAGTCCCCGATTCCGGGGCGCGGCGCCGCCACCGTGGTGGATGGACACGTGATGATCCAGGCCACCCTCGAGGCCCCCGCCGATTCCGCCGAGGCGAAAGATACCGTGCGCCAGCTGCGCGCCGCGCTTCCCGATACGTCCGTGGGCGGCACCACGGCCGTGGACATCGACACCAACGACACTTCCATCCGCGACCGCCAGGTGATCATCCCCGTGGTACTGCTGGTGATCACCGTCATGCTGGCAGTATTGCTGCGCTCCCTGCTGGCGCCCGTCATGCTCTTGGCCACCACGATTCTCTCCTTCGGCACCGCCCTCGGCGTGGCCTCGCTCATCTTCCACCTCTTGGGCTTCAGCGGCGCTGATCCCACCGTGCCGCTCTACGGCTTCGTCTTCCTCGTGGCCCTCGGCATCGACTACAACATCTTCCTCATGACACGCGTCCGCGAGGAAGCACTCGAGCACGGCACCCACCGCGGCATACGCCGCGGCTTGATCACCACCGGCGGGGTGATTACGAGCGCCGGCGTTGTGCTGGCCGCCACCTTCTCCGCCTTGGCTGTGCTCCCCATCCAGTTCCTCGTACAGCTGGCGGTGATTGTGACCCTCGGAGTACTTATCGACGCCCTCCTCATCCGCTCCTTCCTCGTCCCCGCCTTCACCCTGTGGGCGGGCAACCGGATCTGGTGGCCAGCACAGCAGCGCTACCCCCAAGAATAAAAACAGCACTCCCCAGCCATCTGGCTGGGGAGTGCTGCTGTAGTGGGCCCTGTGGGGCTCGAACCCACGACCTGCGGATTAAAAGTCCGTAGCTCTACCAACTGAGCTAAAGGCCCGTACGAGAAATGTAGTTTATCAATGCGGTGCGGTGTTTGGAAAAAAGACCACCCCGCCTGCGTGTGCGGGCGGGGTGGCAGCGAGACTCAGTGAGCTCTTAGCTCTGCGGCTTCATGGTGCCGTGAGTGGCGAAGCGCTGGTGGAAGGACAGTGCGGTCTCCAGATCGTGCGGGGTCTGGAGGGTCTTGTTCTTCTTGGCTGCCTCAAGTGCGCGGGAGTAGTACTCCTCCAGCACCGGACGGTAATCCGGGTGCGCGATGGCGATGATCTTCTCCACACGCTGGCGAGGTGCCAAGCCACGGAGATCGGCGTAGCCGTACTCAGTGATGAGGACTTTGACATCCTGCTCGGTGTGGTCCACGTGAGAGACGAAGGGCACGATGGCGGAGATATCGCCGTTCTTCGCCTCGGAAGGGGTGATGAAGGAGCTGATGAAGCCGTTACGGGTGAAGTCCGCGGAGCCACCCACACCGTTCATCATCCGAGAACCGGTGACGTTGGTGGAGTTGACGTTGCCGTAGATGTCGGCCTCGATCAGACCGTTGGTGGCGATCAGGCCGAGGCGGCGCACGACCTCGGGGTGGTTGGAGATCTGCTGCGGGCGCAGCACGATGGACTTGGCGTAGCGGTCGGCCTCGGCGTTCATCTTCTCGGCGTACTCGGGGGAGAGCGAGAAGGAGGTGGCGGATGCCATGGTCATCTTGCCAGCATCGATGAGGTCCACCATGCCGTCCTGGATGACCTCGGTGTAAGCCTTGATGTTCTCGAACTTGGAGTCCAGCAGGCCGGACATCACGGCGTTCGGCACGTTACCCACACCGGACTGCATGATGTAGCCGTCATAGGTCAGGCGACCAGCGGCTACCTCGCCCTCGAGGAAGTCGAGGAAGTTACCGGCGATCTGCTTGGAGGTCTCGTCCAGCGGCTTGAAGGGAGCGTTGCGGTCCTCGTTGTTGGTCTCGACCACAGCCACCACCTTGTCCACATCGATGTCGATGTAGGTGGTACCGATACGATCGCCGGGCTTGGTGATCGGGATGGGCTGACGGTTCGGCAGCGGCTCGATGCGGTAAATATCGGCCATGCCCTCGAGGTTCAGGGACTGCCACTCGTTGACCTCGATGATGATCTTGTCGGCGGCGTCCAGGTACTCCACGTTGTTACCCACGGAGGAGGAGGGCACGAGGTGGCCTTCCTCGGTAATGCGGGTGACCTCGACGATGGCAACGTTCATCTTGCCGAAGAAGCCCTGGGAGACGTACATGCCCGACTCAGAAAGGTGGTAGTCGGCGTAGTAGGTGGTGCCGTCGTTGATCTTGCCACGCAGGATCGGGTCCGACTGGTACGGGGTACGGAAGCGGAGGGCATCCGCCTCGGCGAGAACACCATCGCACTCGGGGGCGGTGGAGGCGCCGGTGAAGAGATCAATCATGTACTCCTCACCCTTGGCATGAGCCTCCTTGGCGCGCTCCGCGATAGCGGTGGGAAGCACCTTCGGGTAACCGGCGCCGGTGAAGCCCGATACACCTACCTTGTCACCGTGGTTAACAAACTGGGCAGCTTCCTCCGCAGACATAACTTTTCCGCGAAGCTTGGCGTTGGCAATACGATCCGACATGAACTCTTAGTTCTCCTTATTTCTGTGTGCATTCCGGTGCGGGGCGGACTCCTATTCGGGTCACCACCGCAGGCCGTGAGTGCGGTACTTGTCCTAGCCCCGCGGTTGAATGTGCCGGCTGATAACACCGTGCGATCTTGCACGCGTCAGCGCACCCGCTGTGAACTAGGTTACGAACCCCACAATAGACGAACTTTTGGTTCGTGTCTCAGGTTCTTTTCCACTACCCCCCGAGCTCGCTGAGGATCGACTACTGGCCCTCGCCGCGAAGAGCTGGGAACGACGCCGTGAAATTGCGGTGAACGCTGCGGATAGGCGATACTAGGCGGGTGACTACATTGCGCAATCATCGGCCGCTGCAGATCGGTTCACTCACCCTCGAATCACCCGTCGTACTCGCCCCTATGGCGGGGGTAACCAATGTCGCGTTTCGCACACTATGCCGCGAACAAGAGTTGGAGAAGATGGGGAGCGTCTCGGGGCTCTATGTGTGTGAGATGATCACCGCCCGCGCTCTCGTGGAACGCAATGAGAAGACGATGCACATGATCGCCTTCGATGAAGCAGAGAATCCGCGGAGCATGCAGCTCTACACGGTGGATCCGCACTATACCTATGAGGCGGCGCGGATGATCGTGGATAACGACCTCGCCGATCATATTGATATGAACTTCGGCTGCCCAGTGCCGAAGGTCACCCGGCGCGGCGGCGGCTCAGCACTGCCCTATAAGCGCCGGCTCTTTGGCAATATCGTGGACGCCGCGGTGCGTGCGACTGAGGGCACCGATATTCCGGTGACAGTGAAATTCCGCGTCGGGATTGATGATGAGCATCACACCCACCTCGATGCAGGCCGGATCGCGGCGGAAAATGGGGCTGCCGCGGTGGCGTGCCACGCCCGCACCGCCGCCCAACGCTATTCAGGCACGGCTCGACTCGAGGAGATCGCGGCACTCAAGCAACACATGGTGGACTCCGGGTTTGGCGATGTTCCCGTCCTGGGCAATGGCGATATCTTTGCCGCCCAGGATGCAGTGACCATGATGCAGCGCACCGGCTGCGATGGTGTGGTGATTGGCCGCGGATGCCTCGGCCGGCCGTGGCTCTTCGCGGAGCTGGCGGCGGTGTTGCGGGGCCAGCCACTACCGCCGCAACCGACCTTGGGCGAGGTCACCCGGATCATCCGACGCCACGCCGAGTTGATGGTGCGCCACGAAGGGGAGGACAAAGGCTGCCGCGATCTGCGAAAACACATGGGCTGGTATCTGCGCGGTTTTCCCGTGGGCGGCGAGGCCCGGAGCCAGCTTTCGCGGGTGACATCCCTAGCGCATCTGAATGAACTGCTCGCCCCCTATGCCGAGAGCAGCGAGCTAGCCGCCGATGCCGAGGGGCCGCGCGGCCGCCAGGGCTCGCCGGCGAAGGTGCTGCTGCCGGAGGGCTGGCTGGATGACCCTGAGGACGCCAGCGTTCCCGAGGGAGCCGAAATCATGCATTCCGGCGGCTAGCCGCCCTTCGCACTCAGCAGAGCTGCATAGAAGCAGCTATAGTGCAGCGTATGCGCACTGCCTTTCGCGAGCACCTAGACGGCTTTTCCTACGATCTTCTGGTCTTAAGTGATCACGTCCGCGAGACGATGAGATTAGCCAGCAAGGCGCTGATTAATAATGAGCTCACTCCCGCCGAGGAAGCGCTCTCAGCTGCCACCACCATGGAGGAGACGCGACAGCGCTGCGAAGAACGTGCCATTGCCCTGCTGCTCTTGGAAGGACCCATGGCGCGGGATCTGCGCCAGATCATTTCTTCCATCTATATTGTGGAGCATTTTGATCGCATGGGCGCGCTGGGCATGCATATCGCCCGGGTCGCGCGGCGCCGCCATCCGAATAATGCCGTGCCAGCGATTTTAGTGGGCTACTTCGAGGAAATGTCGCGCATCGCTTTGCAGATGTCGGACAAGATTCACGAGCTTCTTCTCAATCCGGATGCGGATGTGGCGCTGGTGCTCAGTGATGATGATGACGCTATGGATGATCTACACGCCCATATCATGCACGTGCTCACCCAGCGTGAATGGAAATATTCCACCTTGGAGGCCGTGGACGTCACTTTGCTGTCCCGATACTATGAGCGCTTCGCCGACCATACGGTGGATGTCGCTGCGCGCATCGTGTACCTCACCTCCGGTATGCAACCGGAGGAGTACCGCCTGAAGCTGGAAGATGAGCGCAGCGAAGAAGATTTTGCGCGCCGCATCGCAGATCTGGAGCGGCGCTTTTCCCGCGACTAGGCGGGACGGGGCGCGGGCTGTTTAGCCGAAGCGGCCCGAGATATAGTCTTCGGTTTCCTTCTCGTCGGGGTTTTCGAAGATCTTCTTGGTGGGCCCCACCTCAACCAGCCGCCCGGGCTTGCCGGTGGCTTCGAGGGAGAAGAATGCCGTCTGGTCCGAGACACGGGCGGCCTGCTGCATGTTGTGGGTGACGATCACGATGGTGAAGTCCTTCTTCAGCTCGTGAATCAGATCCTCCACAGCGAGGGTGGAGATCGGGTCGAGCGCGGAGCAGGGCTCATCCATGAGCAGCACGCCGGGCTCCACCGCAATTGCGCGGGCGATACACAGACGCTGCTGCTGGCCACCGGAGAGTCCACCACCCGGCTTATCCAGGCGGTCCTTGACTTCCTCCCACAGGTTGGCGCTGCGCAGTGACTTCTCGCAGACCTCTGCGAGCTTCTTCTTGTCCTTCATACCGGACAGCCGCAGCCCCGCCGTCACGTTGTCGGCGATGGACATCGTGGGGAAAGGATTAGCTTTTTGGAACACCATGCCGATGGTGTTGCGGACGGATACGGGGTCCACCTTGGGGCCGTAGATGTCCTCACCATCGAGTGTGATGCTGCCTTCTACGCGCGCCCCCGGAATCACTTCGTGCATTCGGTTGAGGGTGCGCAGCACGGTGGACTTGCCGCAGCCAGAGGGGCCGATGAAGGCGGTGACGGACTCCGGCGGCACGTGCAGGTTCACATTCTGCACGGCGTGGAAATCGCCATAGTAAATATTGACGTCGTTAAGGTCGAGACGCTTGGCCATGTGAGTGAGTTCTCCTGAGCGGTGGGGCTAGTTTTTCACAGAGAATTTCGCGGAAACGATCCGTGCCGCGATATTGAGCAGGGCGATGAGGAGCACGAGGGTCAGAGCCGCACCCCACATCTTGGCCAGCACCGCATCGGAGGAGCCGGCCTTGTACATGTCGAGCATCATCAGCGGCAGCGAGGACTGTGGGCCGCTCGCGGGGTCCCAGTTGATGCCTTGGAAGGAGCCCACCAAGATGAGCACGGGGGCGGACTCGCCCATCACGCGCGCAATGGCCAGCATGATGCCAGTGACGATGCCCGACAGCGCGGTGGGCAACACGATCCTGGCGATGGTCTTCCACTTGGGCACGCCGAGTGCATAGGAGGCCTCACGCAGATCGTGCGGCACTACTCGGAGCATTTCCTCGGTATTGCGCACCACCACTGGGATCATGAGCAGCACCAGCGATAGCGCCACCGCCATACCGGAGCGCTCGAAGCCGAAGAGCACCACCCACACCGAGTAGATAAACAGTGCCGCCACGATCGAGGGCACACCGGTGAGGATATCCACCATGAAGGTGGTGACCTTCGCGAGCCGCCCGCCGTTGTTGTACTCCACCAGGTAGATGGCGGTGAAGATGCCGATAGGGATGGACAGGATAGAGGCGATGCCCACCTGTACCAGGGTGCCGACGATGGCGTGCAGTGCACCACCACCCTCGACGTTGTAGAGGATGCCCATTTGCGAGGCGGTCCACCACTCCGGCTGCAGCACCGCACCGATACCGCGGGACACAACCTCCCACAGCACCCACACCAGCGGCACCATTGCCAGCACCATGGCGCTATAGATCACCACCGTGGCGATGCTATTTTTCGTGCGGCGGGAGGAGGAGATGTGCTGGAAAGAACTGGATGTCTGAATCTGTGTCATGCTACTTCTTTCGCTTCACGACGCCACGTGCTGCCGCATTCACCACGAAGGTGAGGAAGAACAGCACGAGGCCGGCGGCGATATAGGCGCCAGCCTTGAGGTCATTGTTGAACTCGGGGGCCGCGTTGGCGATCGCGGTGGCGAAGGTCGTGCCGCCGTCGAAGAGCGAGGCGCGGAAGGCCGAGGAGGGCGAGATCACCAGGTAGAGCGCCATGGTCTCGCCCAAGGCACGGCCCAATCCGAGCATTGACCCCGAGATATAGCCGGACATACCGAAGGGCAGCACCGTCATCCGGACGACTTCCCAGCGGGTAGCGCCGAGTGCTAGGGCGGCCTCGATGTGCCCCTTGGGGGTTTGGACGAACACCTCGCGCGCGGTGGCGGCGATGATCGGAAGGATCATGATGGCCAATACGATGCCACCGGTGAGGATCATGCGGGAGGTGGCAAAGGACGGCGAATTGTCGTAGTGCGCGAAGAGGAAGAAGCCTCCCGCCCAGCTATGGATCCATTCAAAGACTCCGCTGAGCAGCGGCCCGAGGACTTTTACACCCCACAGGCCGTAGACGATGGAGGGCACTGCGGCCAGCAGGTCCACCAAGAATCCCAGCGGCTTCACCCATCGCGCCGGCGCATAGTTGGAGAGGAAGATCGCGATGCCCAGCGCCACCGGCATGGCCAGCAGGAGCGCCACCAGGGAGACGGTCACGGTGACCGCAAAGAGATTGGGAATACCGAAGTACATCGCGGAGGTGTCTGCGGTGTTCCAATCGCCCGCGTAGGTGAAGAATCCGGAGATTCCCTCGGCGTTGTTGAGCAGTGCGGGCCCCGCGCGCCATAGCAGGAAAAGGCCAATGGCCGCGATGAGCACGGTGATCAACGCCGCCGAGGCCGTGGAGAGCGTCTTGAAAATGCGGTCGCCGGGGCGGGAGACCGGCTTAGGTGCCGGCTCGGGCGCGCTCGGCGGTGCAGTACGCACATCCGGCTCGCGCGTAGTCACTACGGAGGTACTGGACATGAGAGGAAACGTCCTTTGACTGAGAAGGGGCTATTACTGGAGTGCGTCGACGGCGTCTTCCAGCTTCTTCTTGAACTCGCCAGACACGGGGATGTAGCCCTGTGTCTCGAGATCCTGGTCTTGGTTGGCGAGGACAACCTTGAGGAAGTCCTTCACCAAGCCGGCAGTGTTCTCGTCATAGCCAGCGGAGCAGACGATCTCGTAGGTGGTGAGCACCACCGGGTAGGCGCCCTCAACGTCCATGGAGAAGAGCTTGTTGGCGTCCACCACCATGTCGTGCCCCTCGCCGGCGTACTCGAGATTGTCCAGGGCCTTGCCCACGGTCTCGTTATTCAATTCCACGGGGCCGTGGCCGAAGTCGATATTGGCGACGCCCAGGCCGGCCTCGGTGGCGAAGCCTGCCTCCACATAGGTGATTGCACCCGGGGTGTCAGAGACCTGTCCCACCACACCGGTGGAGCCATTAGCGCCAGCGCCGGTGGTGGAGGGGAAGGACTTGCCGGTGGTGTCCCACAGATCCGGAACAGCGGCCTTGAGGAACTTCTGGAAGTTATCGGAGGTACCGGACTCCTCGGAGCGGTACACCACCTCGATCTTGTCGTCGGGCAGGTCCACACCCTCGTTCTCGGCAGCGATGGCCTCATCATTCCACGTGGTGATCTCGCCCTTGAAGATCTTGGCGACGTTCTCCACTGAGAGGTTCAGGCCATCGACACCGTCGAGGTTATAGGCGACGGCCACGGGACCGATCACCATCGGCAGGTGCCAAGCATCATTGCCCTCACAGCGCTTGGCGGCGGCGGCTACCTGCTCCTCATCCAGTGGGGAGTCGGAGCCACCGAAGGCCACCTGGCCGGCGATGAACTGCTTCTGGCCGGAGCCGGAACCGGTGGCAGTGTAGGAAAGGTTATTTCCCGTGGACTCATTGAACTTGATGCCGAAGAGGTCCATGGCCTTTTGCTGCGAGGAGGCGCCCTCTGCTACCAGCTGTCCGGAGGCGCCAGAGAGGTTCTCTGGGGACTCGGCCCCCTCCGAGCTGCTATTTCCGGTTTCGGAACAAGCGGCAAGCACCAGGGAGCTGCTGGCGACAAGACCGAGGAGGGCGGCTGAACGTTTGAAGGTGTAAGTCACAGTGGGTGTCCTTCCATATGGATGATGTGGTGGGCCGTCCGTGCCCAAGGAGACAACCTAAGGCAGCGATATGGCCGCCACACCGCACTACGGTTAACGGAAGGTGAAAAGCCAGCAAAAGTTGCCCGAACTACTCTGACTGCTCGCTGGAATACACCACATGCCTTTCGCTGGTGCTGAATCCTGCCTGCTCATAAGCCGTGACTGCGGGGGCGTTATCCGCCTCCACATAGAGGATGACGGAGTTGTGCCCCTGCTCCACGAGGTACGCCACCCCAGCGGCAATGAGCGGGGCGCCGAGGCCGCGGCCGCGGAACCCATCGGCCACCCCCACCACATAGATCTCGCCCTGCTCGGCATCGTGGGATTTGGTCCAGTGGAATCCCGCCACCTGGCCGCTTTCGCGGTGCATATATAACAGCACCCCCGCCGGGTCGAACCAGTCGGTATCCATGCCCGAGCGCAGCTGCGCCAGATCCCAGCCGCCCTGCTCCGGGTGCCAGGAAAAGGCCGAGTTATTGGCCTCCAGCCAAGCGCACTGGACCTGCTCCTCACCCCAGCGGGCGCAGGCGGCGGCATAGTCCACCAGCTCCAGCTCCGGATCGGGCGGAGTGGTCGTGCTGCGGCGCACATACTCTCTCAGATCATCGCCGTCGATGCCCATCACCAGCAGCTCACGGGTGATGCGCGCGTGACGACGCTGCGCCAGCGCTTGGGCCGCCGGCAGATCGCCATGCGCCCACACGTCCGTGACCGCTGCCTGATCGAGAAGCTGGGTGGCCACGTGGCGGCGTCGATAAGCGGGGTGCACCGCGAGCTCCGCCGAGTCCTGGGCGACGGCCAGCGCTCCCACCACCGTGTCCTCATCGAGGGCCAGCCAGTGGGTGTGGGCGAGGGCGGCGTCATCAAGGCCCCGCAGGAACTGCTCCGAGAGGGCCGCCACGCCGTCCTCGCGCTGCACAGCATCGAGCATGCTCAGGGTGGCGGAACGGAACGCGGCGTGGGTGGGCAGATGCAACTTCTCATAACGCATATCCACTAGGGTAGTGATCGTGAAAGGCAAGCGGAGACTACTGCGCATCGCCGCCATTGTGGCAGCGCTCGGGGTGAGCGGATGGCTCGCCGATGCCGCCGTGGCCATCAACGTGGAACGCACGATCTCCCGCTCGGTGGAGGACGCCACCCACCTGCCGGTGCCGCCGCGAGTCTATGTCGGCGGCGCCCCCTATACTGCCGCGCTGCTCAGCGGCAATGTGCCGAAGATCTCCACGCACGTGATGGATGTGGACGTGCCCAATTTCGGCGTGGTCAACGCCACCACCGATGTATTTAACCTCACCATGAACCGCGAACAAGTGCTCTCTGGGGATCTCGATGGCGTGGTGGCGCGGGTGATCTCCCGCTCAGTGAGCCTCGATGGGGTGGCCTTGGGCGAGCATCTGCAGATGACGGATCTGCAGATCAGTCACCCCTATGACATCTCCCCCTCCGGCGGCACCGCGGCGGAAGTGCTGCTCACCGGCACCCCCGCCGAGCTCGAGGAGCCGGTGACGGTGCTGGCGCGGCTGCGCATTAGCGGCACCACCATCACCATGACCCCCACCGAGCTGCGCCATGGCCCGGAGGATCCGGCCCGCCAGGAAGAGATTAAGCAGCAGTTCTTCTTCCAGATTGATTCGCGCGAGCTGCCCCTGCCCTCGCAGGCCTCGCAAGTATTTGTGCGCGGCGGGTCGGTGGTCTTCGAGTCTGAGCAGCGCAATGTGCGCCTGGATATCCGAGATCTCTCGCCGCTCGGACCGCAGGTTCAGGAGATCACCTCCGAGGGGAAGCGCCGTAATGAGGCGGAGATCGCCGAGCTTGGTTCCTAGCTTCGTTACTATGGGACGGTGTGACTGATTCATCGACGAACCATCCCGAAAACCTGAGCCCGCGCCTCGATGGCAACGAGGCCGTCAATCGCGCCGCGGAGGTCGCTAAGACCACCGGCGGGCGGAATATTCCCAGCCTCGGCGAGCTGCCGATTCCCGCCGATACCGCGAACCTGCGCGAGGGCCCCAGCCTGCACGATGGGTTGTTGGCGCTGCTGCCGCTGGTGGGTGTCTGGCGCGGCGAGGGCCAAGCCGATACCCCCGAGGACGGCGAGTTCACCTTCGGCAACCAGCTGATCTTCTCCCACGATGGCGGCAATTACATCAACGTGGAGTCCAAGTGCTGGAAGAAGGATGCGCCGGAGTCCCTCGAGTCCCGCGAGACCGGATTCTTGCGCATCAATGACAAGGACGAAATCGAGTTCATTCTCTGTCATTCCGGCGGCGCGGTGGAGATCATGTACGGCGAGCCCCTCAACGAGCGCGCCTGGGAGCTCAGCTCTGCCTCCACCATGGCCACCGCCTCGGGGCTCACCACGCTCGGGCCGGGCAAGCGCCTCTACGGCCTGCTGCCCAATGGCGATCTCGGCTGGGTGGACGAGCGTCTGGTTGACCAGGAACTCAAGCCCCGCCGCTCCGCGCAGCTGCAGCGCTACGCGGGCTAAACCTTATCTACCCCAACGCCGCCGTGATCATTCTCTGGATTGCGGCGGCGTTCTCTGTATCTTGGTCGCGGGTGGGCCGACCATCGATGCTCGTGACGCGGGCGGCGATGCGCACCGAACTGACGAGCCACACCGAATCCGCTGCCTCTAGCTCGCTCACCGTGATATCCCCGGTCTCGCAGGTATAGCCTTGGGCGGCGGCGTAGCTAAACAGCGCGGCCTGGGTGGTGCCGGGCAAGATATCGCCCTTGGGCTCAGGCGTGCGAATCGTCGATCCCGTTACCGCCACCACCGTGGAGGTTGCCCCTTCGAGTACCCGCTCCCCCGCCACGTAGATCACATCGTCCATGCCCTGGGCAGCGGCCTGGCGTAGCGCCGCCATGGCCGAGGCATAGCTAAGGGTCTTGGCGGCGCGGGGACTGGAATCATCTGCGCCGCGTGGCAGGGTCAGCACCGCCACCCCGTGCTGGCGCTGGGCGAGCTGCTCGACGCTCACCGCCTTGACGCTAATCCACGCCGAGGGCTGCCCCGTGCTGGCCCGGCCGCGGGTATAGGTCCACACCATGGCGCCATCGCAGTGATTCTCCTGCTCCCAGCGGTCGGCGGCGCGGCGGATAGCGGCGTCCCACAGCTGCTGCTGCGGCGGCGGCAAGTGCAATAGCTCGGCCGAGCTGTGGAATCGCTCCACATGTCGCTGCAGGTTGCAGGCGCGCCCCTCGCGCACGAGCACCGTTTCAAACACCCCGTCACCGCGGGTCACGGCATAATCATCCCAGTAAACTAGAGGCGTATCGGGGTCGTGATCGGCGATCTCTCCGCTGCCTATGTCGAGACGAACGATAATGGGGCGAGAACTCATGCCTTTCATTATTCACGCCGGCGCGAACTTTGGTGCAGAATCAAAGGTATGAGTCATCAAAGCGGAATCACTGGTCTAGGCACCACCGATCATATTTTTCTCGAGTTTGATCTTGCCCCCGGCGCGGATGGATGCGCGGTGCTGCGTCATCTGGCCGAGGCCATCAATCTGCCCACCACGCACGGCGTCAACGTGGTGCTGGGTGTGCGCCCCAGCCTGTGGGCCGAGGTCGCCGACGCAGAGTATGTGCCGGATAAGGTGCACGATTTTTCCGAGCCGATTAGCGGCTCGACGATGTCCATGCCCGCTACCCAGCACGATGCATGGTTGTGGGTGGCGGGATCCTCCCGCTCCCAGGTATTCGACATCTCCCGCACGATCGCTAATACGGTACGCGAGAGCGCCAACCTGGTGGAGGAAACCACCGGCTGGGTTTACCAGCACAACCGCGATCTCACTGGGTTTGAGGACGGTACCGAAAACCCACCGGCCCTGGAGGCTCCGAGTGTGGTGGCGGTGCCGGAGGGCCGCCCCGGCGCGGGCAGCTCGGTGCTGCTCTACCAGCTCTGGGAGCACAAGGCCATGGAGTGGGAGGCGCTGCAGGCCCATATCCAGGAGCAGATCATCGGCCGCACCAAATCCGATTCGGTGGAGCTGGACGAGGATGCCAACCCAGAGTCCTCCCACGTCAACCGCACCGTGGTGGAGGTCGGCGAGGACGAGCTGGAGATCTTCCGCCGCAATGTCTCTTATGGGGACATGTCTACCCATGGCACTGTGTTCGTGGGCTTCAGCTTCGATCAGTGGCGCATGGAGGAGATGCTGCGCCGCATGGCCGGGGTGGATGGCGGCCCGGCGGATCGTCTCACCGAGTTCACCACGCCGCTCTCGGGCGGCTGGTACGTGTGCCCCTCCACGCAGGCTCTCGCTGCGCTCCTCTAGTATGGGCGGGATGAGTGAGACATCCTATCGTTCCCCTGGCCTGTCGCGTCCCGGCGCCTGCCCCGCGCAGGACGCCGACGCCCACCCCGCCTATGAGGGCGTGGCGTGGCATTATGGCGATCCTTTAGGAGAGCAGCGGGCGATCGCCGAGCAGCCGGTGGTGATTGACCGCTCCAACCGGGTGGTGCTGCAGGTCAGCGGCGCGGATGCCCCGGAGTTTCTGAATAATCTGCTTTCGCAGAAGCTCGATGATCTTCCCGTGGGCGCCGGCACCGAGGCCCTGGATTTGGATGCCCAGGGCCATATCCTGCACGCGCTGGGGGTGCTGCGCACCGAGGAGGGATTCCTGCTGGATATCCCCCGCCCCAGCGCCGCCAGCCTAGAGGAATTCCTGCGCCGCATGGTCTTTTGGTCCGCCGTAGAGATCTCCCGCACTGATCTCGGCCTGCTCACCCTCCTCGGCACGAGCGCGCCGACCGGGCTTAGCCGCAGCATCAGCGCTCCCCTCGCCCACACCGATCTCTATATTCCCACGACGCTTATCGACGCCACCCTCACGGAGCTGGAGAGCAACGGCGTGCACTGTGTCGGCCTGATGGCGTGGACCGCGGAGCGGGTGCGTCATCTCCTGCCGCTGCCGGAGGTGGATCTGGACGATAAGTCGATCCCGCACGAGGTGGCGCACTGGGTGGGCGGCACGGCGGTGCACCTGCACAAGGGCTGCTACCGCGGCCAAGAGACGGTGGCTCGCGTGGAGAATTTGGGATCCTCGCCGCGGGTGCTGGTGCGGCTGCACCTCGATGGCTCCGCCCCCAGCCTGCCGGTGCCCGGCGATAGCATCACCAAGGGCACCCGGCCGCGCGCCGTGGGCCGGGTGGGCACTGTGGTGCAAGACTGCGATTTCGGCCCGATCGCGCTGGCCGTGGTGAAAAGATCCGCGCTACAGTCCCAGGATCTGCGCGTGGGCGACTGCTCCGTAGTCGTGGATCCGGAGACGATTCCGCAGGACAATGGCACTAAGGCCGGCCGGGAGGCGGTGCAGCGCTTCCGCTCTCGTACCCTCTAAAGGGGTACGGGCGCGATCGGTTTTGCGGCACGCCACGGACCCAGGTGCGACTTTTTTCGTCACATTAGCTATTGTGGATTCACAGGAATACAAGATTGAAGAAACCGATAATGGGGTGCCCTACGCCCGAGGCACTTCAGGCACACTCCAAGGGGGTCTAGCCATGGGTCGCGGCCGCGCGAAGGCTAAGCAGGCTAAGGTAGCTCGTCAACTGAAGTACCAAACTCCTGAGATGGACTTAGAGCAGTTGCAGCGTGAACTCGCCAGCAATAGCTCCCGTTCGGAGCAGGATGTCCGGGAGGACGATCCCTACTCCGAGTGGGCCGACTACTTCAAGGATGAATACGAGAAGTAGCACACTATTTCAAGAAACCTCCTTGCTCAGTGAGCAGGGAGGTTTCTTCATGGCTAGTACTGGGGGTGTTCGCCGCTGAGCAGCACCCGCTTCTCAGTATCGGCGGCGGCGCTGCGCACCGTGCCAATTTCCCAGGCATCCACGTGGCGGGCGGTGAGCATGGCGAGGGCGCGGTCGCGGTCCGCCGCAGACACCACGGCCACCATGCCGACGCCCATGTTGAAGGTTTTCTCCATTTCCTCGCGGCTGACCTTGCCCAGCTCGGAGATGAGTTTGAAGATCGGCTGCGGCTTCCATGCCGAGCGGGAGATCTCTGCCACCATGTTCTCCGGCAGCACCCGCACTAGGTTGCCGGCCAGTCCGCCGCCGGTGACGTGGCAGAAGGTGCGCACATCGCACTCGGCGGCAAGCGCCAGGCAGTCCTTGGTGTAGATCCGAGTGGGCTCCAGCAGCTCCTCGCCGAGGGTGCGCTCGAGCTCGTCGATCTCCTGATCCAGCGGCAGCCCAGCGGATTCCAGCAGCACATAGCGGGCCAGGGAATAGCCATTGGAGTGCAGGCCCGAGGAGGCCATGCCGATGATGACATCGCCATCGCGGACCCGCTCCGGCCCGAGCAGCTCCTCCTCTTCCACCACGCCGATGGCGGTGGCAGACACATCGTATTCCTTTTCGTCCATCACCCCAGGGTGCTCTGCGGTTTCGCCGCCGAGCAGGGCGCAGCCGGCCTGCTCGCAGCCTTCGGCGATGCCGCTGACAATGGCGGCGATATGCTCCGGTACAACCTTACCCACGGAGATATAGTCCTGGAGAAAGAGCGGCTCGGCGCCGCAGACCACCAAGTCATCGACGCACATGGCCACCAAATCGATGCCGATGGTGTCGTGCTTGTCCATGGCCTGGGCCACGGCCAGTTTGGTGCCCACGCCGTCGGAGCCAGCGGCAAGAAGCGGCTTCTCATACTTACCGAGGGCGAAGAGCCCGGCGAAACCGCCGATGCCGCCGCGCACCTCGGGACGGGTGGCCTTCTTGGCCAAGGGGGCAATAAGTTCTACCGCGCGGTCACCGGCGGCGATATCCACCCCGGCTGCTGCATAGGATGCGCCATCAGAGGGAGCGTGATCGGTCATGTCGTGGTCACTTTCTTCAGATTGCGCTGCATGTCCTCCACGAGCGCGGTGTTCGGGTTTCCGGCGGGCATACCCAGCGGGTACTCGCCATCGAAGCAGGCACAGCAGAGATCCTCGCGCTTCTGCTTCGAGGCCTCCACCATGTGATCGATAGAGACGAAGCCGAGCGAATCCGCACCAATGGCGGTGCAGATCACGTCCACGGCTTCCTCCATGGTGCGGGCGCCGGTGCCATTGGCGATCAACTCGCCGGGGGAGGCGAAGTCAATGCCGTAGAAGCACGGCCACTTCACCGGCGGCGAGGCGATCCGCACATGCACCTCGGCGGCGCCGGCCTCGCGCAGCATACGGATGAGCGCGCGCTGGGTATTACCGCGGACGATGGAATCATCCACCACCACCAGCCGCTTGCCGGCCAGCACATGCTTCAAGGGGTTGAGCTTGAGCCGGATGCCGAGCTGGCGAATGGTCTGGGTGGGTTGGATGAACGTGCGGCCCACATAGGCATTTTTCACCAGCCCCTGGGCGAAGGGAATGCCCGAACCATAGGAATAGCCCACCGCCGCCGGGGTGCCGGACTCCGGCACCGGGATCACCAGATCACCGTCCACCGGGTGCTCCGTCGCCAGCGCGGCACCGATACCCACGCGGGTATCGTTCACCGACTGGCCGCGGATCAGGGAATCAGGGCGGGCCAAATACACGTATTCAAACACGCAGCCCTTGTGCTTGGTGGGCGCGAATTGATGGGAACGGATACCAGAATCGTCGATGGAGATGAACTCTCCCGGCTCGACCTCGCGCACAAAAGAAGCACCGACGATATCGAGGGCCGCGGTTTCGGAGGCCACCACCCAGCCCCGCTCGAGGCGACCAATCGAGAGCGGTCGCACACCATGCGGGTCGCGGGCGGCATAGAGCTTATGGCCGTCCGTAAACGTCAGGCAGTAGGCGCCGGTGATGCGCGGCAGAAGGTTGAGGGCTGCGTCGACAAGCGACACCTCTTCGGAGATGCCCTCGGCGAGCAGGGCGCACATGATGTCCGAGTCGGAGGGCTGTGTCGCAGGGTCCACCAAGCCCTTCTCGGTGGCTTCCTGGAGCAACTCGAGATAGTTCACCAAGTTGCCATTGTGTCCGAGGGCCACGTCGGTGCCGTTCGGGGCGACGCGGAACATCGGCTGGGCGTTCTCCCAGCAGGCGCCGCCGGCGGTGGAATAGCGGGTATGGCCGATGGCCAGATTACCGCGCAGGGCGTCGAGGGCGCCCTCGTCAAAGACCTGGGAAACGAGCCCGAGGTCCTTGTACACCACCACATTATCGCCGTCCCCCACCGCGATACCGGCGGCTTCTTGGCCACGGTGCTGCAGCGCGTACAGGCCGTAGTAGGTGAGCTTGGCGACTTCTTCCCCAGGAGCGAAAACACCGAACACACCGCACTCTTCGCGCGGCTCGTGTTCTCCGAGATCATCGAAAGCGGATAGGGGCTGGTTTCTAATAGCCACGTGGGTTAATCGTAGTTGTTTCACCGGCGGCATGGCGAATATTTAGCCCCACGCGGGGGCGCAGAGCAGCACCCGGCCCGCGCGCCCAATGTTTGTTTCAGGGCTGTTGGTCGCGCTCTAGATCAGCGGCACCCAATGGGCCAATTCCCCGGCGCGGGTACCGGAGACACTGAGATTGCCCTCAGCCAGCTCCTGCTCCCAAGTGCTGCGCCCGATGGCGAGACGCAGCCACACCTCGGGGCGCATTTCTACCACATTGGGCGGGGTGCCGCGGGTATGGCGCGGCCCCTCGATACACTGCACCGCGACAAAGGGCGGCACCCGCAGTTCCACGCTATGCCCCGGGGCGCAGTTCTCCACGGTGCGGGCGCTGAGCCGCACGGCGCGGGCAACCAGCGCGCGCGGGACATTCGGGCTATCCATCCGCTGTTCATACTCGCGCAGGGCGGCGCGCATCTCGGCGGGATCAATCTTTTTCGGCATAGTGTGACCCAGCTTAACTGTTGGTAGCCTATGAGCTACTAGCCCCGTCCCCCGGAGAACACACCTATGTCTGAACGAGATCAATCCGCAGCCAATCGAGCCCCCTCGCCCGAGGTCACACTACGGTTTATGGCCGCACCCAGCGATGTGGTGATGGCCGGCAACTGGGGTGTCTCCGGCGGCCGCGTGTTGGAGTGGATCGATAAGGCCGCCTATGCCTGCGCGGTGGGCTGGTCGGGCACCTACTGTGTGACCGCCTATGTGGGCCATATTCACTTCAACCGCCCCATCCCCTCCGGCCACGTGGTGGAGGTGCGCTCCCGGATCGCCATGACGGGCCGTTCCTCGATGCACATTGTAAACGAGGTGCTCTCCGCGGATCCGCGCGATGGCCACTTCTCCCGCGCCTGCGACTGCCTGGTGATCTTCGTCGCCAAAGACCCCAAGACCGGCTCCGCCACCCCGGTGCCGAAATTTCACGCCGCCACCGAGGACGAGCAGCGGGTGGAACAGGCCGCCATTTCGCGCATCGAGCTGCGCCACGCCATCGAGGCGGAGATGGAGAAGCAGAACTATGACGGCCCCAGCGATGCGCCGCGGGTGATTACCCGCTTTTTGGCCAAGCCCACCGATGTGAACTGGGGCGGCAATGTGCACGGCGGCACCGCGATGGAATGGATCGACGAAGCGGGCACGGCCTGCACTATGGAGTGGTCGGGGCAGCGCACCATCGCCGTCTACGCCGGCGGGATTCGCTTCTACCGGCCGATCTCTATCGGCGATCTCATCGAGGTGGATGCGCGGCTGATGCGCACCGATACCCGCAGCATGCAGATGTCCGTGCATGTGCGCAGCGGCGATCCCCGCGGCGGCCGAGAACAATTGCAGCAGGCCATTCACGCCACCTTCACCTATGTGGCCAGCGACCTCGACAATAATGTGCTGCCCGCCCGGCAATTCGAGCCACGCACCGAGGACGATGTGCGCCTAGCCGAGCACGCCACCACCCTGCGCGAGCTCCGCGCCAAGTACAGCCCCCACCCGCTGGTGCTGCGCGAGGGGCGCGCCTTTGTGGACTAGCACCGCCTAGAGCAGCCCGCGCTCCGTGGCTACGTGCACGGCACGGGTGCGGGAATCCACCCCCAGCTTGTTAAAGATATGCACCAGATGCGTCTTAGTGGTGGCCTGGGAGATAAATAGCCGCGTGGAAATCTCCTTATTGCTCGCGCCGGTGGCCACCAGTTGCAACACATCGCGTTCCCGCTCGGTGAGCTGGGCGGGGGCAGGGGCCTTCAGTAGCGCCCCGGCGAGGGAGGCTTGGACATACACCTCGCCGCGGGCCACCGCACGAATGGCCTCCACGATGGTATCCACGAGGGCGTCTTTTACCAGATAGCCTGCGGCACCGGCGTCGAGGCAGGCGCGAATATCGCGCTCGCGGTCATAGGTGGACAGGATGACCACGGGCTGGGTGCAGCCGCGGATCACCTCGACCCCGTCGCTATCGCTGGCTCCAAGGCGGAGATCGCAGAGCACCACATCGGGTTGGGCGGCGTCGATAGCGGCGAGTGCCTCAGCCACGCTCCCGGCCGCGGCGGCAACGTGGATCTCCGGCTGGGCGTTGAGAATCGCCGTGAGTCCAGAGCGCACCACGGGGTGATCGTCGATAAGCGCAACGGCAATGGTCATGCTGTGTAGTTTAGAGCGGCACCCAGGCGGAGATGGCCGTGCCCTCGCCCGGAGTGGACTCGATATCCAGCCCGCCGCCCAGTTTCTGCAGGCGCGAGCGCATAAAACTCAGACCGAAGCTGGTGGTGGCGCGGCTGTGCTCCCACGCGGCGACATCGAATCCGACGCCATCATCCACGATGTCCATACGCACCTGCTCCTCATCGCTATCGAGGCTGACCCGCACCCGAGAGGCGGCGGCGTGGAGTCGCACATTGGCCAGCGCGGATTGGGCTACCCGCAGCAGCGCGATATCAATCGGGTCGCTGAACCGCACGGCGCTGTGCACCTCGAGCTCGGCGTCGATGCCGCTGCCGGCGGCCAGCCCATCCACCATGGTCTGCAAGGCCACGGCCAGCGGGGTGCTCTCCAAGCCATGCGGGGCCAGATCGGCGACGATGCGGCGCACCTCCGCCAGATTCTCCGTGGCGACCTCCTCGATGAGCACCAGCTTCTCCGCGGCGGGAGTGGGATGAGAGGGCTGGGCCAGCAGCCGAATGGAACTCAGCCCTTGGGCGATCGTATCGTGGATGTCCTGGGAGATGCGGGTGCGCTCATCCATGGCTCCGGCCTCGCGCTGCGTGGCGGCCAGCTCATCTTGCAAATAGGCCATCTCGCTATGGGCGCGCTCGAGGTCGTTGAGGATGCGCAACAATTCCACATAGCCTCGGCTCATACCGATAGCCACCACGGCCCCGATCGCCGGGCCGAGCAGCTGCGGCACGCCCACCTGATCCTTATCGGCCCACGTCGCGCCCCACACCCCGGCCAGCACCAGCAGGGCATAGACCGGCAGCAGCGGAAAGCGCAGATAGTGCCCGGCGAGCAGGAAGAGAACGAAGGCAACCCAGGTAAAGGAGAAGCTGAGGCACACCAGCCCCGCCCAGAGCAGCAACAACACGCCCAGCCGCAGGCGGGGGCGGTGCAGCAGCACGAAGGCGGCGCAGAAGGCGATAACGGCTGGAAGAATAAGCAGCGGGGAGGCCTCGCGCAGCGCCCCGAGGGCGCCGACGATCACCAAGATGCCGGCAGTGATCGTCTCCCCCACCACGAGAATGGCGGCGGGCGAGGAACTCCGCGCCCCAAACGGGTGTTTAGCTGGCGTTAGCTGCACAGACATACTCGGTTTCTCCTTCCTCGGCGGTGGGGGCGCGGCGGGGCCACCAGGTGGCATCGCCCAGCACGCCAACAGCGGCCGGCACAATGATGGTGCGAGTGAGAATAGTATCCAGCAGCACCCCGAAGCCCACGATAATGCCCAGTTGGCCCAGGGTCACCAGCGGCAGCACCCCGAGGGCCGCGAATACGCCGGCCAGCACCACGCCCGCGGAGGTGATGACCACGCCGGTGTGGCTGATGGCTTCCACCATGCCCTCGCGGGTGCCATGGAGCGCGCGCTCCGTGGCGGCGCGGTGGGCGAGGAAGATGGTGTAGTCGATGCCCATGGCCACGAGGAAGAGGAACGAGAGCAGCGGCACCGAGAGGTCGAGAGCGGAGACGCCGAACACCAGGCTGGAGATCCAGCTGCCCACGGCGATGGCGGCGCCAGCGCTGAGTACATTGAGGGCCAAGAAGATCGGCGCCGCCACCGAGCGCAGCAGTAGGGTGAGCACCAGCAGGTTGATGCCGAGGATCACCGGCACCAGCAGCCTCAGGTCGCGGACGGTGCCGGCGCGGGCATCCACCTCGGTGGCTTGTTCGCCGCCGACCTTCGCCGCGGCGCCAGGCACCGCGTGCACGGCCGTGCGCAGCGATCGCACAAAATCTAGGGATTCCTGGGTGCCGGGGGCGGCGTCGGTGCTCACCATGATCCTCGCCCACTCGCCATCGGTGGAGACGCCGAGCGGCATGGCGCGCACGACATCGTCGAGGCGGTTGATGGTGGCCAGCACCTCGTCCTGATGGGAGACGCGGGTGAGCACGAAGTTCGGCTGGGCCTCGCCTGCGGGGAAGTGCTCCGCGAGGGTGGCGAAACCGGCGGCGGACTCGGTCTCCGTGCGGAACTTCTCCATCTGATTCAGCCCCACCGTGATCGATGCCAGCCCGGCGGAGAGTCCGCCTAGCAGCACCACTCCGCTCAGCAGCACCGCCAAGGGACGGCGCATGACGGCGGTGGCCACACGGCGATAAATCCGGGGCTCGGCGGCGGGATCACCCGGCCGGGGGATCCTCGGCCACAGTGCCTTTCGGCCGGCCAGCGATAGTGCCGGAGGCAGTACGACGAGTACGGCCACGAGGGCGAGAAGAATGCCCACCGCGGCAACAATCCCCAGCCCGCGGGTGCCGGGGATGACGGCGAGGCCGAGACAGAGCAGGGAGAGCACGACGGTGAGATTAGAGGCCGCGATCGCCGGGAAGGACTGCGTCCACGCCGAGGAGAGGGCAGCGCGGTGATCCTCGTGGCGAACCAGCTCCTCGCGGTAGCGGGAGATGAGCAGCAGGGCGTAGTTCGTACCGGCGCCGAATACCAGCACCGAGACGATACCAGCATCGAATTCCAGGCCGAACTCCGCGCCGATCCAGGCCGTGAGCACCGCAGCCACGCGATCGGCGAGAGCCACCACGGATAGCGGGATGAGCCACAGCACGGGGCTGCGATAGGTGAAGATGAGAAGCAGTGCGACGATGAGAACGGTCACGGCCAGCAGAGTGATATTCGCGCCTTGGAAGGCAGCGGCCACATCGGCGCCAAAGGCGGCACCGCCGGTGATGGCGATATCGAGGTGCTGCGGGGCCGCGGCGGAGATATCGGCGCGCAGCTCCGCAAGATAGGTACTCATCTCCGTGCCGCTCTCGGCGGCGGGCACCGGCAGGGTGATGAGCCCCGCGCGGGCATCATCGCTGAGCAGGGGGCGGACCTGCTCGGCGCCTGGGATGGCGCGCGCGGCGGCCAGCAGATCCACCTCGCTCAGCGGAGAGCGATCCCGCTGCTGCACCACCGCCAGCACGGTGTCCTCATCGGCCCCGGGGAAGTGCTCCAGGATCTGGGCCACCTGGGTGGATTCGGAATCGCTGGGGGCGGCCTGCCGAGCATGCGAGGCCTCGGCGCCGCCGAGCACCGCAAAGAACACACCGATCAGCCCAGCGATGAGGGCGAGGCTGATCCAGCTATTCCGGGCGCTGCGAAAACTACGAGTGACATCCATGCCCTCAAGTTCAGCATCGACGCAGGTGAGCGCACATCGTGCACAAGACTGAACCTGGTATCAACCATATGGTTGATACCAGGTTCAGGGGGCGCTATTAGACCACGGAGTTAGCGCCAGCGGCGTGGCCGAAAAGATCGGGCAGCGTGGAGGTCCACGCCTGCTCCAGCTCGGCCACCGCTACCTGGAGGTGCTCTCCGCCGGGAAGCTCGAGGTCCACGGTGTCAGTGTCTGCCGTGGCGCCCAGCTCCGTCACCGGCACCCCGCACTCGGCGGCGCGGGCCGTCACGGCTGCGCAGTCCTGCTCGCGCACGGCGATCACTGCCCGGGAGGCCGACTCCGAGAAGAGTGCGATGGTGGGCTGCGGGGCGACGTCGACAAGCGAGAGCTGCATGCCGCGACCCGAGTGAATGGCCAGCTCCGCGATGGCTTGGGCAAGCCCGCCCTCGGAGAGATCGTGGGCGGCGAGGATATCGGTGGAGCCGTGGAAGAACTCGGCGAGGGCCTGCTCGCAGGCGAGATCAACGCTCGGCGGCATGCCGGAGAGATCCTCGGCCACTACCTGCTGGTAGATGGATCCGCCCAGCTCCTCCTTAGTCTCGCCGAGCAGCAGCAGGCGCGTGCCGGGGGCGGCGTCGGCGGGGATGTGCGCCGGGATGGACTGGGCGACATCGTCGATCACGCCCAGCACACCGACCACCGGGGTGGGCAAAATGGCTTCGGTGCCGGTCTGGTTGTAGAAGGAGACATTGCCGCCGGAGACGGGAATGCCCAGTTCACGGGAGCCATCGGCAAGCCCGTGCACGGCCTCGCGGAATTGCCACATCACAGCCGGATCCTCGGGAGAGCCGAAGTTGAGGCAGTTGGTGACGGCGATGGGCCGGGCGCCGGTGACCGCCACGTTGCGGTAGGCCTCCGCGAGCGCCAGCCGAGCGCCGGTATTCGGATCGAGCTTGGTGTAGCGGCCCGAGGCATCGGCGGAGACGGCCACGCCGCGGCCGGTTTCCTCGTCGATGCGCAGCACACCGGAGTTGGCGTTGCGGGCCTGGACGGTATTGCCGCGCACATAGCGGTCATATTGCTCGGTGATGAAGGCGCGGGAGCACAGCGCCGGGGAGCCGACCATGCGCAGCCACACCTCGCGGGCCACGGCGGCGTTATCGGCCTGCGGAATCTCCCGCTGCTGCTGCAGCTCATCCTGCCAGTCTGGGCGGGCAAAGGGGCGCTCGTACACGGGCCCCTCATTGGCGATGGTGTGCGCCGGGGCGTCCACCACGACCTCGCCGCGGTGCTCGATCACGAGATGCTCGCCGTCGGAGACCTCGCCGATCTCGGCGCAGGTGACATCCCAGTGCTCGCAGATGGCGCGGAAACGCTCCACGTCCTCGGGGCGGACCACGGCGCACATGCGCTCCTGCGACTCGGAGGACAGGATCTCCGCGGCCGTCATGTTCTCGGCGCGCAGCGGCACGGCATCCAGGTTGATGGTCATGCCGCCATCACCGGAGGCGGCCAGCTCGGAGGTCGCGCAGGCGAGTCCGGCGCCACCGAGATCCTGGATGCCTACGACCACGCCCGCCTTGTAGAGATCAAGGCAGCACTCGATGAGGACCTTCTCCGCGAAGGGGTCGCCCACCTGCACCGCAGGGAGCTTGCGCTCGGCGCCCTCTTCGAAGGTGTCGGAGGCCAGCACGGAGACGCCGCCGATGCCGTCGAGGCCGGTGCGGGAGCCGAAGAGCATCACCTTATTGCCCTTGCCGGAGGCGAAGGCGAGCTTGAGGTCATCCACCTTGAGGGTGCCCACGCAGAGCGCATTCACCAGGGGATTGCCAGCATAAGAGGGATCAAATACGGTCTCGCCGCCAATGTTAGGCAGGCCCAAGCAGTTGCCATAGTGGGAGATGCCATCCACCACGCCGGGCAGGACGCGCTGGGTGTCCGGGGCATCGGCGGGGCCGAAACGAAGCTGATCCATCACGGCAATCGGGCGGGCGCCCATGGCCATAATGTCGCGGACAATACCGCCCACGCCGGTAGCGGCGCCCTGGTGCGGCTCCACATAGGAGGGGTGGTTGTGGGATTCCACGCGGAAGGTCACGGCATTGCCATCGCCGATGTCCACCACGCCGGCGTTCTCGCCGATACCAGCGAGAATCTTGGAGGCCATATCCTCGGTGGTGGTCTCGCCGAAGTAGCGCAGATGCACCTTGGAGGACTTATAGGAGCAGTGCTCGGACCACATCACCGAGTACATCGCCAGCTCGGCGTCGGTGGGCCGGCGGCCCAAGATCTCGGTGATGCGCTGGTACTCGTCATCCTTCAGACCAAGTTCCGCATAGGGCTGCGGGGCGTGGGGATCCTTGGTGGCGGCGGCCACTGTGTCATTGAACGTCATAAGTAGTACTTCCCCTTATTCCTAGGCAGCGACTCGTCCGATAGCGGAAAGGAACAGCTCCAGCCCGTCGAGCGAGGGGCCGGTGAGTTCCTCCACGGCGTGCTCTGGGTGCGGCATCAAGCCCACCACGCGACCATTCTCCGAGCACACTCCCGCAATACGGTTCATGGATCCGTTGAAATTATCGGTGTAGCGGAACACCACGCGGCCGGTATCTTCCAGCTGCGCGATGGTTTCCGCGCTGGCCTGGAAGCGGCCCTCACCGTGCTTTGCGGGGATGAGGATCTTCTGCCCCTCGCGCAGCGTGGAGGTCCAGGCCGTATCGGCGTTCGCTACCTCAAGGTAGGTATCGACACAATGAAAATGCAGGCCCTGGTTCCTAGTGAGTGCACCAGGAAGCAGACCTGCTTCTGTAAGAATCTGGAAACCGTTACAGATTCCCAGCACGGGCATGCCCTTTGTGGCCGCCTCGATCACGGATTCCATCACCGGCGCCAGCGCGGAAATCGCCCCAGAGCGGAGATAGTCGCCATAGGAAAATCCGCCGGGCACAACCACGGCATCCACGCCGCGCAGGTCGGCATCCTTATGCCACAGGCTCACGGCCTCAGCGCCGGCGAGACGCACCGCGCGGGCCGCATCGACATCATCGAGCGTGCCAGGAAAAGTAATGACACCAATCTTCGCGCTCACTTACACCACCTCAACGCCGAGGACCTCGAAGTCCTCGATCACGGTGTTGGCCAGCAGCTTTTCAGCCACCTTTTCCAGATCTTCAGGGGTCACGGTGTCTTCAACGTCTAGCACGAAGCGCTTGCCCTGACGCACATCCTTCACTCCCTCAACACCGAGGCGCCCGAGTGCGCGCACCACGGCCTGTCCTTGGGGATCGAGAATTTCCGTCTTGGGCATCACGTTCACAACTACACGAGCCATAAGTTTTTGCTCCCTATATAAAGCGTGGATTCTAGGCCCACTCAGCTTAACCCCTCCACAGGACATTCCCATTTCATTTGCCCGCAGCGGGGGTGAGAGCACATGCTTAAGGCATGCTTCGACATCTGATTCCGCGGCGCGGGCGCCTCCCTGAGCTGCACAGCACGGGCCGTCCCGTGGTGCTTCTGCATGGCACGCTCAGCTCGCCCGGCAACTTCGCCGACCTCGCCGCCGCGCTCGATGCCCGCGGCCGCCGCGTGATCGTCCCCGAGTATGGTCGCCGTGGCACCACATCGCTCATGGAGTGCGTCGACGAGGTGCGCAGTACGCTTATCGACGCCCACTCGCAGCTCGACATCATCGGGCATTCCCTCGGCGGGCTGGTGGGGCTCCTCGCCGCCGATTGCCCCGAGCTGCGGGGACGCATTGGCCAAATCATTGGCCTCGGGGCCTGCTGGCGCGGAGTGCCGCCGCAGCCGCGGTGGAGCCAAGCCATCATCGCCCGCCTCCTCGGACGCAGCTTCGTTGACATCATGCAGCCCTTCTCGCCCGTGGTCCCCGCTGGGGTAGAGGTGGTGTCCATAATCAGCACTCGTGACACAACCGTGCCGGAGTATTCCTCGCGGCTCGGGCGCGTGGTCGAACTACCTGCGGTGCACCATGCACGGCTTCCCGACCAGGTCGAGGCTGTATGTAAGGTGCTGCGCTAATCGGAGCGCGCGCCAGCCTCGTGGACTCCGCCCTCAGTATTCAGCAGCTGCCGGCCGCCCGGCGCGACAGCTACACCTCCCACCCGCTTTTCTGCCCTGCACTATGAGATTGTGCAGGGTAGCGTCGACAAGCTTGCTGCCGCGACTGCCGTGGGAATGGATCTGAGCGTGATGTGACACCCGCTTCCCGACGCCGCGGACCAGGAATTCCTCTCCCCTTTCGAGCCGCAGCGGCTGGTGTTAGGCAGCGACGGAGAGTGCGCACAATAGCGGTTACTGTTCGAATAGGCTGGTGTGTGCGTTTATGCTGTGTGCGCCCTGTTTTAGGGCGTTGTTTTCCCTTTTTTAACTAGAACGCGTGTTCGAATAAGTGCAATGCAGTGTCCAGCGTGGATGACATACTAAGGCCACCAAAACCACCACCCGACACAAGGACAGCACATGATAGATCCCACAGCGTTTCCCCTCCCCGACGATCAGCACTACCGAAGCATCTTTGGCTATAGCTCAGTGAGACAACGGATGGCCGATGGGTCCCGGCGCTTCTGCCACGAACGCCACTGGGAGGCTGATTCCCCGCTGAGCACCGAACTGGGGCTGAGCGAGTTCGACCCCCTGGCCGAGAATGCTCGCCGCATCCGCTTCGCCCTGCATTTACTGCGACAGTACGAAGTCGATGAGGAGCACTACGACGCCTTCTGCTCCCACATGGCGAAACGCTTTAGCTGCACCGACGGCTATATTCTCAAACACCTCGACCTCGCGCGGACGCTCAGACGATTCCCCTTAGTCGCCGCCTTTCTCAACTCCCGGCCAGTATTCAACGACGCGCATCTGTGGGCCTTTACCTACGCGGTCGAGGCCATAGAGGATGAGTTCATCGCGGAATTCGAGGTGCGCTTTCTGGACCGGATACTCCCCCGCGTCGACCACCAAGCCCTCAAAGGCCCCTACTGGCTGAGCTCGCGTATCGCGGAGATACTGCGCATAATCGACCCGCCGGCCGCAGAAGCAGATGAGCCTGATCCCCAGCGAGAGGAGCGCGAGTGGGTAGACATCAACCACAATCCGCTGAGCAACACAGTGACCATCACCGCCAACCTGGACGCCCATCGCGGCACTCTCGTCGCCGAAGCCATCACTAAGGCGGCGACGCACGGGCGCACCCGCGCCGATGGGCTGCTCGGGCTCATCCTCAACACCATCGACCTCGACGTGGTCATGCACGTCTACGGGGATTGGTTCAACAAGGGCGCCTGGACCCCCACCACCGGCTGGCTGGGGGATCTGGCCACGGAGGAGATCCTCAACTGGATCACACACCTCCAGCTGCTCTCCGATTCGGAGAAACCCGGCTACCAGCCCACCGAGGCGCAGCGGCATGAAGTCATCGCCCGCTATGGGTGCTGCAACCACCCCGGCTGTGCCGTCCCCGCGAATCGCTGCGAGATCGACCACATCGCCGAATGGCAGGAGGGTGACATGACGGCCACATGGAACCTGCAGCCACTATGCAAGCGCCACCACAACATGAAGACCCTCGGCGAATACACCGTCACGGTCGATCCGCAGGGCACCACCACCTGGCGCTCTAAGAGTGGCGAGATCTCCTGCTCCGTCGCAGAGGGCGTCTCCGCCAAGATGCGCCGCATCAGCCTGGACGACCGAATGACGAATCGCAAAAAGGCCAAGCGCGATAAGAATGAGCGCGTCATGGCCGCCACCGGCACCGTTCCCTTCGACCGGAACGAACCCGCCCCCTTCTAGGCCTGACACACCCTAAAAACTGAATAGAGAACACGAAAACCGCCCCCTTCACTGCGGAAGGAAGCGGCTCGTGGCGCTGAGCACAGGCGTGATCATCCCGAAGGACGATGAGCCCGTTACTCCCACTCGATAGTTCCTGGGGGCTTGGAGGTGACGTCCAAGACCACGCGGTTGACGTCCTCCACCTCGTTGGTGATGCGGGTGGAGATCTTCTCCAGCACGTCATAGGGCAGGCGGGTCCAGTCCGCGGTCATAGCGTCCTCGGAGCTGACCGGTCGCAACACGATCGGGTGGCCATAGGTGCGGCCATCGCCCTGCACGCCCACCGAGCGAACATCGGCCAGCAGCACCACGGGGCACTGCCAGATCTCAGCGTCAAGACCGGCTGCGGTGAGCTCGGTGCGGGCAATGAGATCCGCCTTGCGGAGAGTCTCGAGGCGATCCTCGGTGACCTCACCGATAATGCGGATGCCCAAGCCGGGGCCGGGGAAGGGCTGGCGGCCCACGATCTCCTCGGGCAGGCCCAGCTCGCGGCCCACCGCGCGCACCTCGTCCTTGAACAGCAGGCGCAGCGGCTCGACGAGCTGGAACTCCACGTCATCGGGCAAACCGCCCACGTTGTGGTGGCTCTTAATATTGGCGGTGCCGGAACCTCCGCCAGACTCCACCACATCCGGGTACAGGGTGCCCTGCACGAGGAAGTCCACGCTGGAGCCCTCGGGGGCATCCTCCAGCACACCGGCGACGGCGCGCTCGAAGGAACGGATGAACTCGTGGCCGATGGCCTTGCGCTTATCTTCCGGATCGGTGAGGCCCTTGAGCTTGCCCAGGAAGGCATCGGCCTCGTGCGCGGTCACCAGTTTGGCGCCGGTAGCGGCCACGAAGTCCTGCTCTACCTGCTCACGCTCCCCGGCGCGCAAAAGCCCGTGGTCTACGAACACGCAGGTGAGGCGATCGCCGATGGCGCGCTGCACGAGCGCGGCGGCGACGGCGGAGTCCACGCCGCCGGAGAGGCCGCAAATCGCGCGGCCCTGCTCGCCCACTTGTTCACGGACGGCGTCGATGAGCTCGGTGGCGATGTTCTCGGCGGTCCAGTTCTGCTCCAGCCCAGCGATCTCCGTGAGGAAGCGTTCGAGCACTTCCTGGCCATGCGGCGAGTGCATGACTTCGGGGTGATATTGCACGCCGGCCATGCGCTTATCGACGTTCTCAAATGCGGCAACCGGCGCACCGGCGGTAGTGGCGGTGACGGCGAAACCCGCAGGGGCCTCGGTCACGGCATCGCCGTGGCTCATCCACACCTTGTGGGTGGGTTCGAGCCCAGCGTGAAGCACGCCCTCGGTGGCAGTGAGATCGGTGCGGCCATACTCGCGGGCGCCAGTGGCTGCCACGGTGCCGCCCAGGCTGGCGGTCATGTACTGGAAGCCATAGCAGATGCCGAAGATCGGCAGGCCGAGCTCAAAGATGTCGGAATCGAGCCGCGGTGCTCCTTCGGCGTACACCGAGGAGGGCCCACCGGAGAGAATCAATGCGGCCGGGTTCTTGGCCTTGATCTCTTCAGCCGTGGCTGTGTGGGGCACCACCTCGGAATAAATATTCGCCTCGCGCACGCGGCGCGCAATTAACTGTGCATACTGGGCGCCGAAATCGACGACCACAACAGGATGAGAATTCGCTTGCGTCACAAATGCTTAGCCTAGCAGCCTTTGCGTGCCACGAAAGCCACCGCCGAGAGCTGCTCACGGTGTCGCCGAAATACCGAGCGCATCTGCATAATACGGCGCCGCGCAGTGGGGTTACGGAGGACGCGGTAGAAGAAGCGTAGCGCCCCACCAAGTCCTTCATCGGCGATGATGCGGGAGGGCTCCAAGAGCCGCATGGGGCTGGTGTCGGTAGCAACTACCTCGAAGCCGGCCTCCTCCAGCAGCTGCTGCCATTCCTCAGCCGGTAGTGGGCGCGCACCCACCTTGATGCTGCGCGAAATCTCCCGCGACACCTCGGTGGCATTGTCGCCCGAGACGGCGAGCTCGTGGATCGCATAGCGGCCACCGGGGGCAAGGAGACGATAGGTTCGCTCCATGACTGCCTTTTTATCCTCGGTGCTGAGCATGGTGAGCATGGCCTCCCCCACCACCAGATCGGCGGAGCCATCGGGCAGCTCGTGGGAGCGGGCATCTGCCACCACCTGCTCGGCCTCGGGGTGGCCGCGCAGCACCTCGGCCAGCTGGGCGCTGCCCGCGGGATTAGGGTCCACGCCGCGGTAACTGCGAGGATGTGTCGCCAGCAGTATCTCGGCGGTGCGCCCCACTCCGGGCCCGAGCTCCACAATGCGGTCGGAGGAGGTGGGCTGCGCGGCCTCGATGAGGCGGGTGGTCAGCTCGATACCTCCGGGGCGCAGCACGCGCTTGCCCATGCTGGCCAGCAGCCAGTGCCCTTGCAGGTATTTTTCGGCGGGCCCTTTACGTGGCATTGACATCCACCATCACGAGGCTCATATGTGAGGGTTCGAGGGCCTCGAGGGCGTGGCGCTCATTGGGGGCGAGATAGATCACGTCGCCGGGGTGCATCTCGTGCTCCTCGCCGGCAACGGTGAAGCTCAGGCGGCCGTCGAGAAGCTGCACGACGACGGCGCGGGGAGAGGCGTGCTCGGTGAGGACCTGGCCGGCGTCGAAGCTGAAGACGACAGTGCGCAGGTGCTCGTTATTGACGAGGACGCGGGAGGTGGTGGCTTCGCGGGCGATGGGAAGATCGCTCAGCACGCCAAGGGCGACGGTGGAGGAATCCATGGGTAACTCCTAGAAAGAGGAAGGTGAATATACCCTTATAGATTTTACACCGATTTTTCCGTGTTTAGTCCTCGCTGAGGTTCTTAAACCCGATGCCGACGGGCACGCCGACATTATCGATGAGCCGCACCCCGTCAATAGTGGCGGCCACGAGCAGGCGGGCCTCGCCGCGCTCGGGGGCTGGGCCGAAGGTGCGGGCATCGCGCAGCTCCACATACTCCACGTCCATCCCCGAGAGAATCTCGCGGGCGGTGGCGAGCACCGCTGCGGCGCCCTCCTCGGCGCGGTGCGTGGCAGCCAGCAGGGCCGCAGACAGCACCGTGGCCCGATCAACCTGCTCCGCAGACAGCTCGGCCAGGGCGGGCTGCAGAGCCACGCCCGCAGCGGAACGAGTCGGCGGCACCCCGCGCACCGCGGTGGCGAAACCATACTCGGAGATCAGGCGTTGGGTGAGCAGCATGAACTCAAAATCGCGTTCGCTGAGCACCACCTGATGCGGATTCACCAGCACCAGCAGGCGAAGCATCGCAGACAGGCGCGCTTCCAGCGGCTCAAGACTCGGGGCATCGAGGCGCACGCTCAGCGCCGGCGGGGCCAGCTCGGCGGCGAGGGCATCCACGCCCAGCTCGCGGGCATGCTCTTCGGGGCAGTCCCCCACTACCACCACAACGGCACGCGGCACCGTGCGCGCGGCACGCACCAAGGCCACATGCTGTGGCGCCCAAGACTCACTCAGCGGCACGAGCACGACGGGGCGGCCCGTTTTACGCATAGCGGAAGCGAAGGTGCGCAGCATCTCGGGGGAATCGATCACCCGTGCTGCACCAGGTTCAAAAGCCATTATTTATTGAAATTCTTCAGCAGATCAGCTACAGACACCGACCCGCTGCGCTCATCGGCGCGGCGGCGGCCATGGTGCGAGGGCTCCGGCTCCGGCTCGGGGGCAGGGGCCCACACGGGCTCGGGCTCCGGTGCGGGCTCAGGTTTGGGTTCCGGTTCTGGTTCGGGCTCCCACAGCGGCTCGGGCTCCGGCTCCGGCTCCGGCTCGGGCTCCGGTTCCGGTTCCGGTGCAGGCTCGGGCTCCGGGGTCTCCTCGACGCGATCGAACACGGTGGTCTCCGCATCAAAGGGCGAAGAGCTGCGGGGCTGCTCCGGCTGCGGATCCCAGCGGATACTGGAAGCCTCCTCGATCTCGTGAATGCGCTCGGCGGCGGCGCTGAGCGTGGTCGGCTCGTAGTAGACCTGACCAGTTAGCCGCTCCAGCTGCTCGCGCACGATATCGAGCTGCTCCCGCATAATGGCGATGTTCTCGTCGCGCTCCTCGCGGAGGGCCTCGAGATAATCCTGTTCGATCTCCAGCTGCTCGGCGCGGTGATCGGCGCGCTCGCGCTCCAACTTCTCCTCATAAAGATCCCGCTGCACGTTTAGCGCCGCAGTCGCCTCCTCAACCTGGTTGCGATAGCGGAACACAAGGAAAAAGCCCAACACCGCGGCCCAGAGAGCGGCGAGCACCGCGAGCTTCATCATCGCGTCATTGTTCATGAACAACATGAGCAAGCTGGCGGCAAGTGCCAGCACCACCAACACGATCAGCGCGATCTGGCCTTTGTCACTTTGTTCGGCGTGCTGCTGTTCTTCAGGAGGGGTCGGGGAGCTCATGAGTCCTTAATCTACCTAAAACTACCTTCTCGTGGGCTGAGCCCGCGCGGCACGTCAGGCGGGTTCTCCATCTGCTGAGGGCGGCACGCTGCATCCACGCTCGAGATATATTCCCGCGGCGGCCAAAGCCACGCCCGCCGCGGCGGAGGTCACGACCCCCGGCAGATCATTCTGGGCGGCGGTGAGCGTGGCGGCCTTGGGCACCACGAACGTGGCCATGCCCACATACCAGCCGCCCACAATCGCGCCGGTCCACGCCGACGCCTTCGCCACCACCAGCCACAGGGCCGCGGTGGTGGGGTTGAGCTGGGATCGGTCCATGCCGATATTGCTGTGATCGACGTTCTCGCGCACCCTTCTGCCCAAAACCACGCAGATCAACGCCATCGCCCAGAGCGTCACCGAAGCCGCGGCCGAGACGGTCACCAAGGAGCCATAGCGCCCCCAGGTCAGGATCACCCCGGCGAGCGCGGTGAAGCCGCCGGCAGCCAGCAGCAAAGAAATGCGGGTGCGTTTCATGCGATCACCTTATCGATCGGAGTAATGGCGGCGCGGTCGGCGGCTGGGAGAGCGTCGATAAGCGCGCTCACGGAGCTACCGCCGAGGACGGCGTCGGGAGCGATCTCGTGCCATGGAATGAGCACAAAGCCGCGCTGATGGGCATAAGGATGCGGGACCGTGAGCACGGGATCTGTGCTGCTGAAGCCCTCGATGTCCACGATGTCTACGTCCAGGGTGCGCGGGCCCCAGCGGCGCAGGCGCACCCGCTCGGCGCGGGCCTCAAGTTCCTGGCCGCGGGCGAGCAGCTCCCGCGGGGAGGACTCGGTGTCCACGATGAGCACCGCGTTGAGAAAGTCCGGCTGATCCTCCACACCCCAGGGCGGGGTGGCGTAAAGCGAGGAGCAGGCCACCAGCTCCTCCTCGAACTCGTGAAGGACGCTGGCCAGATGCTGTCGGGAAGCGCCCGTGTTCGAGCCGATCGAGATCACCGCACGCATAGCCACCTACTTCCTCCGAGAGCGACGAGCCACCACGGCCACATCGCGGAAGGGCAGATCGATGGGGGCCTCGGGTTTATGGATGCGCACCTCGATGGCATGCAACTGCGGGAAGGTGTCCATGGCGCGCTCGGCAATCGTGGAGGCCACCGTCTCGATGAGATCGGCGGGCGGGCCGGTGAGCACGGCGTGGGCCAGCTCGGCGAGCTCGCCATAGTGCACGGTGCCGGCGAGCTTGTCCTCACGGGGAAAGTTCAACCAACAGGTGATATCGGCGATGAAGCGCTGGCCCTCGCGCTTCTCGAAGTCGAAGACCCCGTGATAGCCGGTGGCCTCCAACCCAGTGAGTTCAATGCGATCAGCCACTAGCCCTCCTCCACATCGCTGGGGTGATTCCACAACTGGGCCACATCCACGGCATCGCGCGATACCGCCACATCGTGCACGCGAATACACCACGCGCCCTGCTGCGCGGCGATCGCGGTGACGGCGGCCGTGGCCGGATCCGGCGCGGATTCGAGGCCGCGCCCCACGCGAATGGCAGTGAGGAAGCGCTTACGGGAAGCCCCCACCAGCACGGGGAACTCGCCGGAGGTAAACACATCTAGGTTGTGCAACAGCTGCCAGTTATCCAAGGCGGTTTTAGCGAAACCCAGTCCCGGATCTACCGTGATGTTCTCCGGCCGTATCCCAGCGTCGATGGCGGCGGTGGTGAGCTCGGCGAGAGCGCGGCGCACGTCCTCCACCACGCTGCCCGGGGTGTGCGCGGCGCCGGAGGCATTGCCGAAGGTCGCGGCCTTCCAGTGCATGAGGCACACCGGCAGGTTTGTCTCGGCCATCACGGCGCGCATCTCCGGATCGGCGAGACCGCCGGAGACATCATTAATCAGATCCACCCCTGCCGCTGCGGCGGCCGCGGCCACGCTGGCACGCATGGTATCCACGGAGGTCTTAATCCCCGCAGCGTGCAGAGCCGCGATCACCGGCACCACCCGCTCACGTTCCAGCACGGGATCCACCCGCGTGGCGCCGGGGCGGGTGGATTCCCCGCCGACGTCGATGATGTCCGCGCCCTCAGCCACGAGCCGGCGGGCGTGCTGCACCGCCACCTCGGGGTCGAGATACTTGCCGCCATCCGAGAAGGAATCCTCGGTGACGTTCACGATGCCCATCACCGTGGAACGGTGCGGGTGACGAAGGGAAGCGAGGGTGGTCATGACAGTATTCCTAGCATCCGCGGATCAGGCTGAGGACTTCGGCGCGCGAGGCGGCGGAGCGTTGGAAACCGCCACGCACCGCCGAGGTAGTGGTCATGGCACCGGGCTTACGGATACCGCGCATCCCCATGCACATGTGCTCGCACTCGATCACCACGATCACCGAGTGCGCGCCCAGCTTCTGCACGAGGGCATCGGCCACCTGGGTGGTCAGCCGCTCCTGCACCTGCGGGCGCTTGGCATAAAGATCCACCAGCCGGGCCAGCTTGGACAGGCCGGTGACGGCGCCACTGGCACCTGGGATATAGCCGATGTGGGCGCGCCCATAGAAGGGCACGAGATGATGCTCGCACATCGAATAGATAGGAATATCGCGCACCAGCACCAGCTCTCGGTGCCCCTCATCAAAGGTGGTGTTTAGCACGTCGGCGGGATCCTCGCGCAGCCCGGCGAAGATCTCCTCATAGGCGCGCGCCACCCGGCCTGGGGTGGCAGCGAGGCCCTCACGATCCGGGTCTTCACCGATAGCGATCAGGATCTCGCGCACCGCACGCTCAATGCGGTCGGCATCAAACTCGTGCTCGCTCATCGCTTATTACTCCTGCGCCCGGTGGCTGCCGTTATAGTGCTCGTCCTCATCGGGGCGCTCACGCTCCGGCAGACGGAAACCAATGACCTCGGTGTTCTCGCCGTAGTTTTCCACGCCCGGGTGCTGCTTCTGCGGGTCCGGCTGCTGCTCTGGTTGCTGCTGCGGCTGCTGTTGCTGCGGCCACCCCGGCACGGTCCAGCCCTTCGGCGGCGGGGTGCCGTAGTTGGGGGTGGAGCCGGACTTCGGAGTCCACGGGCCCTGTTCGGGGGCGACGGGAGAAAGCTCCTGCTGGCGCTTGGCCATCTCCGCTTCACGACGCGCCCTCGCTGCCTTCGACGCCTCGAGGAGAGAGAACGGCCGCGGCGGTTCCTCACCGCGCTCGATGGCCTCCTCCACGGGGGTCTTCACCGGTTCGCGGTCGAGCTGAGCTGGGAAGTCGATGTCCTCGGAGGGGAAGACCTCTTCCACCCCGCGGGGCTCGATATCGGTGAACAAGGCCTCCAGATCGGGGCGGCGCAGGGTTTCCTTCTGCAGCAGCTTATAGGCCAGGGCATCGAGGGTGTCGCGGTGCTCGCGCAGGATGCGGTAGCTCGTCTCGTGCGCCTTGCGCAGCAGATAGCGCACCTCGTCGTCGATGGTGGCGGCCACCTTCTCGGAGTATTCGATTGAGCCGCCGCGGCCCATGCCGGCGAAGGGATCGCCCTGTTCCTCCCCGTATTTCACGAGGCCAAGCTCAGGAGACATGCCGTACTCGGTCACCATGGCCCGGGCGATCTTGGTGGCCTGCTCAATATCGGAGGACGCGCCCGTGGTGGGGGCACCAAAGACGAGTTCCTCGGCGGAGCGCCCACCCATGGCGAAGACGAGCCGAGCGAATAGCTCCTTGCGGTTGTACATGCCCTTATCGTCTTCTTGGGCCGTCATGGCATGACCGCCGGTGCGGCCGCGCGCCAGGATGGTCACCTTGTACACCCGCTCAATATCCTTCAGCGCCCACGCGGAGAGAGTGTGGCCGCCCTCGTGATAGGCGGTGACCTTCTTCTCCTGCTCGGAGATCACCTTGGAGGATCGTCGCGGGCCGCCGATCACGCGATCGGTGGCCTCCTCGAGGGCATCGGCGGTGATCACGCTGCCGCCCACACGCGCGGTGAGCAGGGCGGCCTCGTTGAGCACATTGGCTAGGTCCGCGCCGGACATACCGGCGGTGCGCTTGGCCAGCGCCTTGAGATCAGCATCGGGGGCGAAGGGCTTGCCCTTGGCGTGAACCTCGAGGATCTTCTCGCGGCCCTTCAAGTCTGGATTGGTCACCGGGATCTGGCGGTCGAAGCGCCCCGGACGCAGCAGGGCCGGGTCCAAGATATCGGGGCGGTTGGTGGCGGCCATGAGGATCACGCCCTGGCGGTCGCCGAAGCCGTCCATCTCTACCAACAACTGGTTGAGGGTCTGCTCGCGCTCATCGTGGCCGCCGCCCATGCCGGCGCCGCGCTGGCGGCCGACGGCGTCGATCTCATCGACGAAGATGATGCAGGGGCTATTCTCCTTGGCCTGTTTGAACAGGTCACGAACGCGCGAGGCGCCCACGCCCACGAACATCTCCACGAAGTCGGAGCCGGAAATGGAGTAGAACGGAACCCCGGCCTCGCCGGCGACGGCGCGAGCCAGCAGGGTTTTACCAGTACCGGGCGGGCCGTAGAGCAGCACGCCGCGGGGAATCTTTGCCCCCAGCTTCTCGTAGATGCTGGGATCCTGCAGAAAATCCTTGATTTCGTGGAGCTCATCCACAGCCTCATCCGCACCGGCCACATCCTCGAAGGTGTTGGTGGGCATGTCCTTGGTGAGTTCCTTGGCCTTGGAGCCACCGAAACCGAAGGGACCCATGCCGCCACCCTGCATGCGGCTGAAGAAGAACATGATGAGGGCAAAGATGAGCAACAGCGGCAGCATCATCGTCAGCATCGAACCGATGAAGGAATCCCGCGTGACCTTAGTGGTGAATTTTTCCGGCTCGGCCTTGGTGACGCGATCGAAGATCTCCGGAGCGGTGCGGGCCGGGTACTGGGTTTGGACCTTCTCCACGCCCTCGGTTTTGTCCACGGAGATGGGTTCTTTCAGCTCGATGAGTACCCGCTGTTCGCGGTCATCGATACGCACCTCTTTGGCGTTCTTGTCAGTGAGCTGGGTGAGCGCCACGGAGGTGTCTACCTCGCGGTAGGAGCGGGTATCGTCAGTGAGCTGCACGATGAGGAACAGCCCCACCAGCACAACCGCAGCGATGAGCCCGATATTGAGGATCTTTTTGTTCTTCATATGAGGTCTTTGAGTTTAGTCCTTATACACGCGTTCTTTGAGCAAACCGATATACGGCAGATCGCGATAGCGCTCGGCATAGTCGAGGCCATAGCCAACAACGAACGCATTGATGATGTCAAAGCCGACGTCGAGAAGCTCCACCTTGGCGGACACAGCTTCCGGCTTGCGCAAAAGCGTGACCACCTTGAGGGAGGCGGGCTGGCGGTTGCTGAGGTTCTTCATCAACCACGAGAGGGTGAGCCCGGAGTCGATGATGTCCTCCACGATGAGCACGTGCTTGCCGGCGATATCGCGGTCCAGATCCTTGAGGATGCGCACCACGCCGGAGGAGGACACAGAGTTGCCATAGGAGGAGACCGCCATGAACTCCATCTGCGCGGGAATGGAGAGCTCGCGGGAGAAATCGGTGATGAAATACACCGCGCCCTTGAGCACGCACACCAGCACGAGGTCATCCTCAATGTCGGCATACTCCTTGCTCACCATGTCGGCGAGCTCTCGGATGCGTGCTTGCAGGGTGTTTTCGTCAATGATCACGTCTTCGATGTCGTCGTGATACTTGCCCGCGGGAACGGCGATGTCCTTGGCAGATTCCATGATGGTTCCTAGCTGCTAATTAGGGGGATTCGTCCATGACGAGTGTGCCACTTTTTCGGCGCACGACCAATCGTAGCCCCTCCGATGTTTTCCCCACCGCTACCCCACCTTGGCCATGCCAATCCACCAAGAGCGCATCGACGGCGTCAATGATCGCCGCTGAGACGGCTGCATCGTGCTGGCGCAAGAACGCAATAATGGCCCGCACTCGCAGCGGGCGCGGCTCGGTGGCCAGCGCCACGCTCACCCCCTCGGCGTCGATCTCGGGCACCTGAGTAGCAAGAAAGTCCGCATCCTCGCGCACGGTGGCGGCGGCCTGGGCGAGGGCAGGCGCCACATCCGAGCCGGTGATCTCAGCCAAGAGCGGCAGCACCGCAGAGCGGATCGCTACTCGACGCAGCCCCGTATCCGCATTCTGCGGATCCTGCCACGGGGATAAGCCCAGCTCCGCGCAGGCGCCCTCGGTATCGGCACGGCGCAGGCCGAGAAAGGGTCTGTGTACGTGGCGATCCCGCGCCGCCATGCCCGTCACCCGGCCGCGCAGTGCAGACAGCAGCAGCGTCTCGGCTTGATCATCGAGGGTGTGGGCCACCCACAGCGGCCAGGAATCGGCGTGCTGCTGCAGGGCGGCATAGCGGGCCCGCCGGGCTGCGGCCTCCAGCCCACCGGCGCGGATATCCACCGTGACGGGCACCACCACGGCACTCGCCCCCATGCGGCGGGCGGTGGCTGCGGCACGTTCTGCCACCTCGCGGGAGCCGGGCTGCAGCTGATGGTCCACGCAGATCGCACGCACCTGCACCCCCTCGGCGACGGCGGCCGCCACGAGAGCGAGGGAGTCCGGCCCGCCCGAGAGGCCGATGGCCGCCACAGGGGTGGTGAAGGCACGGACGTGACGTCGACAAGCAAGAAAGTGCGGACTGCGCCGCGGCAGGGGAATCTCGCCGATGTGGGTAGGCATGGGCTAGAAGGAACGGATCGAGGAGGCAATCTCATCCATCCCAGCGCGCGCCGGCAGGACGGAGGCATCATTGCAGATGAACGCGAAAGCATAGCTATGGCCATTCTTGGCGGGGATAAGCCCCGCGAGCGCCGCGGTATCGGTGAGCGTGCCCGTCTTGGCGCGCACCCAGCCCTCGCCGGGGCTACCACCGAAACGGGAGCTGAGACTTCCCTCGCCGCCGGCCACCGGCAAGGTATCCAGCAGGGGGCGCAGCACTGGGTCGCTGGCCACCGCGGTGAGCACCCGCGCGAAGGCAGCCGTGGAGATGGCGTTCTGTTGGGACAGACCGGAATTGTCCACCATATCCATACCGCTGGTGTCGATACCGTGCTCCGCCAGCACCGCCAGAGTGGCGTCGCGGGAGCCATCCTGGGTGGCGGGATAGCCGGTGTGCACCGCCACCTCCCGGCCAAAGGCTTCGGCCATCACATTGTCCGAATGCACCATCATGGTGTGCAGCCGCACCGCCAGCGGCTCGGAGCTCACGCTCGCCAAGGTCGGGCCGGTGGCCTCCGCGGTGCCCACAAACTCCACGCCCAGCTTCTCCGCCAAGGCGTGGGCCACATCCTCCGCCGGGGTGGTGGAGCGCGGCACATCGCCAGAGTCGGCCCCCATGCGGGCGCCATTGAGCATCATCGGCTGCATGGGCGCGATATAGCCGCCACCAATATCGCTCTTATTCCACTTCGAACTGAATTCCTCCTCCGGCCACACGGAGGTGTCCATGGCCACGGCCTCCACCGGAACCCCGGAGAGCTGCGCGGCGAGTTGGTCGAGCATGGCGTCATTGAGCATCACATCGCCCGCGGCCTTGAGCACCACGGTGCCCTCGCCAGCGTCGTGAACGGTGGTGCTGAGCCGATCATCCTCGCCCAGCGCGATGAGCGCGGCCGCGGCAGTGAGCAGCTTGGTGGCGGAGGCCGGTCGCATCTGCTCATCGGGGTTGAGCGACCACACCTGCTCGCCCGTGGTGGTATCGGTGAGCACCCCGGCGAAAGAGCCCAGGCGCGGATCGCTGGCCAGCTCGGCCACCTGGGCGCCCAGCTGCCCATTGTCTACCTCGGTACTCGGCTCGGCGGCGCGGAAACTTCCCGTCACGGCGTGCGCGCTCACCACCTCGGGGTGGCTGAGACCGCGCTCGGTCACATAGGCATCGATGCCCACCCCAGCGATGGAGCCCACCGCGGCGCCGGCCACAACGATGGAGGTGACCCACCACGTCTTAGAACTCTTCGCCTTCGCAGACATCTCTTCCCTTTAACTCCTATGCGCACTCTTATCCGCCGCACGTACCCGAGCGATTATAGGCCACGCTACGATAGGAGCAGACCCTCCAGAGGGTCGCAGTATGAACAACCCGAACGTTTCCAGCCGAAAGGGGCTGCAGCTCACACCATGTCTGTTGAAGTAACCATCGAGATTCCCAAGGGCTCCCGCAATAAGTACGAGGTGGACCACGAGTCCGGCAAGGTGTACCTAGACCGCTACCTGTTCACCCCGATGGCCTACCCCTTGGACTATGGGTTCATTGACCACACCCTGGGCGAGGATGGCGACCCCATGGACGCGCTGGTGATCCTGCCCGAGCCCGTATTCCCCGGCGTGATCGTGGAAGCCCGCCCCGTCGGCGTATTCAAGATGACCGATGAGGCCGGCGGCGATGACAAGCTGCTCTGCGTGATCGACGATGTCCGCTGGGACGACATCCAGGATATCGAGGATGTGCCGCAGTCCCTGCGCGAGGAGATCGAGCACTTCTTCGTGCACTACAAGGATCTCGAGCCCAATAAGGAAGTTCAGGGCTCCGGCTGGGGCAACAAGGCCGAGGCCGAGAAGATCCTGCAGGACTCCGTGGAACGCTACGGCAAGTAGAGCATTCTTGTATGACAGATGTGATCTGTCTAGGATCAGGTATGAGGAGTCGGTTCCTCCCTTCGAAGTGGAGATCGAAGGGGGCGGGCCGGCTCCTTTTTGCTGCTATGCGCCCTTTTTTAGGTTCGGTTGGCTACACTTGTGGCTATGGCCATACATCCTGACCTCCCCCAGATGTTGCTTGAATCCCCCTCTTTTCAATTAGAACGGCTCCGCAGACGCACCCGCGACGAGGTCGAGGCGGCGCTGCAGGAAGAAAACACCAACCTGCGGGAGTACTGGGTATTGTGCTGTCTCGCCACGGCGAGCGCCTCCAGCCAGTCCAAGCTCTGCGACATCCTCTCCATGGACGCCTCCGATATGGTGCGGCTCATCGACGCCCTCGAAGAAAAGAAGTGGGTGAAGCGCGAGCGCGATAAACAGGATCGCCGCCGCCAGATCGTCACCACCACCAAGAAGGGCACTAAGGCCCGCGATCACCTCGCCGAGATCATGGCTGCAGCCGAGGATCGCGCCTTGGACGAATCCACGAATAAGCAGCTCAAGCACCTCCGCAAACTGGCCAAGGCCATCATGGCCGCCGAGGCCTCCGACGAGGACTAATCGGCGTGCTGCTGCCCCAATATAGTGCCCGTGTGCGCGCCCCCGAGGCGCGCACACTTATTGATATCCTCAGCGCCACCGCCGCCGCCCATCCGCAGGCTGCCGCTATCGACGACGGCACCGTGCTCACCTATGCCGAGCTCATGACCGAGGTGCGCGCCACCGCCGAGCAGCTACAAGCTCTCGGTATTGGCCGCGGCGCCAGGGTGGGCATCCAGATGGCGTCGGGAAGCGCCCAGCTCTATGTGGCCATTCTGGGCACGCTGCTGGCCGGCGCGGCCTACGTACCGGTGGACGCCGATGATCCCGCCGAGCGTGCCGCGCTGGTCTTTGGCGAGGCGCATATCGATGCGCTTATCGACGCCGCGGGCCTGCGACTCGTCACACCGCTGCCACAGGCCTATCCGCCCGGCCCGCCCACCGTGGACGATGATGCGTGGATCATTTTCACCTCCGGCTCCACCGGCACCCCGAAGGGGGTGGCCGTGACGCATCGCAGCGCCGCCGCCTTCGTGGACGCCGAGGCCCGCTGGTTCCTTGTGGACTCCCCGGGCGGCCCGCTCGGCCCCGAGGACCGCGTGCTGGCTGGACTCTCGGTGGCCTTCGACGCCTCCTGCGAGGAAATGTGGCTGGCCTTCGGGCACGGCGCCTGCCTCGTGCCGGCCCCGCGCTCGCTGGTGCGCTCCGGAATGGACCTCGGGCCGTGGCTGATTCGCCGCGGCATCACCGTGGTTTCCACCGTGCCGACCCTCGCGGGGCTGTGGCCGGATGAGGCTTTAGATAATGTGCGCCTGCTCATCGTCGGCGGCGAAGCCTGCTCCCAGGAGCTCATCGAGCGGCTCGCCACCCCGCAGCGCGAAATGTGGAATACCTATGGCCCCACCGAAGCGACGGTGGTGGCCTGCGGCACCCAGCTCCAACCCGGCCGGCCCGTGAGTATCGGGCTGCCGCTGGATGGCTGGGATCTGGCGGTGGTCGATAGCGCCGGCGAGCCGGTGGCTGTCGGCGAGGTAGGCGAGCTCATCATCGGCGGTGTGGGGCTGGCTCGGTATCTCGACCCAGCCAAGGACGCCGAAAAATACGCCCCGCTGCCCGCCCTCGGCTGGGAGCGGGCCTATGCCTCCGGCGATCACGTGCGCCTAGAAGAAGACGGCCTGTATTTTGTGGGCCGTATAGACGATCAGGTGAAAATCGGCGGCCGCCGCATCGAACTCGGCGAAGTGGATGCGGGGCTATCCAGCGTGGAGAATGTGCGCTCCTCCACGGTGGTGGTGCAAAAAACCGGCGGCGGTGATTCCGTGCTGGTGGGCTATGTCTCCCTCGACGATCCCGCCGCCGGATTCGATATGGCGCGGGCACAGCAACGGCTCGCCGAGCTCATGCCCGCCGCGCTGGTGCCCAGAATGCATGTGATGGAGGAGCTGCCCGTCACCACCGCCGGCAAGGTAGACAAGCGCGCCCTGCCTTGGCCACTGCCGAGCGCCACCGTGCATAGCGAGGGCATGAGCGAGACCGAGCGCTGGCTCGCCACCGTGTGGGTAGACGTGCTCGGCGTGGCCGTGGACGGGCCGCAGGCGGACTTCTTCTCCTTAGGCGGCACCTCGCTTGCCGCCGCCACCCTAGTGGGCCGAATCCGTGAACGCATCCCCACCATGTCCGTGCGGGATCTCTATGACCGGCCGCGCCTCGGGGCGCTCGCCGATTATCTCGACAGCCTCGGCACCCCGGTGCCGGAGGACACCAGCTCCCGGCGCGCCTGCGCCCCGGTGTCTCGCCGCAGCCGCCTAGCCCAAGAGCTCATTCAGATCCCGGTGATGGCGCTGCGGGCCGCCCAGTGGGTGAGCTGGCTCTTCATTATCAATACCCTCCTCTCCCTCCCGAGCGGGACGCCGCTGGTGGACTGGGCGGTGCCGGTGCCCTGGCAGCTATCGCTGCTGTGCGCGCTGGTCTTTCTCACTCCGCTGGGACGGCTGCCGCTTGCGGCCGGCATCATTCGGCTGCTCACCCGCGGCATCACGGCCGGGGACTATCCGCGCGGCGGGAGTGTGCACCTGCGCATCTGGGCGGCGGAACGGGTAGCGGATGTCTGTGGCGCCCGATCGATCTCCTCGGCGGCGTTCACGGTGAGCTTCGCCCGCATGCTGGGCGCCCGCGTGGGCAAGGGCGTGAACCTGCACACCCCCGCCCCCGTCACGGGGCTGCTGCGCCTCGGCGATTTTTGCTGTGTGGAGCCGGAGGTAGAGCTATCCGGCTATTGGCTCGATGGCGATACCCTGCACGTGGGCCCGGTGCGCATCGACGCCTATGCCAGGGTGGGCGCCCGTTCGGTGCTGCTGCCGGGCACCCGCATCGCCGAAGGCGCCCAGGTGGAGCCGGGATCGTGTGTGACCGGCGATAAGAAGGTGAAGAAGTGGTCCCGCTGGGCGGGCTCGCCGGCCCGAAAGGTGGGCAAGCCGAAGGATGACTTCCCGGATTCGCCGCCGCCGCGCAATGCCCGCTGGGTGCCGGTGTACTATCTCACCTCCCTACTCCTTGGACTCGTGCCCATCCTGGCCCTGTCTGGTGGTGCGACCGTGGTGGCAGGCGCTACCCAACTCGCGCCTGGCTCTGTCTCCACCGTGCTGATGGCCCTCGCCGCCGCCCCGCTGGGGGCACTGGTGGCATTTGCCGCCCTGACCGTGGAGATCTGGGTGCTGGTACGCGCGCTCCAGCTCGGTTTAACACCCGGGGTGGTGCCGGTGCGCTCGGTGGGCGGCTGGCGGGCGTGGACCATCCACCGACTCATGGATGATGCCCGCCACTATCTCTTTCCGCTCTATGCCGCGCAGCTCACCCCCGTGTGGCTGCGCAGTCTCGGCGCCCGCATCGGCACTGATGCCGAGGTATCCACCGCCGTGATGATCCCCGCCCTCACCGAGGTGCGCGATGGCGCCTTCCTCGCCGATGACACCTCCATCGCCAGCTATGAACTCGGCCGCGGCTGGCTGTATGTGGATCGCTGCAAGGTGGGCAAGAGAAGCTTCCTCGGCAACTCCAGTGTGACCGGGCCCGGCCGGAAGCTAAGCAAGAACTCCCTGGTGGCGGTGTTGTCCTCCACGCCGAAGAAGCCGAAGGCAGGATCCAATTGGTGGGGCTCCCCGCCCGAGCGCATGCGCCGCGTCGAGGCCTGCGCCGGCGGGGGCACGACCGTGACCTATGATCCACCCACCTCGCTCAAAGCGCGCCGCGGTGTCGTGGAAACCCTGCGGCTATTAGCCCCGATGACCTCGGCGACACTCGCGGTGGCAGTGGCGGCGGCGCTGCAGGCCCTGCTGCTCGCGCTGGGCCCGGGCGCTGCGGTGGTGCTCGTTCTCTGCGGCGGGCTGCTACTCATGGCCGCCGGGGCGGTGGCCATGGCGGTGACCGCGGCGATGAAATGGCTGTGCGTGCGCGCCATCCGCGCCGAGGACCATCCCTTGTGGAGCCGCTTTGTGTGGCTCAACGAGCTGCAAGACGCCTTCGTGGAAACAGTGGCGGCGCCGTGGATTCTCACCCACGCTCTCGGCACGGGAACGCTCTCGCTGTGCCTGCGCAGCCTCGGGGCGGATATTGGCCGCGGCGCGTGGATCGAGTCCTATTGGTTCCCCGAGGCGGATCTCTGCCATGTGGGGGCCGGAGCCACTGTGGGACCGGGCACCGTGGTGCAGACCCACCTCTTCCAAGACCGGGTGATGAGCCTCGATACCGTCAGCATTGGCGACGGGGCCACCTTGGGGGCGCACTCCGTGGCGCTGCCCGCCAGCACGATCGGCGAAGGCACCACCGTGGGTCCAGCCTCGCTGGTGATGCGCGGCGATCAGGTGCCGCCCCATTCCCGCTGGCAGGGCAATCCGATCGAACCGCAGACCCGCTGAGCCGGCCCTCGAGAAACACTCGAGAAACGCCACAGGCGCCACCGACAGGTGGCGCCTGGTGTCGTGAATAGGGGTTAGTCCCCGATCTGATCGCGGCCGCGACGCACGATCAGCGGATCGGGCTCGCCCACCAGCTCGTGATCCTTGCCGGTGTATTCGAACTTGCTCAGCACATAGCGCATGGCGTTGATGCGGGCGCGCTTTTTGTCATTGGACTTAATGGTGATCCACGGCGACTCATCGGTGTCCGTGTAACGGAATTGCTCCTCCTTGGCGCGGGTGTAATCATCCCACTTATCCAAAGATGCGAGGTCCATCGGCGAGAGCTTCCACTGGCGCACGGGATCGACCTGGCGAATCGCGAAGCGGGTGCGCTGCTCCTTCTGGGTCACGGAGAACCACAGCTTGGTCAGGGAAATACCGGAGCCCATGATCATGTTCTCCAGCATGGGCACCTCGCGGAGGAACTCGGCGTGCTGCGCCTCGGTGCAGAAGCCCATCACGCGCTCCACACCGGAGCGGTTGTACCAGGAGCGGTCGAAGAATACGATCTCGCCGGCGCACGGGAAGTGCTCGATATAACGCTGGAAATACCAGGAGGTGGACTCGCGCGGCGAGGGCTTCTCTAAGGCCACAGTGCGGGCACCGCGGGGGTTGAGGTGCTCATTAAAACGCTTAATCGTGCCGCCCTTACCAGCGGCGTCGCGGCCTTCGAAAAGAATGATGTGCGCCTGGCCGGTGTCCTTAGTCCAGTTCTGCCACTTCAAGAGCTCGATCTGGAGAGCGCGCTTGACGTGCTCGTACTCATCGCGGCTCATCCGGTCGTCATAGGGATAGTTCTCAAACCACGTATCCACCGGGCTGCCATCGGGCTTAACGAGTACCGGATCATCCTCATCCGAGTCATCAACGTAATAACCCTCGGTTGCCGCAAGGTCGATGACGGGCAGCTCTTCATCCTTCTTTTTCTTGTCAGCCATACCAATCAGTCTAGTCCCGAGATCGCTGCTGCGTTGGACAAAAGCGGAAATCCTTTTCTTCGCTTGTCGACGCCGCCTCGAGCACCTCCCACACCGCTGCCGGAGCGCTCTGCGCCGCGAGCGCCCGGGTTAAGGCCACATAGCTGTCACGGGCTGGACCAGCGCCGATGGCAGCCAACTGGCGCTCTACGGTGGCGGCATCCGCAGGGGCGGCGGGCACGAATGCTCCCTTGAGCGCGAGGCTCATGCTCTGTTGCACAAGCGGCTCGCTGAGCAGCTGCGCGCCCCGAGTCGAGGGGGCATCCATACACTGCTCGAGAAGCTCGGCGGTCTGGGCAGCGATCGCCGCCGCATGGTGGGAGCCGTGGGTCATGGCGGCGGCGTAGAGTTCCCGCTGCTGCTCGGCGATGGCGATGGCATGGCCATTCATCTCGGTGATGAGGAGTTCCGCGACGGTAGCGGCGAGCTCATCGCGCGTACTCACACCCCAGCCGCAGCCATCGAGGCGCGCCGCAGCGGCGGTGGTATCGGTGAGGATCATGGCGGGATGAGCGGCGATGGTCAGCGCGCCGCGCTCGGCCAGCGGCTGCAGCACCCCTACCCCGTGGCTGGCGGCGGTGTGCAGCACGATCTGCCGCGGCTGCACGTGTGGCAGGAGCTCGGCCACCGCCGCCTCTAGGTCGCTATCGGCAACGTCGAGCACCAGCAGCTGGGCGTTCTCCGCCGCCGTGGCGGGGGCGGCCGTGTAATCGACGCGGTGGCCGACGGCGGCGAGCTTCTCCCCGATGGCTGTGCCCACTGCTCCCGCGGACACAATGGATACCCTCATGCGTGGTGCGTTCATGATTGCCGATGCTAGCGCACAGCACACAAGCCCCAGACCCGTGCGGGATCTGAGGCTTGTTAGTGCGTGTGAGCGGTGATGCTTACATCATGCCGCCCATGCCACCCATGGCGTCGGCGTCCGGCATACCGGAGCCAGCGGGCTGCGGCTTGTCGGCCACGACGGCCTCGGTGGTGAGGAACAGAGCCGCGATGGAGGCAGCGTTCTGCAGCGCAGAGCGGGTGACCTTCACCGGGTCATTGATGCCGGCCTCCATGAGGTTCTGGTACTCGCCGGTAGCGGCGTTCAGGCCCTCGCCGACGGGCAGGTTGGAGACCTTATCGGCCACCACGCCCGGCTCCAGGCCGGCGTTCTCGGCGATCTGCTTCAGCGGAGCGGAGAGTGCGGCGCGCACGATCTTCACGCCGATAGCCTCGTCGCCGCTGAGGTCCAGGTCGGAGTCCAGCACGTGGGCGGCCTGCAGCAGGGCCACGCCACCGCCGGCAACGATGCCCTCTTCCACGGCAGCCTTGGCGTTGCGCACGGCATCCTCGATGCGGTGCTTGCGCTCCTTGAGCTCCACCTCGGTGGCGGCGCCGACCTTGATCACTGCCACGCCACCGGCCAGCTTGGCCAGGCGCTCCTGCAGCTTCTCGCGGTCGTACTCGGAGTCGGAGTTCTCGATCTCGGCGCGAATCTGGTTGACGCGACCCTCGATCTGCTCGGCGGAACCGGCACCCTCAACGATGGTGGTCTCGTCCTTGGTCACCACAACCTTGCGGGCGGTACCCAGCAGCGGGATGTCGGCGGTCTCGAGGGAGAGGCCGACCTCCTCGGAGATGACCTGGCCGCCGGTGAGGATAGCCATATCCTGCAGCATGGCCTTGCGGCGATCGCCGAAGCCCGGGGCCTTCACGGCGACGGACTTGAAGGTGCCGCGGATCTTGTTCACCACGAGGGTGGACAGGGCCTCGCCCTCGACATCCTCGGAGATGATGAGCAGCGGCTTGCCGGACTGCATGACCTTCTCCAGCAGCGGCAGCAGATCCTTGATATTGGAGATCTTGCCGGAGACCAGCAGGATGTAGGGATCCTCGAGGACGGCTTCCTGGCGCTCCATGTCGGTAGCGAAGTAGCCGGAGATGTAGCCCTTATCAAAGCGCATACCCTCGGTGACGTCGAGATCCACACCGAAGGTGTTGGACTCCTCGACGGTGATGACGGATTCCTTGTTCAGCTTGCCGCCGCCGACGGCGTACATAGCCTCGGCGATCTTGGCGCCAATAGCGGGGTCCGCAGCGGAGATGCCGGCGGTCGCGGCGATCTGCTCTTGGGTTTCTACTTCCTTAGCACCCTCGAGCAGCTTTTCGGTCACGGCCTTCACGGCGCTCTCGATACCGCGCTTGATGCCCATGGGGTTGGAACCAGCGGCGACGTTACGCAGACCCTCGGAGACGAGAGCCTGGGCCAGCACGGTAGCGGTGGTGGTACCGTCACCGGCGACATCGTCAGTCTTCTTCGCAACTTCCTTGACCAGCTCGGCGCCGATCTTCTCATAAGGCTCTTCGAGCTCGATCTCGCGCGCGATGGACACGCCGTCATTGGTAATGGTCGGCGCACCCCAGCTCTTCTCCAGAACCACGTTGCGGCCCTTGGGGCCGAGGGTCACCTTCACGGCGTCAGCCAAGGTGTTCAGGCCCTTTTCTAGGCCACGGCGTGCTTCCTCATCAAAAGCGATGATCTTTGCCATGTTGTTTTAGTGCTCCTTATATACAAGTTAAGGGACGACACTCAAGCGTCGATATCGGCGGGCGCCCGCGACGGCTGCAGTTGGTGAGTGTTGGTGATGCCAACTTCACCCGCGTTTATCGTTGTTTCTTTTGTTCTAGGCTGGCACTCGAAATGTCCAAGTGCTAAGACCTGTTTTAGCACTCTACCCTACTGAGTGCAAGAACACCGGAGTGCCGCGTACGCTGGTCACCATGACTACACCTACTGCGGCGCGAGCAAGCGTCGAGAAGCAAAAAAGCCGTATTTTTTCCGATCTGTCTGAGCTCTGCTCCTTCAACTCTGTGCACAGCGTGGAGGAGCTCAAAGATGAGCACACCGCCGCTGGCGACTGGGTGCTGGCCGCCCTACGCGAGCACGGGCTGGACGTGACCGCCTATGACACCATCGACGGCACGCGCACCTTCATCGGCACCAAGGTGATCGATGATTCCGCGCCCACGGTGCTGCTCTATTCGCATTATGATGTGGTCCCCGCCGGCGATCCGAGCGCCTGGGCCTCGGATGCGTTCACCCTTACCGAGCGGGACGGCCGCTGGTTCGCCCGCGGCGCCGCAGACTGCAAGGGCAACCTCGTGATGCACCTCGCCGTGCTGCGCGCCCTCGCGGAGATCGGCGGACTGTCCTGCAATATCAAGGTGGTTATCGAAGGATCCGAGGAGCGCGGCGGCGCCGGCCTCGATGCGCTTATCGACGAACGCCCCGAGCTTTTCGCCGCTGACGCCATCCTCATCGCGGACTCCGGTAACGCCGGCGTGGGCGTGCCCACCCTCACCACCTCGCTGCGCGGCGGAGCACTACTGAACGTGAAGGTCGATACGCTCGCCACAGCCGTGCACTCCGGCTCCTTCGGCGGCGCCGCACCGGACGCGGTGGCCGCGCTCATGCGCATGCTGGACTCGCTCCGCGATGAGCATGGCCGCACCGTGATCGAGGGCGTGGACTGCACCGCGAAGTGGCAGGGCATGGATTATGATCGCGAGACCTTCCGCACCGACGCCGGCATGCTTGAGGGCACCCAGATCATGGGCACCGAGGACGATAGCCCCGCGGACATGCTCTGGGCGCGTCCCGCCGTGAGCATCATCGGCTTCACCTCCACCCCAGTGAGCGAGGCCGTCAATGCCGTGCCCGCCACCGCCGAGGCGCAGCTGAATCTGCGCGTGCCCGCCGGACTGGACTCCGCGGAGGTAGCCGAGGCTCTGAAGCAGCACCTGATCAACCACACCCCCTGGGGCGCGCACGTGGACATCAGCGTCTTTGACGTGAATTCGCCCTTCTCCACCGCCCCGGAAAGCACCACACTCAGCGTGCTTGGCGAGGCCCTCTCTGCAGCCTATGAGGGCAAGGAGACCGTGGTGATTGGCTCCGGCGGCTCGATTCCGCTCACCTCGAAGCTGCAGGAGAAGTTCCCCGAGGCCGAGATCGCCCTCTTCGGCGTGGAGGAGCCCTCCTGCACCATTCACTCCCCCAATGAGTCGGTCGATCCGGAGGAGATCCTCTCCATCGCCGTTGCAGAGACGCTCTTCCTGCAGAACTACGGCCACTAAAGCGCGGCCGGACGAGGGGCCACAGGGACCGAGACGCGACCACGCCATCCCACCCTGTGGGTACCCCCATCCCATTCTACGTCTGACTAACATTTGCCACCGTCATGTGACACGGCTTACTATGCCCCACATGATCATCCGCCAAGCACACAGCCTTCGCGCCCTAGCCGCGAACGCACGCGCACCCCGTGAGAGCGTGGCCCTTCGAGCCGCCGGACTCAAGGGCGTACGAGTACTGAAGGCTACGCACCTTGGCGGAGGAGCGCACAGCGAGGACTGAAACCTCCGCACAAGGCAGTAGTCGTTAAGACCCCCAGAACCGCCTCATCGTAGGCGATGAAATTTTCAGTCCTTCACACCGTTGTTTTTCGCTCCGTTGTAAAGGAATGTGATCCGGCGTCATGCCCACCACCACCTACGCTCCCCAGTCTCAGCGCTCCACCATCATCGAGTACCACCGCCGTCCTACCCCGGCGAGCACGCACACTCCGATCCCCGCCGAGCGCACCACCTCCCGCACTTTTGCCGAGGACCCCTTCCGCGCCCGTTTCGGCCACCGCCTGCCGCGCGGTCTGCGCGAGGAGGCTCGCGGCATGGAATGGCGCACCTTTGCCGCCACCTACGCCCCGCTGGGCGATATGCGCATCACTCACCTGGAGAGTGAGAACCTGCGCGGCGGCCGCTACCGCTACACCGCCCACATCACCGACACCAGCTCTGGGGCCCGCATCGACTCCACCCACGAGATCATCGCCACCGGCGCCTGCTCTGCTGTCACCAACCTGCTGGCCGATATGGGCCGCCGCGTCGAGATCCTCAGCTACCACCAGTTCGAAATCTTCGAAGCCACCGTCACCTTCATCTACACCTGCGAGAACAACAAGCGGGCCTGGGCCATGGGGTTCGGCCCGACCTCGGAGGCTTCCGTTGCCGCAGCACTGAGCACAGCTGCTGCTCGCCTGCACGGCTAAAAGCATTCGGCACGCGGTTCCTCTTGTTTGAGGGTGTGTTTATCTTGTTCTGCGAAGCCACACGTGCTCTCCGCAGGAGATCGAACTTGCCGCCGATTACTTTCTCACTGTCCAGAGGCACGGCACTGTCACAATCCTCCCCGGGAGCCGAGGGTGTCACATGGGTTGATTGGCGGCTTCCCTCTTGCGGCCCTCGAAGGCTTCCTGCCGCGTCTCTACTCCACACCACCGGCTAGGTAGCCAAGCCGTCACATGCCTGAAATGCACAAGGTAAAAAATCCCCCAATAGCGGCGTGGAATCAGTTGAGGTAATGACACTAGAACTAGGAGCTTAGCTACCGAAGAGGGCTACTATGGTGAACAGCTTTACTAAAAAAGCTGCCGCTGTGTTGTGCGGTATTGCCATCTATTCCGGAGGTGGTATTGCCCAAGCTAGTACTGGCTGCTCAGTGTCGGTGGACATCAATCCAGGCGTGACGCCCACCAAGATTGAGCAGGAATTGCAACCATTTGTCGAACCCGGACCTGGTGACAGTATCCATATAGATACTTCTAGGGCGCGTAGTACGGGGGTATCTGATGAAGCTTTGGACGTGGCAGAAGCACTCAACGAGCTCTACCGGGAGAGAGACATAGGCTATCGGAGCTGGTTCGATCCATCCACGTGGCCGCGGTACGGCAACTGGTATGGCAAGGGACATAGCGACCTAGGGGCGCCGATTGATGCTATCGATGCAGCATGCCAGCGGCATGATTGGTGCTATGCAAGGCATGGATTCGGGGACTGCGGTTGCGACCGGAATCTCCGGAACGAAGTGGACCGTGACCACTAAGCCCCAGGGGTAGGTAAAAAAGGTCAGATCGCGGCCGAAGTGATTATTTTCTGGCTTGACCACAAGAGTTGTACGTGGCACTAATGAATACTGGCGCAATAGACAAGCTGATTCTCATCCTCGGCTGGGCTGCCATCGTGATCTCAATTGCGATCCAGACGATCGGTTCGATATCCATGCTGGGGCAGGCGTGGCCGTGGATCTTCATTTCCGCGGCGGTGGGGTGTGCGGCATGGCTGCGAAATACCGCGCTCGCGTGGGGCGTGGTGGTGGCCGTACTGTGGCCACTCATGGTGCTGCTGATGTTTGTGCTGTTCTTCAACGCCCCCTAAGGCTGCGGTTGGTGTCCGAGGCCTCGTTTAGAATGAGACACGTTGCTTCCTCTACTAGATGAGGTGGATGTGTGCTTATTCTGCTCCTCTGCTTAATTGCCGCGTCGCTGCTCACGCCCGCGCTCCTGCGGGTGCTGGGGCGGCCGGCCTTTGGCGTGGTCGCACTGGTTCCCGCCGCCGGGTTCTGGTGGGTGCTCACCACCTTCTTCACCACCCCGGAACCCACCACGCGCACCGCGGAGATTCCGTGGATGAGCGGCGCACACCTGGACCTCGATTTCCGCCTCGATAGCCTCTCCGCGCTCTTTGCGCTCATCATCTTGGGCGTCGGCGCCCTCGTGCTGCTCTATTGCTGGGGCTATTTCAACGCCAACCCGCGCCGGCTCGCCACCTTCGGCGGCTGCATGGTGGCCTTTTGTATGGCCATGTACGGGCTGGTGATCTCCGACAACCTGCTGCTCATGTACGTGTTCTGGGAGATCACCTCCGTGCTGTCCTTCCTTTTGGTGGGCTACTACGGCGAGCGCGCCTCCTCCCGCCGCTCCGCCGGGCAGGCGCTGATGGTCACCTCCCTCGGCGGGCTGGCGATGCTGGTGGGCATCGTGGTCTTCGGCACCCGCTCCGGGCAATGGACGCTCTCTGGGTTGGTCAGCCACGGTATCGGCCCGGATGCGCCGTGGATGGGCGCGGCCGTGGCCCTCGTTCTCGCTGGGGCGCTCAGTAAATCCGCGATCGCCCCCGCCCACTTCTGGCTGCCCGGCGCGATGGCCGCCCCCACCCCGGTCTCGGCCTATCTGCACTCGGCGGCGATGGTGAAGGCCGGCATCTACCTGGTGGCGCGGCTCTCGCCCACGCTCAATGGCATTACCGCCTGGCACTTGATTGTGCTGCCGCTCGGCATTTTCACCATGCTGCTCGGCGGCTGGATGGCGCTACGACAAAAGGACCTGAAACTTATTCTGGCCTATGGCACCGTATCCCAACTGGGCTTCATCATCACCGTGATGGGCGTGGGCGCGAAAGCCGCGCTCATCGCCGGCCTGGCGCTGATGCTGGCGCACTCGATGTTCAAGGCCACCCTGTTTATGGTGGTGGGCGCCATCGACCACTGCACCGGCACCCGCAATAAAAATAAGCTCTCCGGGCTGGGCCGGAAGAAGCCCGGGCTGGCGCTGATCGCCGCCCTCGCTGGGGCCTCTATGGCCGGGCTCCCGCCCTTCTTCGGCTTCGTGGCCAAAGAGGCGGTATTTGAGACCCTGCTGCACGAGCCACTCTTGGTGGGGCTACCCGGCCAGGCCACCCTGCTGGGCCTGGTGGTGGGCTCGGTGCTCACCGTGGCCTATACCCTGTACTTCTTCCACGCCGCCTTCTTTCGCAAACGCCCCGATCATCCCAGCGGCGGCGGCATCTCCCCGGCGGTGGCCACCATGGATACGCTGAGCTTCACCCAATGGGCCCCGCCCCTGGTGCTGGCGTTGGCGGGACTGTTTTTCGGGCTGCGCCCAGAGCTGCTGGATCAGGCGATCAGCATTCACGCGGGCACCGTCTACGATGACGCCGAGATGCGCGCCGTCGCCCCCTCCGGCGAGCTAGCGCTATGGCATGGCTTCGGCATCCCGCTGCTGCTCACCGCGGTGATTATCGCCGCCGGTGCGATCATGCACTGGCAGCGCAAAACCCTCGAGCGCTTCCACTTCGACAAGCCCGCGCTGGGCTCGGCGGATGCCGCCTATGATTCCACCCTGGATACGCTGCGGCGGCTGTCGCTGCGCATCACCGCGAATACGCAGCGCGGCTCGCTGCCCATCAACGAGGCCGTGATTCTTTTGACCTTCTGCGTGCTGCCCATGGTGGCAATCCTGCTGGGCGAGCGCACCAATGTGCGCATGACGCTCTGGGACACCCCGGTGCAGGGAGTGCTGGCGCTGATCATCATTGTGGTGGCCATCGCCACCACCCGGATGGATAACCGCCTCTCCGCGGTGGTGCTGCTGGGGGTGACCGGCTATGGGCTGGCGCTGATCTTCGCCACCTATGGCGCCCCGGACCTCGCGCTCACCCAGCTGCTCGTAGAAACCGTCTCCATGGTGGTGTTCATGCTGGTGCTGCGGAAGCTGCCGGCGGAAACCTCGGCGCGCACCCGCACCGGGTATCTGCGCGGCCGGGCGTGGCTGGCCGCCGCGGTGGGCATGACTACCGTGGTCTTGGGGGTCTTCGCCATGAACGCCCGCAGCGTGGCCCCGATTTCCGAGGCGATCCCCGCCCTAGCCAAGGACATCGCCCACGGGGCGAACGCGGTGAACGTGCTGCTGGTGGATATTCGCGCCTGGGATACCCTAGGCGAGATCTCCGTGATCGTGATTGTGGCTACCGGCGTGGCCTCGCTGGTCTATCGCACCCGCAGCTTTTCCCGCGTCTCGCGGCGGCCGGTGCTCCACGAGAGCACCTTCGGCGGGCAGTGGCTGTCCGCCCCCAGCGCGCATGAGCGCGAACGCAACCGCGCCCTGGTGGTTGAGGCGGCGACCCGGCTGAGTTTCCCGGCGATGATTGTGCTCAGCGTGTTCTTTTTCTTCGCTGGGCATAATGCCCCGGGCGGCGGTTTCGCCGGCGGCCTGGTGGCGGGGCTGGCCTTTGCCCTGCGCTACCTGGCCGGCGGCCCAGAGGAGCTGGAGCAGACCATGCCGGTGGATCCGGGCAAGATCATCGGTAGTGGCTTGGGGTTGGCGTCGATAAGCGCCGTGGCCCCGCTGCTGCTCGGCGATGCCCCGCTGCGCAGCTATGTGCTGGATCTGCATGTGCCGCTGATCGGCGAGATGCACCTGGTGAGCCCGCTGATCTTTGATCTCGGGGTGTATCTCATCGTGGTGGGGCTGGTGCTCTACATTCTGCAATCGCTGGGCGGGCAGCTGGATCGCGATGAGCGCAGCCGCCGCCGCAAGGCCGTGAAGAAGGAGACCGCTAGGAAGGAGATGGCGCGCCATGGTAGTTAATCTCTCGCTCGTCCTCGCCGCTGGGGTGTTGGTGGCGGCGGGCACCTTCCTGCTGCTCGAGCGCGCCATGACCAAAATGCTCATGGGGCTGATTCTCATGGGCAATGGCGTGAATCTGCTGATTTTGCTCGCCGGCGGCCCCGCGGGAGCGCCGCCGATTATGGGGCGCAGCTCGGCGCTTGACGACGCCGACTCCGATCCCCTCGCCCAAGGGATGATCCTCACCGCCATCGTGATTTCCATGGCGATGACCGCCTTCATTCTCGGCCTCGCCTACCGGCAGTATCGCTATGGCACCGCCGACCTGGTGGAGGATGACACCGAGGACACCGCCGTGGCCACCCGGCCGCTGGCCGCCTCGGCCGCGCCGGACCACGACGCCTCCGATGATCCGCTCACCGGCGAGCCGACGGAGCGCGGCGATCTCTTCGGCCCCTCCAGCTTCGAGGCGCCGGTGCACGGCCAAGGCAAAAAAGAAGGAGACGAGCAGTGATGGATACCCTCGCGCCGCTGTTTCCTTATCTAATCCCAGGCCCGATTCTGCTACCGGTGATCGCCACCGCGCTCATCCACCTGCTCTCCAGCCGGCGGGTGCAACACGTGGTGGCCATGGGCACCTTCATTCTGCTGCTGGCGCTGTGCACCCTCATGGTGGTCTACGTAGACCAAGCTGGGGTGCAGAGCCTGCAAGTCGGCGGCTGGGATGCACCCATCGGTATCACCCTCGTGGCCGATCGCATCTCCACGCTCATGCTCACCGTCTCCTCGCTGGTGCTGCTGGCGGTGATGTGGTTTGCTATCTCCCAAGGCATGCGCGATGGCTCGGAGAAAGATCCGGTGAGCGTGTTCCTGCCCGCCTATCTGCTGTTGAGCATGGGCGTGAATATCGCCTTCCTCGCCGGGGATCTCTTCAATCTCTATGTGGGCTTCGAGGTACTCCTCGTGGCCTCCTATGTGCTGCTCACCCTCGGCGCGGCGCGGGAACGTATCCGCGCCGGTATCGCCTATGTGATGGTGAACATGCTCTCCTCGGTGATCTTCCTCATCGGCATCGCCCTCACCTATGCCGCCGTGGGCACCCTAAACCTGGCGCATATCTCCATCCGCATGGAGGAGGTGCCCTCCGGGGTGCGCACCGCCATTTTCGCGGTACTGCTCGTGGCCTTCGGAGTCAAAGCCGCAGTCTTTCCCCTCTACTCCTGGCTGCCGGACTCCTACCCCACCGCCCCGGCCTTGGTGACTGCGGTGTTCGCGGGGCTGCTGACCAAGGTGGGCGTGTACTCCATCATTCGGATGCGCTCCGTGGTGTTTCCCGATGGCAGCCTCGATACCCTGCTGATGTGGGCGGCGCTGCTCACCATGCTCTTCGGCATCCTCGGGGCGATGGCCCAAAACGACATCAAGCGTTTGCTCTCCTTCACTCTGGTCAGCCACATCGGCTTCATGATCTTCGGCATCGCCCTCGGCACCGCAGAGGGCTTGAGCGGGGCGATCTTCTACGCCGTGCACCACATTTTGGTGCAAACCGCCCTGTTTTTGGTGGTGGGGCTGATCGAGCGCCAGGCGGGTTCCTCCTCCCTGCGGCGGCTCGGCTCGCTCGCCTGGACCTCACCGGTGCTCGCCACGCTCTTTCTCATCCCCGCCCTCAACTTGGGTGGCATCCCGCCTTTCTCCGGATTCTTGGGCAAGGTGCTGCTCATCGAGGCCGGCGCCACCCGCTCCGGGGCGCTGGTGTGGCTACTCATTGGTGGCACAGTGCTCACCAGCCTGCTCACGCTCTACACCATGGCGATGGTGTGGTCCAAGGCCTTCTGGCGCGATCGCTCCGATGCCCCCGAGGGCAACCAAGCTTTTGCCCGCCCCACCACGCTGATCGAAAGCACCGACACCATCGAGATCACCGAGCGCTCCGACGTGGGCCGGATGCCCAGCGGCATGGTGGCCTCCACCTCCCTGCTGGTAGCCGCCTCCCTCGCCATCACGGTGCTCGCCGGGCCGCTGTCCGAGGTGACCACCCGCGCCGCGGAGTCCACACAGGATCTGGCGAACTATCGCAGCGCCGTGCTCGGCCATGACAGCGGCAACGATGAGCCGGGCCGCCAGCCCGCACTCCAAGGAGGCCAGTGATGATCGAAGGATTCAAACGCCGCTTCCGGCCGCTCTCCGTGGTGGTGCTGGCCGTGATCTGGGTGATGCTCTATGGCGAGATCACCCCCGGCAATATTCTCGCCGGCCTCGGCATCGGCCTAGCTGTGACGGTCTTGTTGCCGCTACCGAGCGTGCCCATGACGTGGTCCCGCATCGCCTGGTGGCAGCTCCTCCGGCTGGCCGGGGCCTTCGTGGGGGATCTGGTGGTCTCCTCCGCTCGGGTGGCATGGATTGCGCTGCGCCCCAGTGAGCCGCCGCGCTCCGCGATTGTCTATGTGCCCATGCGCGTCCAAGACGAGTTCGTTTTTGCCCTCGCCGCCACCATCTTGAACCTCACCCCAGGTGGCTCGGTCTGTGATCTCGATGTGGCCAATCGCCGCATGGTCTATCACGTGCTCGATGGCCGCTCCCCGGCCGCGATCGCCGCCGCCAAGGAGAGCGTGCGCGCCCTGGAGAAGCGGCTGATCGCCATCTTCGAGAGCAATATGCAGACAACCGGGACGCAGAAGGAGAAGGTGAGCCCTCGTGGATAATGATCTCTACACCGCCCTGCTCATCATCCCCTCAATCATGCTCTCGGTCTCGGCGCTCATCGCGCTGGGGCGGATCCTCGTGGGGCCGAACTCTCTGGACAGGCTACTCAGCTTCGATGCGATCGTGGCCATGTCCCAAGCGGCCTTGGCGCTGTATATCTGCTACACCCTCGACACCACCGTGTCGAACGCCATGATGGTGCTGGCGCTGCTCGGCTTCATCTCCACCGTGGCCGTCACCCGATTCCGGAAGCGAGACGCCCGCCGATGACCTCCGCCCTGTTGATCGCCTCTTTTGTGTGCCTCACCTTCGGCGCCCTGCTCTCGCTCTCGGCGAGCCTCGGCCTCGCCCGCTTCCGCGACACCATGCAGCGGCTGCACGCCATCACCAAACCCCAAACCCTCGGGTTGATCCTGGTGATGCTCGGGGCGATTCTGCGGGTGATCGCTATTGAAGATTTCGGCTCCGCAGAGCGCGGCGATATCACCGCCATGGTGCTGGTGATCTTCTTCGCCCTGCTCACCGCGCCGGTGGTGGCGCAGCGCTTCGGCAGGATCGCACGGCAGGAAAAGCTCTATGACGCCGAGCTGCTGACCAGCGACGAGCCCGCCGAGAAGCAGCGCAAGGAGCGGGAGAAGGAACAGCAGCGGCAGAAGGAAGAGCAGCGCCGCCGCAAGGAGCAGCGGGGGCGCTCGGAGCAGTCAGAAGGCTAGGGGCGACCGCGGTAGAGTTCCTCGATGCTGAGGTCTACCACGTCCTTCCAATCACCGCTGGCCTCAAAGATGGCCCGCTGCCGGGCATAGGCTGCCGGGCGATCCACCATACGTTCGAGCTCGGTGAACTCCTCAGCACAGCCCAGCTCCGCGGCCAGCGGACGGAGGGTGGTGATAATTCCGCGCAACGAGTCGCGCACCCATTCTTCTTCGGTGTTGCGGCCGGTGATCACCAGCGCATCCATGCCATAGCGGGCGGCCCGCCACTTGTTTTCCGCGTTGTGCCAGAGCGGCAGCTGCGGCAGCTCCGCGCCCGCATCGAGCTGGCGGTCGAAATAGACCACCAGGGTGTGCGTGAGCGCCACGAGGGCAGCGAGCTCGGTGATCGTGGAGGGGGCATCGCAGGCGCGCACCTCGATGGTGCCCCACTTGCCGGCAGGGCGGATATCGAGGTGCATCGAGCCGGTGTGGCTAATCACCCCGGAGGTGTCTTGATCCTCCATGTACTCCGACCACTGCTCCCAGGTGTCAAAGACGAAGGGCAGCCCCGCGGTGGGCAGCTGCTGATAGAGCATCGTCCGATTGGAGGCATAGCCGGTGTCGAGCCCATTCCAGCCCGGGGAGGAGGCCGACAGGGCCAGAAGATGCGGGAAGGTGGTCATGAGCGCGTTAATCAGCGGCCAGACCTTGTCCTCGTGTTCCACGGAGACGTGCACGTGCAGTCCCCAGATGAGCATCTGCCGCCCCCAGTACTGGGTGCGCTCGATGATCTCGGAATAGGGCCCCTTCTCCGACACGGGCTGTTCCCGCCAGTCCGCGAAGGGGTGGGAGCCGGCCGACCAGAGCTTCACGCCCAGGTGCTCGGCAGCCTCCTGCAAGGCGGCCAGCCCGTAGCGTAGCTCCTCTACTACCTCGGGCACGGTGGAACCCACCCCGGTAATCAGCTCCACAGTATTGGCCAAAAACTCCCGCTCCACGTGCACCTCTGGATAGTGCTCGTTGATATAGGCCACCACCTCATGGGCGCGGGGCACCAGATCGCGGGTAGCGGGATCAATCAGGCCGATCTCCCATTCCACCCCGAGGGTGTGGGGGCCGCCGCGTTTAAAGCTCTGGTGGTGGGAGACAGAACGGCGCTTCTCGCCGGCAGACAGTGAGCTTGTCGAAGGCTGAGTCATGGTGAAGTACTACTCGATTCCAGCAGGCGGACGAGCCCACAGGGTGAAAAGATCGCCGACTTTAAGGAGTGCGGAGGTCCTTGGTGAGAATGAGGACGACGCCCTGCGGGGCGGTGGCGACAGCCTCCGAGCGCGGCTGGGCCTGAACGCCGAGCTGCTCGGCGAGCGCGCGGGCGGCGCGCTCCTCATCGGCATTACCCGGGGTGAAGAACACGGTGGTTTCCGGCAGCGGGGTGTCGGCGAAGTTGCCCACCTCGCGCACATTCCAGCCCGTATCGCGCAGCTTCGTCGCCACGCTATCGGCCAGGCCGGTGATGGTGGAGTTATTGAGGGTGGTCACCGGCACGGTCTTCGGATCCACCGCAGTACCCTGCTCTGCTGGGCGGGCCGGCTTCTCGCCCCCCGGCTTGTCACCCGCCGGCTTCTCCCCCTCGGGGCGAGCCGGCGGGGCCTGCTCGGCGGAGCTGCTCGGCGCGGGGGATGGCGCTGCGGAGCTGGAGGAGCCGGGATCGGCCACCACGGTGTCATTGGGATCATCGGAATCGATGAGGGTGAAGACTCCCCATAGCGCCAGCAGCACTGCCACGCTGATGAGGATCATCGCTAGGCCGCGGATGGGCGCCTCGGAACCGCGCGAAGAACCGGCAGCATGGGCGGCGGCACGCTCGTCGAGCACGGAATCGTGTTCGGTGGACTCGTGGGGGGAGTAGTTCATCTCAGACACGCCTGCCATCTTAACGTGAACTATTGGTAGAGCTGAAAGTGTTTTAAGATCGCCGCTCCCGCAGCCGCCGCAGGCGGGCGATGAGCAGTGGCTCGCGCTCGGCTGCGAGCGGCAGATCGATCAGTTCATTCAGGCGCTGGTAGTAGCGCACCGGGGTGGTGCCGAGCGAGCGAATGGCCTCCTCTTTCCGCCCGGACTGCACGAAGCGCTTCTTTTCCAACTCCAGGATCGCTTTGTCGTGCTCACTCAACTGACTCATGGGTCTACACTCTATTGCATGACGATTCGCCCGATTGTGATCTACGGAGACCCCGTCCTGCACACCCCCACCGAGCCCGTGACCGAGCCGGTGAGCGAGCTCGCCGAGCTCATTGCCGATATGCACGAAACCCTCGTGGCCTCCAATGGGGTGGGCCTGGCGGCGAATCAGGTGGGCGTGAACAAGCGGCTCTTTGTCTACCGCTGCCCTGATATCGATGGCCCTGAGGGCAGCGATAAATCCGCGGCGGATATTGCCCGCGATGGCGGCCGGATTCGGGTGGGCTGCGTGATCAACCCGGTATTGGAAACCTCCGAGATCCCGGAGACCATGCCTGCCGAGGATGGCTCCGAGGATGAGGGCTGTCTCTCCCTGCCGGGCGAGGGTTTCCCCACCGGCCGCGCCGATTGGGCGCGGGTCACCGGCCTCGATGAAAACGGCAAGGAGATCGCGGTAGAAGGCTATGGCTTCTTCGCACGCCTCCTGCAGCACGAGGTGGGCCATCTCGATGGCTACGTCTACACCGATATGCTCATCGGCCGGAATAAGCGTGCCGCGAAGAAGATGGTGAAGCGCAATGGCTGGACGGAGGCGGGCCGCACCTGGCTGCCCGGCACCGACCCCGACCCCTTCGGTTTCGACAACTAATGCTGAGTTTCCCCTTTAGTGGCCGCGCCCCCACAGTGGGCGATCGGGTGATTGTGCGCCGCCGCATCCCCAACACGCCCGGGCATCTGACGGATGTGATCGGGCATGTGGTGAGCCTAGAGCCGCTGATCCTGCGCCCCCAGTCAGTAGGCGGGCTGCCGTCCTCTGCGCCGACAGTGCTTATCGACGCTTCCCTGGTGAAAATCCTGAAAGTGCTCAGCCCGCGCCGGGTGATGAACTCCGATATCCGCGCCATCGAGCACGCCACCGCCCTCGCGTTCCCGGGCATCGAGCACGCCTGGAGCGAGGACGGGCAGTGGCTGATGCGCGCCGGCGATGGCATTACCGAGCGCTCCAATTCCGCCACCCCGCTGGGCGCGGCGGCCGGGTTTAGCCTGCCGCCGCTGGCGGAGATCTGCGAGTTTTATGCCCGCCACGAGCTGCCGGTGCGGGTGCACCTGCCGGAGCGTATCGCCCGCAACGCCGAAAGGCTCTGCCAGCCGCCCGGCTGGGAGCTGGGGCCGGACATTATTGTGATGAGCCGCTCGCTCAACGACTACGACACCGACACTCCACCGACACTCCCCGCGGGCATGACGGTGAGCGTGGAGGAGCAGCCCGATGCGGCCTGGCTGGAGCAATATCATTTCCGCGGCCAGGCGCTGCCGGTGCACGCCCTGGAGCTACTCATGCGAGAAATCGAGGGGCACATGGGATTCGCCCAGATCCGCGTGGGCGAGCAGACGGTGGCGATTACCCGTGCCACCATCACCGAATCCCCGGATGGGCGGCGCTGGCTGGGCTATTCCGCCGTGGAGGTCAAGGATGCGTGGCGCCGCCGCGGGCTAGGCACCCAGCTCGGACGCGCAGTGCTGCACTGGGGCGCGGAGAATGGGGCCACAGACGCCTATTTGCAGGTGATCGCCTCCAATACCGCCGGTATCGGGCTCTATGAGCGGCTCGGCTTCATCGAACATCACCGCCACCGCTATGCCACAGAGCTTGGAGACCAGAGGCTAGGGGCTAGTCGGGGCGGATGACGCGCAGCTCGGCGCTGCGATCGTGCGGCCCCATGCCGAAGGCATCGGTGGCGGCATCGGCGCCGAGCCATCCCGCCACACCGAGCGCCGCCACCGGGCCGGCGATGGGGATGTAGTTGAGCAAGATCCACAGGTTGCGTCGAGAAGCAGAGGTGATACTCACCGGCAGGGCGGCCGGGGCCACCACCCGCAGACCGAGTAGCCGCTTGCCCACGCTGCCGCCGCAGACATCGCCGGCCACCTGATAGAGATAATAGGCGGCCGGCCAGCCGAGCAGGACGCTCAAGAGAGCGACGGTGCTGACACTGCCGGTGGACACGACAAGAAGCATGGCCAGCAGCGCCAGAGTGACGCCTGCGGCATCGAGTGCGTGCGCGGCCATACGCCGCAGTACCGGGGCGCAGTAGGTATCACGGCGGCCGCGATTTCGGCCCGGGCCGAAGGCCTGGTAGCGCTCCAGCTCGGAATAGGCCACCGGCGGGCTCATGGCATCGCGCACACCCGCGAAAGGAAAGCCTCGCCGCGGCTGCTGCAGCTGCTGAGTACGTAGGTACTCATCCTCCATGAACACCACATCACTCCTTGGTTGAGGCACCGCCGAAGACGGCGCGAATCTCCGTTCTTATCCCTTGCAACGTCGGATTACCCCCAGTTGTTCCAACGACTACTGTAGTGGGCATGCGAATTGCCACGTGGAACATCAACTCCGTGCGCACGCGCATCGAGCGTGCCGTGGATTTTCTGCAGCGCCACGACGTGGACGTGCTCGCGCTGCAAGAGACGAAGGTCAAAGACGAGGCCTTCCCCACCGATCCCTTCACCGAGGCCGGCTACGAGGTGGCGCACTATGGGCTCAATCAGTGGAACGGCGTGGCGCTGATCTCCCGCGTGGGCATTGCGGATGTGCGCACCCACTTCCCGCAGCAGCCCGGCTATCACAATGATCCTGCGGAGCCGCAGGATATCGAGGCCCGCGCGATCGGTGCTAGCTGCGGCGGTGTGGAGGTGTGGAGCCTCTATGTGCCCAATGGGCGCGAGATCGCCCACCCGCACTATGACTACAAGCTGCGCTTCCTCTATACCCTCGGCGCCTATGCCCACAGCCTAGACACCCCGGCGGTATTCGTGGGCGATTACAATATCGCTCCCCGCGATAGCGATGTGTGGGATCCTTCCTTCTTCGCGGGCAAAACCCATCTCACCGAACCAGAGCGCCACGCCTTCGAGTTCCTGTGCAGCGAGGGGGTGGAAGAAACCTCCCGCCGTTTTAGCGAGGGCGACTATAGCTACTGGGACTATACGGCCATGCGTTTCCCCAAGAACGAGGGCATGCGCATTGACTTTCAGGTGGCCACCGCCGCGCTGGTGGCCCGCGCCCGCAGCGGTTTTGTTGATCGCGAGGAGCGCGCCGGTAAAGGCGCCTCGGATCACGTGCCTGTGGTGGTGGATTATGACTAGCGGGGGCGCAGAGTGTGATTAGCGTGCACTTGGAGTGGTGGCAGACGGCGGGTCTGATCATCGACTACTCCATCCGTATCTTGGCCATCGGCATCGTGCCGGAAGGACGTCGTCCCGCAGCATCGACAGCGTGGCTGCTGATCATTCTGGTGCTGCCCATCGTGGGTCTGCCGCTGTTTCTGCTCATGGGCTCGGCCTATATCAACCGCCGCCGTCACCGGCTGCAGCAGGAGGCCAATCAATCGATTGAGGCCGTGCAGTCCGAGGCCCCCGACTATCCGCAGCACACCACGCTCAGCCCGGAGCTGGAATCCATAGTCAAGCTCAATCGCCGACTCACCAATATCCCCGCCGTCACCGGCACCACCAAGGGGCTGCTGCCGGATTATTACAACAGCCTGCGCCGCATGGCCGAGGCCATCGATAATGCCAGCGAGTATGTGCATATCGAGATCTACATCATTGCCTGGGATGACACCACGGATCCGTTCTTCCGCGCCTGCGAACGCGCCGTCCAGCGCGGGGTGAAGGTGCGGCTGCTCTTTGATCACGTGGGCTCGTGGAAGTACCCCGGCTATATGCGGCTGGGCAAGAGGCTGGATTCCATCGGGGTGGAGTGGCACGTGATGCTCCCGCTGCGGCCCTGGTTTGGTCGCTGGCGTCGCCCGGATCTGCGCAATCACCGCAAGATGGTGATCGTGGATTCCGAGGTGGCCTTCATGGGCTCGCAAAACCTCATCGATACCAGCTATCTACTGGACGCCAATATTGAGGCCGATCGCCATTGGATCGATCTCATGGTGGAGCTCGAGGGGCCGGTGGTGAACTCGCTGCGCGCTGTGTTCGCCATGGACTGGTACTTCGAAACCGGCGAGGCGCTGAACGTGCTAGAGGAAAAACCCAGCCCGGAGCTGCCGGAGGAACCGGACTCGGATATCAATATTTTGCAGCTGGTGCCCTCCGGCCCGGGTATTCCCACCTCGCCGAATCTGCGCCTCTTTAACTCCATCGCCCACCACGCTAAGCAGCGGCTGATCCTGTGCTCGCCCTATTTCATCCCCGACGAGTCCCTCTTTGAGTCCATTACCAGCGCCTGCTACCGCGGCGTGCAGGTGGATCTGTTGGTCAGCGAGCGTGCCGATAACTTCATCGTCCACCACGCCCAGTCCAGCTACTACCAGGCCCTGCTGGAGGCCGGGGTGCGCATCCACACCTATCCCAAGCCCTATGTGCTGCACTCGAAGTTCATGGTGGCCGATCCCGCCTCCTCCAACCGCGATGCCATCGGGGTGATGGGCTCGTCCAATATGGATATGCGCAGCTTCAACCTCAACTACGAGATCTCGCTGATGGTGGCGCGCGGCTCGCTCACCACTCGGCTCAGCGAGCTGGCCGATAGCTACATCGCCAGTTCCTCGCAGATTGAGCTCGAGGAGTGGTCTACCCGCGGTTTCTGGCGCAAGTATCTGGATAATGCCTGCAAGCTCACCTCAGGTTTGGCATAGGGGGAGGAAATTAGGGCTTCCCACCAGCCCCCATTAATGTTGAGGTCACAGCAATCGGCAGCGCAGGAGGAGGATTCACGAGGTGGCAGCTGACTCACCCACCCGGCTGCCGGGCACCACTCATCCCCGCAATCCGCGGATCACCACCTCCGATTCCGATGTTCTCGCGCCCTCCCTCTTGGGCATGGCGGTGCGCTGGTCGGGCGTAGCGGGGGCTGTGGTGCTGCTCCTCTTTGCGCTCGCATTGCTTGGCGACGCCACCTCGATGCTCTCCCGCGACACCATCGCCACCCTGGTCGCGGTGGCCGCACACCCCGTGGTGGGGCTGTGCCTGGGTATCGCCGCCACGGCGGTCGTGCAATCCTCCACCACCATCACCACGGTGACCGTGGCCGCGGTGGCCACTGGGGTGGTGCCTTTGCCTTTGGCGATCGCGATAATCATGGGCGCGAATATTGGCACCTCGATGACCTCCGCGATCGTGGCCTTGAGTTTTGTGCGCTCGCCGGTGGAGTTTCGGAGCGCCTTCGCCACCGCCAATGTGCAGGGCATCTTTAATAGCGCCAGTGTGGCGGTACTTTTCCCCCTCGAGCTGCTCTTTCACCCCTTGGAGCGCAGCAGCCACTGGCTGAGCACCCAGATCCTCCACGAGGGCTCCCACCAGGAAATCCCCACCGCTGAGTTCGTGCGTCGGCTCAGCGATCCCCTCGTGGAATTGGTGGGCACCCGCGGTGCTGCCGGGGCGCTTGTCGGCGCGCATGCCGCCCCGTGGGTGGTGCTTGTGCTGGGGGCGGCGCTGCTGCTCAGCGCTGTCTATCTGACTACTCGGCAGCTGCATGTGCTTATGGCCCAAGCCACCCGCACGCTCATGGAGCGGGCCCTGGGCGATTCCCAAGCCACTGGGGTGGCGGCCGGGGCGGCGCTGACGGCGCTGATTCATTCCTCGTCCACGGTGACCAGCTCAATCGTGCCCTTCGCCGCGGTGCGCTCCATCACTACCCGGGAGGCGCTATCGCTGACCCTCGGGGCGAATATCGGCACCACGCTCACCACGCTCATGGCCACGCTCGCGGTACAGGGGCCGGCGGGGGCCACGGGCCTCGAGGTGGCCTTGGTGCATGTGCTCTTCAACCTCGTCGGGGTGCTGCTGGTGATGCTCATCCCGCCGGCCACGGACGGCATTATTCGTTTCGCCATCTGGCTGGCTGGGGTGGCCCAGCCGCACCCGGCGCTGAGCACCGCGGCGGTGCTGGCCTATTATCTGGCGCTGCCCGGCGCGGTGGTGGCGCTGTATGTGCTGCTGAACTAGGCGTCGCGCTTCTTCATCGCCAGTAGCCCTGCCACGAGGATCACGGCGGCCCAGACAGCGAAGTAGAGGCCGCTGAGAATCGGGTCCCAATCCGGGCCCTCGACGACGGGCTCGGTGGTCTGGAAGGCGGTGAGATGGTTGAAGGGGCCGTAGCCGCTGATATAGGTACCCACCCGCGGCAGCATATTTCCGAGGATGAGCTCGAGTCCGAGGCTCCATACCAGCACCACCAACATGGCGCCGGCGGTGTTGCGCAGCAACCAGGCGAAACCCATGGCAAAAACGATGCTCAACACGAGCGCCACCGGCTTGGCCCAGAGGGCGTGCTGGACGTAGTCATCGCCCCAGATCTGCATGGAGCTGGCGGCCTCGCCGCCCATTATTTTGCCCACGTAGAGGACAAGGATCAGGGTGAGGAATGAGAGGATCGCCACCACCACGGCGTAGAGCACGCATTTGGCCGCGGCCACCCTCCAGCGGCGCGGCATGGCGGTGAAGGTGGCAGTGGACTGATTGCGGCTGTACTCGGAGGTCACCATGAGTACCGCCTGGACCATCACGATGGCGGCAACGACATCGAGAGTGAAGATCAGGCCGCGGGGCTCGACGATGAACTCGACCTCGGATCCAGCAAATTCGGGATTCTGCGCTAGTTGCCGTGTGCCATAGGCCGACATACCGGCCAAACCGGCGGCGATGAGCACATAGAGCAGCGAGGTGATGTAGAAGGACTTAGTGGTGATGAGCTTGATGAACTCTGCACGAATGGCATTCCACATGGTTTAGATCTCCCCTTCCGGACGCTGCGGCGCAGCGGTGGTGGTGTGGGATTGGTATTGCACGGAGTCGCCGGTGCTGCGCATGAAGGCATCCTCGAGGGAGCCTCGCTGCTCGGTGAGTTCGTGCACGGCCACCCCAATGGAGTAGGCCAGCCCGCCCACCACATCGGTGGTGGTCTCCTGCACCACCAGGATCTCTCGGCCGTGGGGGTCGTGGGAGCGCTCGGCGTGGACATTCTCCTCCTGCAGCGCGGCGGCCAATTCTTGCGGGTGGTCGGTGCGCACCAGCACCGTCGACTGCGCGGATTGGCGGATGAAGTCCTCGGTGGGGGAATCCGAGACGAGCCGGCCGCGACCAATCACCAGCAGGTGATCGGCGGTCTGGGACATCTCGGAGAGCAGGTGGGAGCTGACGAGGATGGTACGGCCCTCCTCGGCCAGGGAGCGCAGGAAGGTGCGCACCCAGCGGATACCTTCCGGATCCAAGCCATTGACCGGCTCATCGAGCAGGAGATACTCCGGATCGCCCAGCAGCGCCCCGGCAAGACCCAGGCGCTGTGCCATACCGAGGGAAAAGCCCCCCGCCTTGCGGCCCGCGACATCGCTCAGCCCCACGAGTCCTAGTACCTCGTCGACGCGGCGGGTATCGATGCCATTGGAGGCCGCCATCCAGCGCAGGTGATTCGCCGCGCTGCGCTTGGGGTGCACCGCCTTCGCATCCAGCAGCGAGCCCACCGTGCGCAGCGGATTCTCTAGCTCGGCGTAGGTGCGCCCATTGATCGTGGCCTGCCCAGAGCTGGGGCTATCCAGTCCCAGAATCATGCGCAGCGTGGTGGATTTGCCGGCGCCATTTGGCCCCAGGAATCCGGTAACGACGCCAGGCTTCACGCTGAACGTGAGATTATCCACCGCCAGCGTGGAGCCATAGCGTTTGCTCAGCCCAGTTACTTCAATCATGTAGCACAGTGTGGCACAGCCCCGCCCGCAGTGCTAGGGCTGCCCTTAGCTTGTCGACGCCATCCCGCCGGCAGCGATCACCGAACGCATCAAGGGAAGCGACTCCGCGAAGGCCGACATGAGCGGATAGGACTCCAGCGCGGCCAAGGGCACCCAGCGCAGCTCCACGGATTCCTCATTGCCGGCGGTGGGCAGCGGCTGCGGGCAGGTGGCCAGCACCTGGGTGTAGCTCCAGCCAGACACATACGGCCCCGCCGTGGTGATGGCGTCGACCACCTGCACCTGCGCGGTATCGATACTGGTTTCCTCGCGAGCCTCACGCAACGCGGCCGCCACCGCGGTTTCGTGGGAATCCCGCGCCCCGCCCGGCAGGGCCCAGGTTCCGCCCTCGGCCGTCCACTGGGCGCGGTGCTGCAGCAATACCCGGGGCGCGGTGTGGGGCGAGGCAATGAGAAAAAGCCCCGCCGCGCCAAAGAGTCCCCAGCGCCGCGAGCCATCGGGGGCAAGGCTCCAACCGTTTCCGTCTCCATCCATGTTCGCGAGTGTAGTTCGAGTACTGGGTATGGCGAGATATCCTCGCTAGACTTGTGGACATGACTCTTTCCGGTACGGGCCAGAAAGCCGGCCCCACGGGTGACAGCGTGGCAGAAGCTGTCACGGAGTTGAGGGCGACGTCGACAAGCGAAGGCGATGCCTGGCTCGATCAGCCAGAACCCGCCGAACGGCGATTCGCCGACGTCACCCGCGAATTGGTGGATGTGCCGCTGCTGCAACTGCGGCGCTTTATTCGCTTCGTGGGCACCCCGCCTGGGCTTATGACGCTGATGTGCGTCATCCTCAGCGTGGCGCTGCTGGCGGCGGGGCTGTCGATCGCGCGCTCCTCCGAGGATCAAGAGCGCGATCTGAATCAGCTGCTCGACCATGTGGAGCCCATGAGTTATTCGGCGCTGAATCTCTATACCTCGCTCTCCATCGCCGATACCTCCGCCACCACCGGCTTTGTGGAGAATCGCGCCGGATCGCCGCGGGTGCGGGAGCGCTACAATGATGCGATTTCGCAGGCCAGTATCGCCGCGGCGCAGACCATGGGGGAGGTACGCGATAGCAATAGCGAGGAAATGCGCCTGCTGGCCGCTATCAATCAGAAACTGCCGGTCTACACCGGGCTGATCGAAACCGCCCGAGCGAACTACAACATGGGTAACCCAGTGGGCACGGCCTATCTGGCCGAGGCCTCGAGCCTCATGCGCAGCGAGATCCTACCCAATGCCTCGCGGCTCTACGAGCTCACCTCGGCCACGGTGGCCGAGCAGCAGCAGGACCTCACCCGCCCCCAATGGGTGCCGATCTCTGGGCTGGTGGCTGCGTTTGTGCTGCTGGTGCTGGCGCAGGCGTGGCTTTATAACCGCACCCGCCGCATCCTCAACCGTGGTTTTGCCGCTGCCACCGTGCTCATGCTCGCCGCACTGCTGTGGGTGGGATCGGCCAATTGGGCCACGTGGAATGCTGGGCAGCAGGGCTTTAATAAAGCGGCCGGGCCGATGAGTGAATTAACCAATGCGCGTATCGCCGCGCAGCAGGCCCGCACCAAAGAAACCTTGGCGTTGGTGCGGCGCCAATCCGTGGCCGATAATGCCACTCTGTTCTATGCCAGCATGGACCGCATCGATAACGCGATCGACAGCTATCGCTCCTCGCCCCTGCTGGACTCCGCGCAAGATCAGATGGCCACCAACCGAGCCGAGCAGTCCGTGGAGCAGTGGCGGGTGTATCACGAGCGGCTGCGCGACGCCCAGTCCTCCGGCAACTATGACACCGCCCTCGATGTGACCCTCGGTAATCATCCCCGCTCCGCGGCCACCGCCTTCGATGAGCTCGATGCAAACCTCTCCACGCTCATCAGCGATGCCCGCGCCACCATGCGCGACTATATTGCCGATGGCCTGCGCGCCACCCGCCTGCTCGCCATCATGGTGAGTATCTGCTCCGTGCTCTCTGTGGTACTGGTGTGGATAGGTATTCGCCCCCGACTCTTGGAGTTCCTCTGATGCGCCCGCCCGCACCGCACCGCCGCCTTCTGGCGCTGGGCCTTGTTCTGAGCGCCGGGATCGCCGGGTGCTCCGATGTGGAACCCGAGCGCAACCCCGCCCCCACGTGGGTGCAGGAGCTGGCGCATGAACAGCGCTCCTTTCCCGCCGGCGCCCAGTGGGAAAAGGCCGGCAGCCAGCCGCCGGTGCAGGTAGACGAGGCCGAGAGCTTTGCCTCCCTGCGCCCCGATAAGCGCACCCCCGAGGAGCGCGTTCCGGACATTGTGCAGCGCGGCTATCTGATCGTGGGCGTAGACCAATCCCAGAACCTGCTCTCCTACCGCGATCCCGCCACGGGGGAACTCTCCGGTTTCGAGATAGACCTCGCGCGGGAGATCGCCCGCGATATCTTCGACGATCCCGATGCCGTAGATTTTCGCTTCATCGACGCCTCTGATCGGGTCTCGGCGCTGGATAGCGGCACCGTGGACATGGTGATCCGTACCATGACGATCACCCCCAAACGCCAGGGGAAGGTGGAGTTCTCGGCGCCCTATTTCACCTCCCAAACTCGGGTGCTGGTGCACAAGGGCTCCGGTACCACGGGGGTGGACTCACTCCATGGGCGCAGCGTCTGCGTAGTGGACGAGTCCACGGCACTGCAGCACACCCGCACCTATGCGCCCAATGCCGATATTCTGCGCGTGCGGAACTGGGCGGATTGCCTCGTGGCCCTGCAACAGGACCAGGTGGATGCCGTGGTGGGGGATGATTCGATTCTCGCCGGCATCGCCGCGCAAGACCCCACCACGGAGATCGTGGGCCGGCCCATTGATAAGGAAAGCTATGGGGTGGGCATCCCGCCGGCCGAGAAAGGCCACGACACCACGGGGCTGGTGCGGCAAGTCAATTCCACGATCGAGCGCATTATCAGCGATGGCACGTGGCAAGACATGTATGCGCAGACCCTCGGCCCCTACCAAACCTCGGTGTCTCCGCCCACGCCCCACTATGTGGATGAGGAGGGAGAACGCTGATGAGCGATGAAGACTATCCCGTCATGGGCACCGAGGCCGTGCCCTTTGACCCCTTCGCGGACGATGGCGAGGAGGAGCAGGAGCTCGATTCCGATAGCTCCATTCAGGCGCTGCTCGCGGACCTCGGGGCGCTGCGCGATGGGCCGAATCAGCCCACCGCCCCCACCAAAGTGCAGGACGACCCCTCTGAGCGCAGCCGCCGCGAGGCGCTGTCCACCTTCCGCGAGCGGCGCACCCATACCCGTGTGGGCCGGCTGGTGGCCGAGGGCATGGTGCAACTTCCCTTCGTGCCCTTGCACGATCCCGAACGAGCCCTCATTGACCCCAGCGAGGACATCGCCAACGGCACCGAGCCGCCCGCGCTCAGCCCCGGCGATGTGGTGGCCAACCAGTACACCGTGCTGGGCGTGATCGCCCACGGCGGCATGGGCTGGGTGTATCTCGCCGAGGACAGCAACGTCTCGGGCCGCTGGGTGGTGCTCAAAGGCATGATGGTGGAGACCTCGCACCCCTCGCAGGGGGTGGCCGAGGCCGAGCGCGAATTCTTGGCGGATATCACCCACCCGGCGATTGTGAAGATCTTCAACTTCATCGACGATCCGCGGGTGGATGGCGGCTTCATTGTGATGGAGTTCGTGGGCGGGCCCTCGCTGCGGGACCGGGCGAAGCGCTCCGGCGGCACCATCGATATCGACGTGGCCATCGGCTATATCCTCGAAGTGCTGCCGGCGCTGGCCTATCTGCACTCCCGCGGCGTGGTGTACAACGACCTCAAGCCGGATAACATCATCGTCGCCGAGGACCAAGTCAAGCTCATTGATCTCGGCGCGGTCTCCGGCATCGGGGCCTTCGGCTATATCTATGGCACCAAGGGTTTTCAGGCCCCCGAGGTCGCCACCGAGGGGCCATCGGTGGCCTCGGACATCTACACCATCGGGCGCACCCTGGCCGCGCTCACACTGCCCCTGCCAATGAGCGAGGGCGTGTACGAGCCAGGGATCCCCTCCCCCACCGCGGAACCGCTGCTGCGCCGCTACTTGAGCTTCTACCGGCTGCTGCTGCGCTGTACCCACGAGGATCCCGCCCAGCGCTTCACGGACATCTCCCAGCTGGAAATCCAGCTCTATGGTGTGCTGCGGGAAATCCTCGCCATTCGCGATGACATCCAATACCCCTCGCACCATTCGGCCTTTTCCCCGCAGCGTACAACCTTCGGCACCAAGCATCTGGTGTTCCAAACCGATCAGCTCATTGATGGCGTGGACCGCACGGTGCGCATCACCCCGGACGAGGTGATCTCGGCGCTACCGGTGCCACTGATTGATCGTTCCGATCCTGGGGCGGCGCTGCTCTCGGGTAGCTCCTATTCCGAGCCCACAGAGACCCTGGAGACCCTCCACCAAGCCATGCAGTCTAGCGAGTATGAACACTCCACCGAGATCCCCCTCGGGGTGGTGCGCGCCCTTTTGGACTTGGGTTTCCGGGACGAGGCGAAATCCTGGCTGGAGTCGCTGGAAGAACGACTCGGCAACGATTGGCGCCACCAGTGGTTTTCTGGGGTGACCACCATGCTCACCGGGGATCTCTTGGCCGCACAACGGCATTTCAACCAAGTGCTGCACATCCTGCCCGGGGAGCCGGCGCCGAAGCTGGCGCTGGCGGCGGTCAATGACATGCTGCTGCAGGAAAGCTCCCACGACCATGTCGCCCTGCTCAGCGACACCGCGCTGAAGGCCGCGCTCCTCGGCCCCGATGCGGCGGAGGTGACACCGGAGCAGATGAGCTCCATTAGCGATGACTGGAACTATGTCACGAGCGTGCCGGCGAAGCTGCGCTTTCACACTATTCAGCTCTATCAACTGGTGTGGGCCACCAACCCCACTACGGTGAGTTCGGCCTTCGGCCTGGCCCGGCAGCTCTATGCCGAGGACCAGACCAACTTGGCGGTGGCGGCGCTCGATCGGGTACCGCAGGCCTCACGGCATCAGCGTATGGCGCAGCTGAGCACCATCATGATGCTCATTTCTGGGGAGTCCACCGAGTCCGCCATCCGCCGCGCCGCCCGCCGCTTGGAACAGATCCCCACCAACGAGCCCCGCTACCTACAGCTCCAGGCTGCAGTCACGGCCGCCGGGCTCTACTGGCTGCGGAGCAATGACCTCAGTGAGGCATGCTCGCCCAATGAGCTTTTCGACGACCCCTTCACCCAAACCGGTCTGCGCTACGGCCTTGCTCGCTGGCTCCGCGGCCTGGCCCGCAGCGCCCACCACACCCTGCATCGCTATGAGCTCATCGACATGGCCAATAAAGTGCGCCCCACCACTTGGCTGTAGAGGCCACGAGGCGGCCCGTGGATAGGCACAGCCGCACCACCCCATAGAGGGGAAACCAACAGGCCACGCCGGATTCTCTCGCATCCCCCACAGGTAATGTTTGACTTAGCTCACTACCGAAAGCAACCTCCGGAAACCACGCGCCACAGGGCGATTCGGATACTCAACCGTTTGGGATACTCGCTATCCTCCAAGAACCACAAGGAGAACGTTTAGCCGATGCTACGTGAAGGGCCACTCATCTCAGGTTCCTTTTTCGCCCTGGCCTGCGCCCTGCTTAGTATTTCTGCGGCCATCACGGTAAAAGAAGAGCTGGATACAGCCAGCAAGGTCCACAACGGCGGTCTGCCCTATTCCGTGTGTTTTCTTCTCGCGGGCTTGAGCGTCACCGCACTCATTGTGTACTCCCTGTATCTGTCCATCACTGGGTGGTCGACCACGCGCTTCCTCCGAGCAATGTGCCTGACAGTGAGATTCTCTGCGCTGCTGACGGTGGTCTGCTCCGTGTGGTTTATCGTGGTCACTGGCCTCTTCAGCATGGGGGGAGTACTGGGCATCATGCTCGCCCTCTCCTGCATGTTCTGGGCCAATGGCCTATTCAAGCTACACACCCAAGAACACAGCTAAATACACGACTGTGGCGGTACCCTTTCGGTACCGCCACAGTGCTTTTTGGTGCTAGCTGTTCTGCGCCAATTGATCTGCGTAGCGGGCGATGGCGAGTTCCTCGTTAGTGGGAACCACAAAAACCTTCACCTGAGAATCATCGGCAGAGATCTCACGCGGGCCGTCATTCGGCAGCTCATTGCGCTCGGGATCGATCTTGATGCCAAACCACTCGAGGTTCTCTAGCGCATCGGCGCGGACGAATTTGTCGTTTTCTCCCACACCGGCAGTGAAGGTAATGGCGTCCACGCGGCCCAAGGCCACCATGTAGGAGCCGATATAGCGGCGCAGCTGGTGGATGTAGATATTGTAGGCCAGCCAGGCGTCATCATCGCCTTCTTCGATGCGCTCGCGCAGCACGCGGAAATCATTCACCCCAGCGATGCCCTTCACACCGGACTTGCGGTTGAGCAGCTCATCGATCTCATCGATGCTCATATTCGCCTGGCGGGCCAAGTGGAAGACGATGCCGGGATCAATATCACCCGAGCGGGTACCCATCACCAGACCGGCCAGCGGGGTCAGCCCCATGGAGGTGTCGATGGCCAGCCCGCCGCGAATAGCCGCACAGGAGGCACCATTGCCCAGGTGCAGGGTGATCTGATTGACCATATCGGCGGGCTTATCGAGCAACGCCGGCACATGCTGCGACACATATTCGTGACTGGTGCCATGGAAGCCATAGCGGCGCACCCCATACTCGCCAGCCACCTCGTTGTTGATGGCGTAGAGGGCGGCTGCGGGCGGCAGCGAATGGAAGAAACCGGTGTCGAACACGCCCACGTGCGGGATGTCCGGCAGCAGCGACTGTGCCACCTCGATGCCGTCGATATTGGCCGGGTTATGCAGCGGGGCGAGCGGGATGAGATCGCGGACCATGCTGATGACCTCATCGGTGAGGATCACCGGCTGGGAGAACACCAGCCCGCCGTGCACCACGCGGTGGCCCACTGCGGAGATGTCCACATCCTCAATGCCGCAGCCATGCTCGCGCATGAGGTCGAAGGCCAGCTTCAGCCCCACCGAGTGATCGGGAATCGGTGCCTCCACCACATGCTTTTCCCCCAGGTGTTTGAGGGTGACGCGGCCGGAGTCCTCCCCGATCTGCTCCACCAGCCCAGAGGCAAAAGGCTCATCTTGGGCGTGGGAGGCGGGATCCACCAGCTGAAACTTGATGGAGGAGGAGCCAGAGTTAAGAACGAGAGAGTAGCTCATAGTTAGCGGTGTCCTCCGGTCTGGATGGCGGTAATGGCCACGGTATTGACGATATCGGGCACAGTCGCGCCGCGGGAAAGATCATTGACGGGTGCGTTCAGCCCCTGGAGCACCGGGCCCACGGCCAGGGCGCCAGCGGTGCGTTGGATAGCCTTGTAGCTGATATTGCCCGCCTCAAGATCAGGGAATATCAACACATTCGCCGCGCCGGCCACCGGGGAATCTGGGGCCTTCTTGGCAGCGACGGAGGCGGTCACGGCGGCGTCGAACTGCAGCGGACCATCGATGCGCAGCTCTGGGTCGATATCTCGGGCGGCCTCCACGGCAGCAATGGCGCGATCTACATCGGGGCCGGCACCGGAGGAGCCGGTGGAATAGGACAGCACGGCCACCTTGGGATCGAGGCCGAATTGGCGGGCGGTGCGGGCAGAAATCGCGGCGATCTCACCCAGCTGCTCGGCGGTGGGGTTCAGGTTCACCGCGCAATCGCCCACCGCCCAGATCCGTCCGGGCAGCACCGTGAAAAACACGGAGGAGACCACGGAGGCATCCGGGGTGGTTTTAATGATCTGCAGGGCGGGACGAATCGTCTCGGCGGTGGTGTGAGCCGCGCCCGAGACCATGCCATCGGCATCGCCGCAGTGCACCATCATGGTGGCGAAATAGGAGACGTCCTTCATCTGCTCGCGGGCCTGCTCGATAGTCACGCCCTTCTTGGCGCGCAGCTGAGCAAACTCGGCGGCATAGTCCTCGGCGCGGGGGGTGGTGAGCGGATTCACCAGCTCGGCGCGGGAGAGATCGAGCCCTGCCGCGGCGGCGCGGGAAGAAATATCCTCCGGATCGCCCAGAATGGTCAGCTCGCACACCTCGGCGGCGAGCAGCTGCGCGGCGGCCTGCAACACGCGATCATCATCGCCCTCGGGCAGCACGATCCGCGCACCGATGGCGCGGGCCTGCTGCAGCAGGGAGTGCTCGAAGAGCTCGGGGCTCATCACCGGCTCCGTAGCAACCAACTCCTCCTTATTAATAGAGGCCTCCTCGCCCGACGCGAACACCGCGGCAGCGGGCGCGTGATGGTCGGCTGCTTTTTTGGTGGCCAGCTCGATGGTGGCGGCGGGGGCGTCGGCGAGCACGAGCAATGGCAGGCCGAGGCCGGCGGCAGCGCGGGCATCAAAATCGAGATCGCCGGTGCCGCACAACAGGGCGTCCTCGGGATAGCTGCTACCGAGCACGGTGGACAGCTGCGGGGCGCCGTCGATAAGCGAATGGGGCTTAAGGTTGAGATGCTGGGCGAGAAGAGTGGGATCATAGGTGGCGAGATTGACACCAAGGGCACTCAACAGTACGGCGGTCATAATCGAGCCTTTCCTTCTGGCACATCGCTTGTGATTCGTTGTATGTGATTCACCGCATAAGTCTAGCGGCAACGTAGTACATCTATCGATTAGGCTGCTAAACCTTACTGGGACACACAATACCGGTGCGCGCTGGACATATCAGGCGAGTGCACGCACCTACCCACACTATATTTGTGGCGAAACACACACCATGGCGGAGTGAGGCTTGCCTGACACGCCACGACGCAGGCCACTGGCAGTTTGTGTTTGCCCAGCGTAAGGTAAATGCGGATTAGCGTCGCCGCCGCACCCTTTCTCTGCGCCGGCGACGCCGCAGATAACGCCCCCAACCAGCACAAGTGAAGGATACGATGTCTCGCCCGATTCGCGTCGCCGTAGTTGGCGCCGGCCCCGCCGGCATTTACGCCTCTGACCTACTCATGAAGTCCGGTCACGAGGTCTCCATCGACCTCTTCGAGCGGATGCCCGCCCCCTTCGGCCTGATCCGCTATGGCGTGGCCCCGGATCATCCGCGCATTAAGGGCATCGTCCAATCGCTGCACCGCGTGCTGGATAAGCCGCAGCTGCGCCTGCTCGGCAATATCGAGGTGGGCAGCACCGTCACCGTCGATGAGCTCCGCGATTTCTATGACGCCATCATCTTCTCCACCGGCGCTACCGGCGACCGCGCCCTCGAGGTGCCCGGCGCGGACCTGCCCGAGGCCTATGGCGCCGGCGAGTTCGTGGGCTTTTATGACGGTAACCCGGACTTCGAGCGCAATTGGAACCTCGACGCCGAGCAGGTGGCCGTGATCGGCGTGGGCAACGTGGCCCTCGATATCGCCCGCATCTTGGCAAAGACCGGCGATGAGCTGCACGTAACCGAGATTCCGGACAATGTCTATGACAACCTCAAGGCCAACCAGGCCCGCGAGGTGCACATCTTTGGCCGTCGCGGCCCCGCCCAGGCCAAGTTCACCCCGCTGGAACTGAAGGAGCTGGACCACTCCCCCACCATCGAGGTTGTGGTGAACCCGGAGGATATTGACTACGACGAAGCCTCCATCGAGGCCCGCCGCACCTCCAAGTCGCAGGATCTCGTGTGCTCCACCTTGGAGCAATACGCCATCCGTGATCCCCAAGATGCGCCGCACAAGCTCTACATCCACTTCTTCGAGTCCCCCGTGGAAATCCTCGGCGAGGATGGGCACGTGAGCGGCCTGAAGACCGAGCGCATGCAGCTCGACGGCAATGGTGGGGTCACCGGCACCGGCGAGTACACCGTGTGGCCGGCCCAGGCCGTGTACCACGCCATCGGCTATCGCTCCGATGAGGTGAAGGATGTACCCTTCGACTCCCAGCGCGCGGTGATCCCCAACGATGGCGGCCACGTACTGGACTCCGAGACCGGCGAGCCCCTGCCGAAGCTGTACACCACCGGCTGGATCAAGCGCGGCCCCGTGGGACTGATCGGCAATACCAAGTCCGATGCCAAGGAAACCACCGCTATGCTGCTTAAGGACTATGAGGCCGGCACCCTCGAGGCCCCCGCCCACCCGGGCGAGAATGCCATTATTGAGCTGCTCGAGGAACGCAAGGTGCCCTATACCACCTGGGCGGGCTGGCATAACCTGGATGCCGCCGAGCGCGCCGCCGGTGAAGCCGAGGGCCGCGAACGCAAGAAGATTGTGGAGTGGGATGACATGGTGCGCCATGCCCACCCGGAATACGAGATCTAGGCATCAGCCACAGCTCACATCGCGCCCGTTGCCGCCCCTTGCGTAGGTGGTGGCGGGCGCTGCTGTGTATCTCCACGACGTCACAGGTTGTGAGCTGGGTAATATCCATGGGCCTGCGGCTCGCGACAACTCTACAAGTAGCTGGCTCTCAGCTAAGGTGGTCTGCGTTGATTTACCCATAGTGTGAGAGAAGGTTTATAGAGATGACGCAGACATTCCACGAGGCAGCCGGCGGGCATATCCGCTCGGTATCTGGCCGCACCCCCACGGATTCCACCACCATGGAGTTCTGGCAGGGGCTGTCCGCCACGGTAATGGACGCCCTGGCTGAGAACTGGGCGGCCACCACCGAGCTGTATAAGAAGGGCCGCCGGCAGCACTATCTGTCTGCCGAGTTCCTCATGGGCCGCGCCCTGCTGAATAACCTGCTTAACCTGGGGTTGTTCGATGAGGCCGCCGCCACCGCCAAGAACTATGGCTTGAACCTCTCTGAGGTGCTGGAAGAGGAGCCGGACGCCGCACTAGGCAATGGCGGCCTGGGGCGTCTTGCCGCGTGCTTCTTGGATTCCTGCGCCACCCAAGACCTGCCGGTGGTGGGCTATGGCATTCTCTACCGCTATGGCCTGTTCAAGCAGGAGTTCGATAATGGTTTCCAGACCGAGCACCCGGATTCCTGGATGGAGGAGCGCTACCCCTTCATCATTCGCCGCATCCACGAACAGCGCATCATTAGTTATAACGACATGCAGGTTCGCGCCGTGCCCTATGACATGCCGATCACCGGCTATGGCACCGACAATGTGGGCACCCTGCGGCTGTGGAAGGCCGAGCCGATGCAGGAGTTCGACTACGATGCCTTCAACTCCCAGCGCTTCACCGACGCCATCGTGGGCCGCGAAGCCGTGATGGACATCTCGCGCGTGCTCTACCCCAACGACACCACCTTCGAGGGCAAGGTGCTGCGCGTGCGCCAACAGTACTTCTTTGTCTCCGCCTCCCTGCAGGAGATTGTGGAGAACCACCTGGCCCAACACGGCGATCTTTCCACCTTCGCTAAGTACAACTCGGTGCAGCTCAATGACACCCACCCGGTGCTCGGCATCCCGGAGCTCATGCGCCTGCTCATGGACGTGCACGGCATGGGCTGGGAGAAGGCCTGGGATATCGTGTCCGAGACTTTCGCCTACACCAACCACACGGTGCTGGCCGAAGCCCTGGAGACGTGGGAGTGCTCGATCTTCGATCGTCTCTTCCCGCGCATCATGGAGATCGTGCGCGAGATCGATCGCCGCTTCCGCATCGACATGGCGGAGCGCGGCCTGTCCCAGGAGACCATCGACTACATGGCGCCGGTGTCTAATAACTCGGTGCACATGGCGTGGATCGCCTGCTATGCCGCCTACTCCATCAATGGCGTGGCCGCATTGCACACCGAGATCATCAAGCGCGAAACCTTGGGCGAGTGGCACGACATCTGGCCGGAGAAGTTCAACAATAAGACCAATGGTGTCACCCCGCGCCGCTGGCTCAACCAGTGCAACCCGCGCTTGGCGCAGCTGCTCACTGAGGTCACCGGCTCAGATGAGTGGGTGCGACAGCTGGATGTTCTCGCCGACTATCGCGAGAAGGGCACCCCGGAGATCTACCAGCGCCTGAGTGAGATCAAGCACGCCAACAAGGTGGACTTTGCGGAGTGGGTCCGCAACCGCAGCGGCGTGGAGATCGACCCGGACGCCATCTTCGATGTGCAGATCAAGCGCCTCCACGAGTACAAGCGCCAGCTGCTCAATATCTTCTATGTGCTGGATCTGTACTTCCGTATCAAGGACAACCCGGAGCTGGAGGTGCCGAAGCGCGTCTTCATCTTCGGTGCGAAGGCCGCCCCGGGCTATGTGCGCGCCAAGGCCATCATCAAGCTCATCAACGAGGTGGGCCGTATGGTGAACAATGATCCCGCGGTGAATGACACCATCAAGGTGGTGTTCGTGGAGAACTACAACGTCTCCCCCGCCGAGAAGATCATTCCCGCCGCCGATGTGTCCGAGCAGATCTCCACCGCCGGTAAGGAGGCCTCGGGTACCTCCAATATGAAGTTCATGATGAACGGCGCGCTCACCTTGGGCACCCTCGACGGCGCCAATGTGGAGATCCTCGACTCGGTGGGTGATGAGAATGCCTATATCTTTGGCGCAAAGGAAGAGGAGCTTCCCGAACTGCGCAAGAGCTATGACCCGCGGCACGAGTATGAAACTGTGCCTGGGCTGAAGCGGGTGCTCGATGCGCTTGTCGACGGTACTCTGGACGATTCCGGCTCCGGCTGGTTCCACGATCTCCACTGGTCCCTGTTGAACTCCAACAACTGGGAGCCGGCGGACGTCTATTACCTGCTGGGCGATTTCGCCGACTACCGCGCCACCCGCGACCGCATGGCCGCAGACTATGCCGATCAGCAGGCGTGGTCCGAGAAGGCATGGATCAACATCACCTCCTCCGGCCGTTTCTCCTCTGACCGCACCATCCGCGACTACGCAGAAGAGGTATGGAAGATCGAGCCGCAGCCGCTCGAGTCCTAATACGCGCACCGCATCGTTCCCCCGTTCCTCCATCCGGAGGGACGGGGGTTTGTGTGTACGTGAGCAAACACACCGGCAGCTAGATATTCAGTGCATTGAACTTAGGCTATCAATATGCAAAACTTTAAAGGTCGATGATAGATCCGCCTTGTTGTCACTCAGGGCGGCATCGGCGCGAATTTGACTGATTTCTTCCACTCGATGGGACAACAATGAACATCTACTCTAGGCGCGTACTCGCAGCTGTGGCGTCCACAGCCGTGCTTGGCAGCGGCCTGGCCGCCTGCAGTTCCGACTCCGCATCTTCAGATGACGACATCAAGGTGGTGGCCTCCACCACCCAAATTTGTGACTATGTGAAACAGCTCGATCTTGCCCAGGTGGATCTCACCTGCCTGCTGGCACCGAATGCCACCGCGCATCAGTTGGAGATGACCCACGAGCAGCTCGTCAAGACCTCCGAGGCTGATCTTGTCATGGTCAACGGTGTTGATCTCGAGCACTTCCTCGATTCGGCCATCGATTCCAGTGAGTTCTCTGGCACCATGCTGGTCACCACCGGCGTGCTCACGGCCAGCGATGTGGATGAAGCACCCACCGATAAGAAGTCGGAGCTGGAGAAGTCTAAGAGCGGCCGCTATGACATCGACCGCGGCATCGCTCAAGTGGACGTCGCCCCGTGGCCCTTCGCCCCGGAGCCCGGCGAGGTGGCAGAGTTCACCTACGATCCACACGTGTGGACCTCTCCGAAGAACGCCAAGGTTCAGGTGGAAAACATCGGCTACGCTCTGGAAAAGGAAGCCGATGAGCGCGGCAACACTGAGCTGAAGGACGAAATCCACCAGAAGGTGGAGGACTACAACGCCAAGCTCGAGCTGCTGGATCAGTGGACCCGCGAGTCCATCAGCAGCGTGAATAACCCAGTGCTGTTCACCAGCCACGATGCCTTCGGCTACTTCTCTAAGGAGTACGGCGTGGACTTCATTGGCGCCGCACTGAGCGACTTCTCCGATCAGCAGGACGCCACCGCCAGCCACATCAACGAAGCCGCAGAGACGGTGAAGGAGTCTGGCGCTACCGTGCTGTTCGCGGAGAACTCCAATAACTCCAAGTCCATCGAGGCCGTCGCCAAGGCCGCCGGAGTGAAGGCCGTGGTGGGCGATGACGCCCTCTATGGCGATTCGCTCGGCCCGGCCGGCACTGATGGCGAGACCTACATTGGCTCCATCAAGCACAACGTGAACACCTTGGTGACTGCATGGGATGGCCAGGTCGCCGATCTGCCGGAGCAGCTGCAATGATAGTGTCGCTCCGCGACGCCTCCTTCAGCTATGGCGGCCCCACCGTTGTCGATTCTGTCACCGCCCATGTCAACACCGGCGAGGGCTTGGCCCTCATCGGCCCCAATGGCTGCGGTAAAACCACGGTACTGCGCGGCATCATCGGCACTGCCCGACTGTGCTCCGGCGAGCTGGAGGTCCAGGCCCCCCGCATCTCCTATGTGCCGCAGACGGCTGATATTGACCGCACCTTCCCCGTCACTGCTTTCGACGTAGTGGTCATGGGAGTGCTCGCCCAGCTGCGTTTTTTCCAGCCGCTGGGCAAGCATAAGCGCCGGGTGCACGCTGCCCTAGAGAAGGTGGGCCTCGGCGACCGCGCCGGCTCCCACTTCGGCAGCCTCTCGGGAGGCCAGCAACAGCGCGTGCTTCTCGCACGCGCCATCGTGACCCAACCCGATCTGGTGCTACTCGATGAGCCCTTCAATGGCCTTGATACGGCTAATCGCGAGATCCTATTGACGCTACTCAACGAGCTCAAGAGCACGGGCACGGCCCTGATCGCCTCCACCCACGACTATGAACTGGCGGAGGGGGCGTGCGATAACGTTCTGGCGCTGTTGAATCCCCCGCAGTTCGGACCGGTGAATGAGGTGGTTGCGGCCTATGTGGACTGAGCTAGCTCACCAAGTGGGCATGGCCCCTTTCATGTTTCGGCCCCTCATTTTGTTGCTCGCCCTCGGCGTAGTGAGTGGCGTGCTGGGCGTTATTGTGAACCTGCGCAGCCTCGAGTTCAATGCCGAGGCCAGCGTGCACGCCATCTTCCCCGGAGTGGTGGCCGGAGCGGTGTTCGGCGGAATCGATATGATCATGCCCACCGCCTCGGCCGTGGCGGTGGTGGTGGCCATTGTGCTCACCCTTGTCTCCCGCGCCCGCGTCGGCGAATCTGGGGTGGCCATTGTGCTCACTGGGTTCTTTTCGCTCGGCGTGATCATCTCCCTCTACAAGGGAGATCGCTCTGGGCAGCTAGAGGCGTTGATGTTTGGTCGCCTCCTCGAGATCACCGATGACCGCCTCACCACGGCGCTCGCGGTATTCGCCCTGGCACTCGCGTTGCTGATTGCCACCTGGTCCACCCAGGTGTTTACCGCCTTTGACCGCGATGGCGCCCAGGCCGCTGGGGTGAATCTGTGGATCGTGGACCTCACGATCAACGTCGCCATCGCCGCTGTGGTGGTGGCTTCCGCCGCCGCCATCGGCGTGCTGCTGGTGATCGGCTTCATCATCGTTCCCGGCGCCGCAGCGCGGCTGGTGGTGCACCGCGTCCAGCACATGATTCCCCTCGCTATCGGTATCTCGGTGGTCTCCGGCGTCGTCGGGTTGAGCCTGGTTCCGCTAGGACCGATCTCGCCCCAGGCAGTCGTAGCACTGTCTGTGGTGGCGATGTACTTTGTGTTTCTGCTCATTCGTTTGCTGCAGGATCGTCGCAGCCGCACCGCGACAAGGAGGTGAGCCACTCATGCTCGGTATTCTCATGCTTCCCATTGTGGAGCTCATTGTCGTAGGTGCGCTCGCCGGCCTGGTCGGCAGCCTCGCCCTATTGAATAAGCAAATCTTTTTTGCAGAGGCCATCACCCACGCCACCTTTCCCGGTGCTGTCGTGGGCGTGATTATTGGTGCCGCCCTAGGCTTGAACCAATCTCAGCTGTCACTCGCGCTCTTTATCGGCGCACTGGTGATGTGTTGGCCCATTGGCGCCCTGTTTTCGCTCTCCCGGGTGGGCACCTCCCAATCTGCGGCGGGCATCGTACTCACCACCGGCTTCGCCTTGGGTTATTTCCTCAATAAGCTCTTCGCGCCGCTACCGATCAAGGTGGAGAGCTTCCTCGTGGGCAGCGTGCTCACCGTGACCCGCACCGATGTGACTCTCGCGCTGATCCTGCTCGCCAGCGTTCTCCTCGTGCTCGCTGGAGGATGGCGGCGGCTGGTGTTCTTTGCTTTCGACCCAGCCGGTTTTGGAGTGGCGCATCGACGCAGCCTCACCCAAGCGCTGATCAGCGCTCTCATCGTGCTCACCTTGGTGGCGCTGATTCCGGCAGTGGGCACCATTTTGTCCATCGCCTTGCTGGCCGCACCCGCTGCCACGGTAGCCATATTCGCCACCCGGCCCAGTACCTTGCTGCTCTTTGCACCAGTGATGGGCATAGTCATGGGCTTGAGTGGTCTGGCGGTAGCTGTGATGTTCCAGCTCTCCGCCGGCGGCTGTATCGGATTGACGGCCGCGCTAGTATACGCCGTAGCGAAGCTCTTGTCCCTCGCCGGCCTAGGCCGCCGCTAGCGCCTCGTAGAGAGCGCTCGAGCAAGCACCAATACACGTATCCCCTCGTGGAAGATGCGGGGCACTCTTATCCGCCCGTTCGCGACTCAGAGGTGCAACGCAGAGCGCCCCGCACCGCAGTATAAGGGTGCAGGGCGCAATCGGGACAAGAGTGACGCGGCCGTTTATTCGGCTTCCACCGGCGGTTCCGCGGACCAGGGGAACACGATCCACTCGGCGGTGCGTTTCCACACATAGGTGGGATCTACTTCACTGGTCGGCTTGGCGTAGAGCACCGCGGAGCGCACATCGGCGCCGTGGGTGGCCAAAAGCTTGAGCACCAAGGAAAGAGTACGGCCGGAATCAGCGACATCGTCGACTACGAGCAGCTTCTTATCGCTAATCGCCTCGATATCCAGCAGCGGCTCAAGCAGCACCGGATCCGGCAAGGTCTCGTGCACATCGGTATAGAATTCCACGTTGATGGCGTCGGACAGCTTGACGCCCATGGAATAGGACAGCGCCCCAGCCGGCACGAGGCCGCCGCGGGCGACGGCCACAATGATGTCTGGTGTGAAACCGTCATTGACAACCGTCTGGGCGAGCTCGCGGGAAGCGCGGCCGAAACCGTCCCAGGTGAGGATTTCTTTCTCGGGTAGATCCGCTGAATCTGCGTGATAAGCCATGTTTAAACTCTACCGCGCCGACCAATTTCTGCCTACGTTATGTGTCGGTGCCTTCTTCCTATTGCTTCGCCGCCCACTAGAATAGAGCTCATTAATTCCTACGACCCGTGTGGAAAAGAGGCACTGCGTGTATTCCCAAGACTGGATCGGTACCGCCCTTTCCGATACCGCCACGAAAGTGATGCTGCTCGGAGCCGGCGAACTGTGCAAGGAGGTGGCCATCGCCTTCCAAAGGCTCGGAGTAGAAGTACACGCCGTGGACCGCTATGAAAACGCCCCCGCCCACCAAGTGGCCCACGCCGCCTATGTGCTCGATGTGCGCGATGGTGAGGCGCTCTACGAGCTCGTGAATAGGGTGCGCCCGGACTATCTGGTGCCCGAAACCGAGCAGGTGGATTCCGCCACTCTCGAGCGCATTGAGGCCGAGGGGCTCTCGACTGTGGTGCCGTCTACTCACGCCACGAAGATGACGAATTCGCGGGAAACACTCAAACAGCTCGCCGCCTATGAGCTGGGGGTGCCTACCTGTCGTTTCGCCTTTGCTACTTCTCTTGAAGAGTTGAAACAGGCGGTACTCAACGTGGGACTGCCCTGCGTGGTGAAGCCCAATCAGGGCACTGCCGCCCGCGGCCAGACTCTGGTGAGAGAGATGGCGGATGTGGAGCAGGCGTGGGCGAACGCGCTGGATGCCATCGATGGCGGCCCAGCGCAGGTGATCGCCGAGGAATTCGTGGATTTCGACTATGAGGTGACGATCCTCACTGTGCGCTCGAAGGACCCCTACTCGGATTCTGAGGCCACGTGGTTCTGTGAACCCATTGGCCATACCCGGCTGGGAGAAGTCGCAGAATTAGGCGGCATGGGTGCTGGACGCGCGAGCGATAGCGCCGAATCGGGCGGTGATTTCCTCGAGAGTTGGCAGCCGGCCCCGATGTCGGAATCCACCCGTGATCTGGCGCGCTCTATCGCCGCCCGCATTACCAATGCGCTGTCAGGGCGCGGGGTATTTGGTGTCGAGCTTTTTGTTAAAGGCGACGATGTGTACTTCTCAGAGGTGGCGCCGCGACCGCACGATACCGGAATGGTCACCATGGCTACGCAGCGTTTCTCGGAATTCGAATTGCATGCTCGGGCCGTGATGGGCTTTTTCGTCGATGTCACGCTCACCTCGCCTGGTGCCGCCGCGGTGATTAATGGTGCTGAGGATGGCCATGCCGTGCGCTATACCGGCATTTCTGAGGCCATGAGTATCCCCGAAGTGGATCTACGCCTTTTTGGTAAAGCGGATAGCTATCCTGGGCGTCGCCTTGGAGTCGCGCTGGCCACCGCGGAAACGGTGGAGGAGGCTCGCACCCATGCACGCCGGGCCGCCAAGGCCGTCACACCTATTACCGATGATGCCTAAACCCCGCCTCTCGGGCGGGGTTCGGCTCTCGCCGTTGCGGGAGGAACGCTGAACATAAGACTGCGGCCGCTTCCTGTGAGGGGAAGCGGCCGCAGTACGAGTATCCGTTTATTCGCTCTTATTCAGAGCGTCCTCGGCGGGTGCTGAGCCAGGTACCGATGGCCACGAGGAGTGCACCAGCGATCACGAGGCCGATCACGCTAGCACCCGTGCTGGCGAGCGGGCCGGAGCTGCCGCCGCTACTACCGGGGGAATCCGTGCCAGGCTTACCGGTCGTGGGCTCGTCGGTGTCACCGGGCATCTCAGGATCGGTGACTGGGGTCTGTACATCCGAGGTGGTGGGCGTGCAGTTCCCGACTTGGGTGGTGACGCGGTTCGTGGGGACACCCGGAGTGGTGAGGGGATCGAACTGCGGATATCCCTCGACGAGGACGTGCCCGCGGTTGTGAATCTTCTGGCCCGTGGCCTCGGCGGGGCCCGTAGCTTCGAAGGTCCACGAGACAGTGGTTTCAGGATTGCCGCTGCGGAGCTTGGCGAGCTTCTCCAGACCCTTGTCCTGGAGTTTCAGCACTGCCACACCGCCGGTGAGCACGACCGAGAAGTCTTCATCGGTGTGTAAGTTCTCGGGATCCCGACCGGGCCGCTGAATGCTGACCTTCGACTTCAGCTTGATGAACTCCAGTTCTGGGGAGATCGGGTCGGCGATCTCGAAGCGGTGGATCATACCGTTGTGATCGGGAGCCGGAGTGGTGGAGGAAATGCCATAGGTGATGGTGTCTCCAGCCTCGATACACGTTGCGGAGACATCCTTATTCGCCATGATGCGCTGGTCCTTGGCGTTAACTTCGACGCTATAGGTCCATTCGCTGCGGTTGTCGGGATTCGTCGTCGGGATGGTGACGATAAAAGGGCTCACCAAAGAGAGGGAATTTTTTTGTGCAGCGCTCGGCAATTCCTGGACGAGGTAGGCGCCGATGGGCAGGCCGCTGAAATGTGCCGCACCGTTGTCATCGGTGGATGCGGTGTAAACTTGGCCCAATTTGTCGTCTTTCCTGCCACCTTCGAAGTAGTCAGCAATGTAGATGTCTTCGCGTACGCGCCAGCCTTCGTTCGTCGTGAGATCCACATCGGTGATCCGTCGAATCTGGAATTGCAGGTCCTTGATCGGTTCCCTGCTGAGGTCCGCATCGGGGTTGGTGGGATCGCCGAATTGGGTGAGCGGATCGCCGAGCGCCTTGTGGACGGTGAGTTCGCCGCGGGCGTGGGGATCGACTAAGGAGGGATGCGGTTTATCAGCAGCCCACGCTTGTGGTGCGCACATGACTACGAGAAGCAGTGCTCCGATGATCCAGCCGCAGATACTGTGCAGGCGGTGTTGAGCAGTGGTGGGCATACTCTTACTCTCCTTGTCCGGCGGCGCGCCGGCGCTGTTTCATGATCCACACAAACATTGCGATGAGCACGGCCACGATGATTGCCACGACCAGCGACATCCACCATTGCCACGGTGTGTAGGTCTTGTCCAATGTTTGGCTGGCTTCTTCATCGTCCAACGGTGCCCGTTGACCGGTTACCAGCAACCTATGGGAGTTCACGCCGTAGGGTGTGCAGGTGATGAGGGTGATCTTATCGGCGCCAATTTCTGGCTTGAGGAGATCGGTTTCGTCCGGAAGAACGACGTTAATATCGCTCACCACATACTTCATTTTCTGGCCGGAGACGCTGAGATAAATACCGTCGCCCTTTTCCACGTCGGTGAGGTTATCCCACAGTGTTGCGTGGGAAAGGCCGGTGTGACCGGTGAGTACGGTGTGCGTGGATTCTCCGCCTACGGGGAGGGAACTGCCATAGAGGTGCCCGATACCACGATTAAGTGTTTCCTCATCGGTTCCGTGGTAGATCGGGAGGTCGGATTCAATCTTCGGGATGACGATACGACCCATGACTTCGGCGAGGTCGAGCTGCTTCAAATACTCCTGGTATTGAGAATTCGACTTGTCGACTCGCGCGAGCCACGGATCGAGCACTGGGCCGTTTGCGTGCTGCTCGTTCCACTCGTGTGCTCGACGAATGGCGTCGTCCCGTTCTTCTTGAGTGGTGTTATCCACAATCGACCGAGAGTAGGCCTGTGCTGCTGAGCTCTGCTGCGAGTTCGCTAGATACGTGGCCACCACTGGGTAGCTGAGGATTGCCAGCCCAAGAAGGATAATGATCAGAGGAACGAGGCGGCGCCGGAGCGACCCCGCACGTGCCTGTGTCGGCCTCGGCGCGTCCGAATTAACGGTAGTAGTCACGGCGCCTCCTTAATACTTAACTAGTTATTGGTACTGGGCTATGAAATTAGGAATTTCTAGGTTTAGGTGGGGTCTGTTTAGTCTCTGACCCCGAAAGAGATGTCAGCCGTAGTGGCTAGCTCCTATTAGGAAGCAGCGTTCTGACGACGGTTGGAGTAGAAGGCGTAAGCGCCACCACCCACGATCAGCACGCCACCGAGAACCAGCAGCATGGTCACACCGCGACCACCGGTGAGCGGAAGGTCGAAGCCAGCGTTGGACTCGACGTTCTTGATGTCGACGCCCTTGACCTCGGCAATCTTATCCTTGCTCACGGTGAAGTACACCGGCTCAGGGAGCAGCTCGTAACCCTCGCTGGCGGCGGTCTCCACGAGGCAGTAGCCGGTCGGATCGGTGGTTTCGGCCTCGCCGTTCACGTAGTCGTTCACGTGCAGACCGTCGATGGTCGTGCCCTCGGCCGCCACCTCGATGCCCTCGGTGACCTGATTGTCTTCGACAATCTCCTTATCCGCATTACAGGTGTAGAGGTCGAAGGTTGCTTTAATACCCTGACCAGCGGTGTTGGTCTTGTTGATCTTCACCTTACCGAAGTAGGTCTCCGGCTGATCCTCGTCCGGGATGTCAACAGTGGTGCCATCATCGTCCTCATCGGTGGAGGTGGTGATCGAGGCATTGTTCTTGATCGGAGAGGTCTGATCAGCGGCGTCCGCCTTGACGGTGAAGTCAATCTTGGCCTGCACCGTACGCTCGGCGCCCTCTAGGGCAACGACCTGGTCGATGCCGTTTTTGGTCAGCGCAATAACAACCTTGCCGGCGGTGTCGGTGTTGACGGTGTAGTCAGTATTCTCAGTGAGTGTGTCGCCGCTACCAAGGGAGACCTGCTGAACAACAGGCTTCTCCAAGCGGTCAGCGGGGTACTCATCGGTCAATACGACCTTGGCCAACTCGGAAGCAGAAGGAACCTTGGCAGTAACGTCGTACTTGATGGTGTCGCCGGCCGTGACAGTATCGGCGTCGTTCACGGTCTTAGAGACGACGTCTTCCTGCTTCTTGTTCTTCGGGTAGACGTGCACCTCGCGCAGGAAGCCCTGACGGTCATTCGGATCAGTCAGCGGCATAGCCACGAAGAAGGGCTCGGCCTGGCTGGCCTCGTAGCCGGCCGGTGCAGCGATCTCAGTGACGCGATAGAGACCGATTTCTTCGATATCGAAGACAGCCTGGCCGTCGCTGGTGGTCTTGGTACCGACGGGGGTGGTGGTGAAATCGGGAGCGTCTTCCGCCTTCTTAGCGATCTTCTCGGCCTTCTGCTGCCCATCGGTGGTGGTCAGATCAACTTCGTTGACCTTCTCCACCTTGAAGGTTGCGCCATCGAGCGGCTGGCCGAGGTTGGAGGTATCACCAATCTTGGTACCGTTACCGGCCTCGCCGGGGGTGGCGTTGTCGTACTTGTGGACGTGGAGCTGCATGCCCTCGGTCTGAGCTGCTTCCATGGTCTCACAGATGACGCCCTCGCACCCTTCAGGCGGAGTCGGCCCGAAGCCTGTCCCCGGGCCTCCGGGTCCTGGGGCCTCTTGTGCGGCGGCGATTCCGGCGGAGCCAAAAACGAGCACACCGGAGGCTGCGACAGCGAAGGCGCTGCGTGCAAACTTATTCATAAATATTCCTTCGAAAGTTGGAGATAGTACTAGGAGCTACCGGTTGTAAACACCTAGTATTTTGGCGATGGGTGGCCCCGCCGAAAAATCCCGACGGGATGGTTCCAGCTGTTCCCCACGGCCACGAGGTGAATGTAGGGATACAGGCAAGGCGGTGCCCCTTATCATTCGCTATTGCACCGAGGGCGGTCGATTCCCATTGTCACTCCTTAATTAATCAAGCTAATAGTGTTGCCACTGCGATTAGCAGCTGCGTTCTAGGGTGTGCGGCGAAGAGCTAGGCTTCCACCGAGAGCGAGAGCTACGCCTGCAAGAAGCAACAGCCATACTCCTTTGCCACCGGTAAGTGGCATGTTTCCCGTCAAGATAGGCAGGGTGAACATCCACGCATCATTGGTATCGGTGACCGAACTAATGGGGTCTCCATTTACCATTTGGCCCTTCGGCACATTAAAGCTAGCCATCACTGTCGCGCGGTTAGCGTGATACTGCCCCGGTTCTGCGGCAAGTGACTGGGATGTCCACGTACAGGTGAGGACATCGTTCGGAGCCAAAGGCCGGTTGGGCACAATTCGGACCGTATTCTCTTGTTTTTCTACTTGCGCGCCGCGATCACATTTGAGCCCTTCAGGCACAATTTTTCCGTTGGGCGTTGTTGTATCCGGATCCAATTGCGCATCAGCAATGGTGAACCTTTCCAGCGGAGCAGTTCCGTCATTGCGGATGTCGTAGCGAATAGTTGTGTCGCCGCCGCCAGTCGTGCTGGCTGCGTCTTCGCGGGTGTCTGCATCTTCACCGTTGAGGAACTTCGCTATCGCGACGCTGGGAATGGAGAGACCAACGCAGGCTTCAGCGTTATGGTCGCGGTCCAACTCCACTCGGTTAGTCAGTCCACCAGCCGGGCATTCCACGTTGCCCTTCAGGTCATTGACATTGTCCACACGGTAGGTCACATTGACCTTGGCCGAGCGCGTCTGCTTCGCGGGGACGTTCTTCATGGCGCTCTTCGGCAGAACCCACGCAGCTCCGTCTTTATTGAGCTCAATAGGCTTCTTGATCAAGGAGTTATCCGCATTGTCGGGATGATCCACCTCAACCTTGAGGATACGAAGCCCCTGCGGTGCGGCGGGGACTTCCCGAATACTGTCGGGCGTTCCCTCCGCGGTGCCGTCATTCTTCACGTCCACTTGGTATTCGGCTTTAAATTCTTGGCCGTCACCGGTGATAACTCGAGGTTCAGTGCTTGCCGATTTAGCGATGCTCAGCTCAGGGTCACCGAGAGTGTTATGGACTGTGCAGTCGACGATATCCTTTTCCTTCAGCCCGCTAATACTAAAGCTGTTGTTGGACACATCGGACGTCACCACGCGGCCGGAGCCACTGCCATAGCTGACGGGGACGTTGGCGCCGGCGTTGATCACTTTGCAGGTAGCAACAGCTTTCTTGTTACCGGAGACATCCTGGGGGCGCAGCTTATAGGAAGAGCCTTCATCTAGGATCTCTTGGATCGTGATGGTGGCCGTCCCGTTTTTGGCGACTGGGTATTTGAACTCGGTCATACCGTCATTACCGGTAGACTGCTGCACGTTACGCTGTTCCCTGTCGTTAACAAGGGCACGGTCCGCGCGGAAGGTGAAACCGCCGGTATCGGCTTGATTATCAACCTTGCCATTGGCATCAACGATCTTCTTGTGCACGTTGATAGTTCCGACACAACCGGAAGTGAGTTCGTCTAGATCCTCAGTCAACTCGCGATAATCACTCTCCACCACACGATCAGTCAAGCGCTCGAGATATTTGGTCGTACTCTTAAATACCCACGTGACATAAAGAGGTGCGCGATGGCCATCACCAAAACCAGTTCGGCTACCAACTTGGCCTTGAACCTTGCTCCACTCGACCGCTACGAGCTGATCTTCTTTCTGCTTTTTCACCGCGCCACGAGTGCCACGTTCAAAGCCCGGGGGAGGATTTTCCGCATCTCGGAAGTAGGTATCTAGTTTATAAGGGCTTTCAGACCAGTATACGGCGTTTCCGTCGGTGACGGCGTTACCCATTTTCAGAGCCACGAGGCGGGTACCCTGAGCGCGTAGCTGGTCAGCATAGGTAAAGGAGTCGTAGACCCGATGGCTGTAGACTCCTGCCCGTTTGCCAGTAGCACTACCGCTTTCGATGGCTCCATCACCAATGAGAATGATTTGGTCATAGCCCGTACCGAGGGCACTCTTAAGGGCTAGATCGTAGTTTGAGGCACTGTCAACCTCTTGCAGGGGCCATTCACTGCCGAGGTTATCGATAAACGAATTGAATTCGGCTACACCAGCGTCATTCAGCTCCCGCGGCGCGAACCCTCTTCCAGATATGGCGGGTGATTTGGTAGCGAAGGGACGCACACCCACTTCCGTGCCGGTACCTGCGAGATTGTCTCGCACAGCTCTAAGTGCCTCCTGATATTCGCCCACATGGTCGCGTGTCGAACCGGAGACATCGACAAGAATGCCGACTCTCTGGCCACACAGCTTCTGATAGGGATCACCTGCCGCACGCGGCTTGCGGTTCAGGGTCCTCAGGGGTGGCATATCAACGGGCTCATCCTCAGAGTCAGCTTCATCCTCGACGGCGTCCGTTTCTTTCGACGTGGTCTCTACAGTTTCCTCGTCGCTTGTGGATCCCTCTTCTACTCGCGTCTCCTTGGGCTTAGTTTGAGGAGCTTGGGAGGTAGTGGAGGGCGCCTTAGTCACGGAAGGAGCGGGCGCAGGTGAGCTACTGGGCTTTGTTTCTTGAGCCGCCTCAGAGTTGTCACTCTCGGTCTCCGAGGCCGTTGCTATGGAGGTATCTTCAATATCCTCAGCATAAGCTGCAGTACCGGCACCATACGTAACTACGCCGACCACAAGCATGAGCACCATGAGTACCGCCATGGCGCTCATGAGCCGCTGCCTGGAGGGTTGTGAAGGATTCAATTTATTGACCTCGGAAAGCTAGAGGATTAACACGAAAAAGCACCAAGAATGAAACATTCTTGGGTGAACTAAGCGTTCCTGCAGTTCGTAGCTGTAATAATCAGCGTTGGCACTCATGCTATAGCACCCAACACGAAGCCACAAGATAGAAAATTTATCTTTCTTTAAGGTATAGCGACGGCGTATCTACTGGGTAGATCGTGCAGACGTGCGGTTTCGTTTCATGTTGCTGACAAGTTTCTTAAGAGTCTGCTAACAAAACACTACACATAGGGCTATCACCTGCATCTTCTCAGCCATAGGAGCTTTCGAAGCATATTCGATCCACACCCCTCGCCCCACTGTAGGTAGCACAAAGCCTCCCCCCGTTTGGGGACGGGAGGAGGCTGCTTAGGCTAATTTTATGCTTGCTCTATCACATGATGGCGCGTGATGGTTTGGTCGCGCCCAGGGCCCACACCGATATAGGAGATGCGGCACCCGGACAGTTCTTCCAGTCGGTGCACATAGTCTTGAGCCTTGGGAGGGAGATCCTCAAAGCTACGGCAGCTGGTGATATCTTCCTCCCACGCCGGCATGGTCTCGTAAATGGGCGTGGCGTGATGAAAGTCAGATTGCGTCATCGGCATCTCGTCGAAGCGCGTGCCGTCTACGTCATAGGCAACACAAATGGGGATCTCTCCTATGCCCGTAAGCACATCGAGTTTGGTGAGGAAGAGATCAGTGAAGCCATTCACGCGGGAGGCGTAGCGAGCCACCACGGAGTCGTACCAACCGCAGCGCCGTTTCCGGCCAGTATTTACTCCCACTTCTCCACCTGTGGTCTGCAGGAATTCGCCCCATTTATCAAAAAGCTCGGTGGGGAACGGTCCGGCGCCCACGCGCGTGGTGTAGGCCTTGATGATGCCCAGAGAGGACGTGACCTTGGTGGGGCCAATTCCGGATCCCACGCAGGCGCCGCCCGCTGAAGGGTTCGATGAAGTAACGAAGGGGTAGGTGCCGTGATCCACGTCCAGCATGGTGGCTTGGCCGCCCTCCATGAGCACATGCTTGCCTTCGTCGATAGCACGGTTGAGTTCCAATTCGGACTCGATCACCATGGGCTTCAAGCGCTCGGCATAGGAGAGGAAGTACTGCACAACCTCTTCAGGATCCACGGCTTTACGGTTGTACATCTTCACCAGGATTTGATTCTTCTGGTCGAGGGCCGACTCCACCTTCTGACGCAGGATGGACTCATCGAAGATGTCCTGTACTCGCACGCCCACGCGGGAGACCTTGTCCGCATAGGTGGGGCCAATGCCACGGCCAGTCGTACCGATGGCACGTTTACCTAGGAAGCGCTCCCCCACTCGATCAATGATCTGATGGTAGGGAGCCACCACGTGGGCGTTCGCGGAGATGCGCAGCCGTGAGGCATTGGCGCCGCGCGCCTCAAGGCCATCAATCTCGTCGAAAAGCGCCTCAAGGTTGATAACCACGCCGTTACCCAGCACAGGGGTGGCGTTCTCTGACAGTACGCCCGCCGGAAGCAACTTGAGCTCGTACTTGTCACCGCCCACCACCACGGTGTGCCCAGCGTTATTGCCGCCATTGGGCTTGACCACATAATCTACTTGTCCGCCGAGGATATCGGTGGCTTTTCCCTTGCCTTCATCGCCCCATTGGGCGCCGACGATGACCACAACCGCCATGGTGTGTCACTTCCCTTTATGTCTATTGAGAGGTATGGAGTGTCCTAGCCCTCTGAAGAGCCGGAATCAGTCTACATCACCTCTATCTCAGCGGTGTGTGGTGTCTTTGTAGGCGGCAAGGGCGCGGGCGCGTGACTCCTTCACGTCCACATGTGGCTCGGGATACAGCGGTGTTCCCCATTCGGGAATCCAGCGTTGGATATAGCGGTGGTCGGCATCGAACTTCTTTTCCTGAGTGAGGGGGTTGAAAATACGGAAGTACGGGGCAGCGTCATCCCCGCAGCCTGCTACCCACTGCCAATTGAAGGGGTTGGCGGCATAGTCTGCGTCGACAAGGCTATTCCAGAACCACTCCTCGCCATGACGCCAGTGAATACCCAAGTTTTTTGTAAGCCACGATCCCACCACCATCCGCACGCGATTATGCATGGTGCCGGTGGCCCAGAGCTCGCGCATGCCGGCGTCTACAAGGGGCACGCCGGTGGTGCCGCGCTGCCACTGAGTGAGCTCGTCCGCATACTCCTCGTGGGGCGGGGTCAGCGGGAAGGCGGTGGCGCTGCCGTTCCACGCCCATGGGAAGGAATCGAATTGTCGCCGCACATTAGTAGTAGCGAGATCCGGATGCTCCCACAGCCGGGTCCAAGCAAAGTCCCGCCACAAGAGTTCGGAACGGAACGTGGAATCAGAAATGCTCCGCCACAGAATCGCTGGACTGATCTCACCAAACCGCAGGTGGGGTGAACGCCGCGACGTAGCGGGCACGGCTGGGTAGTCGCGCTTATCTGCATAGTCGCCGTAGGATGCACAGCGCTGCTCGAAGCGGCGCAGCGCCGCCCACGCGCCCACCTCGCCGGGCTGCCACTGCTCCCGAAACTCTGCCGCCCAGTCGATCTCACTGACCAGTCCGAGAGTGCGAATATCCTCATCGAGCTGCCACGACGGTTCCTGCGGCGTCGGCGGCTGCACCTGATCTACACCGAACTGTTCATCGAGCATCTCGCCCGCTTTACGGGCATAGGGGGAATACACCGCATAGGCTGTGCCCGTATTATTCTTTACCTCCCACGGCTCAGAGAGAAGATAGCCGGGAAAGCTGCGCACGCCATAGGTGGTGGAGAGATCGGATTTTATGGCCGCATCGCGCTCCGCGAGTTGCGGCACGTAGCGGCGCTGCCATACAACCGTGTGTGCACCGCGCTCCGCCGCGAGCTGCGGTATGCGCTGCGCGGGATCGCCGGATGCAATATGGAGAGGAATGCCGAGATCGGCGAGGCGGCGGCGATGAGCCTGCAGCGAATAGGCCAACCACCAGCGGCTTGCCTCCCCCAGCGGCCGCAGCCCCGGTGGCGGGGTTTCCCAGACGTACACCGCGCAGATGTCCTCGTCCTGCTCTCTTGCCCATTCGAGCGGAGCGTGATCGATTGTGCGCAGGTCATCGCGGTACCACACCAAAATCATAGTCCCCCAGTGTAGCCAGATACTATGACAGTCATGTCCACCCTTGTGCTCAATTGTGGTGCTCACTCCTGCCCCCTCGACGCCGGCGAGCTCATACAGCTTCCGGCGCTGCCGCAACGGCGTGACCTGATGTTTCTCGGCGCGCGGGCGCGGGATATTCTGCCCGAGGATCCCACCCCGAGCCTGGCCGAGATCCAGGCACGCCCCGATGTGGAGCACCTTGGCCAGCCCCAACCCGCCCCGCAGCAGCCAGCGGAGCCGTGGCGGATCATCGTGGTAGGCAGCGATGCCGCCCTGTCAGCTGTGCTCAGCCGGTTGATGAAGATCGACGCGCTCTGGGCTGAGATCGGTTTTGTGCCCACGGATCCGGACTCGGTGGCCGCCCGGAATTTCGGGATTCCCACCGAGCCAACGGCCGCCTGGCGGCTGGCGTGCTATGGCTCGCCGCGGCCGAGCTGTCTCATCCGCGACGATAAAGGCAGCGTGATAGCTGGGCATGCGACGATCAGCGACCCCGAGGATCTGCAACTCGTGGGAGAGATCATCGTGGATGATGCTCGCCTGCACCATAACGAGAACCACTCCCCTGCCCGTCGCGGGCTTTTTGGTGCCCGCGTGGTTCCCATGGTGGATGCGCCTGGGATAGCGGCGGTACGGCTGAGTACTTCCCTTGCACCCGCACGAGGGCGCTGGTGGCTCCGCCGCAGCACTGCCGGTGAACGCGATGCCTCCTCTCTACTCACGGGTCGCGCCGTGCAGGCCGGTGGGCCGCAGCTGCGGGTGAGTATTGATGGGGTGGCCCGCCCGAAGCCGGTGGAGGCTGTTACGTTCTATCGGCATTTACGTGATGCGCAGATTATTCGTCTTTAGTGTGGCCGCCACGTAGAAGCTGCTCGCGGGTACTCGTGTGCCCTAGTCTTCCCAGAGCTCGGGCGGCACATGCGGTGTATCGGAGGTGGGCTTAAGTACTGCCTGTGCCGAATCACGCGACAGGCCGCAGACTTGCAGCAAATCAACCACTAGCGAGCGGGACTGCCCAAGCATCATGTGAGCCGAGAGCACGCGCCCCTCGGCCACGGCGAGGCCCATGCGAGCACCGAGGCGACGGAGCCGTCGTACCACCTGTGGGATTTGCTGGGACCGAACGTTTTTCTCGCCGCGGTCGAAAAGCTCGGAAAGTTGCAGGGTGATGTCCGAGAGCTCATCAATGAGGGCAAGCTGCTCATCGCTGACCGCATCACCATCTTCAATGAGCACTTGGGCCCGGCGCGCCAGCACGCGAGTAGTACGCACCGCGTTATCTACCTGTTCCAAAGTAGTCAGCAGAGTATTGACGCGGCGGGAAGCGTCGCCCCAGAGGAAAGGCGATACTTCTACCGAGGCCTTGCCTTCCTTCGCGGCGGCAATCATGGAGTTGATATGTCCCTGGGTGCCACGCACCTCGTCCAACGCTTCCGCGATGGCGCGGGCATCATTAGTGCGCAATGCCGCCGCCACATCGGCCAGGACATCGGAGGCGATGCCGAGTACTTTGGCGATTTCCCGCCGCCCCGCTTTGAGCGGGGAGGCAGGGATCAGTGCCATCATGAGGATGGCGACCAGCCCGCCGATCACCGCGTCAATCATGCGGTCGAAGCCGCCGGCGTCGCCCGGCGGGAGAAGGGTGGCCACCAGCACCGCACCAATCGCCGCCTGGTTAGAGACCAGCGGGGATTTATCCATGAAGCGGGCCACCGCTTGGGTGATGACTACCGCGGCCGCGATCTGCACGGGACCCGAGCCCACTTGCACAATGAGAAGATCACCGATACCGACGCCAATGACCACGCCCACCATCAGCTCGATGGCACGACGCATACGTCCCACCCCAGAGATACCAGTGACGATCACCGCCGCCATAGGGGCGAAGAAGGGAACGTTGTGGTGGGTGATGTGCAGCGCGATAAAGAATGCTAGGCCGGCGCCGAGCGCCGATTGAACGATACTCAGCCACGAATCGTTCAGGCGGTGAGTGCCTTGGGTGATGGCGCGTTTAACGCGGCCCGAGAGACTGCTGGGGACGCGGAGCCGGCGGAGAACCCGGCCGGTGGTGGATGACGTGCGGGTTGGCTGGGACATGGCTCATTATTCTAGGTCGGCCCCGCCTACCCTGCACACACCCTCCCGAGCGTGAGCAACGGGAGGGTGTGCGTCGATAAGCGGTGTGCTGCTAGAGCAGACCGGCGCGTTCCACGATGGAGCGGATCGCCTCGCGCGAGGGGGTATCCGTGATCTGTGGCAAGGGCGAGGACATGAGGTTGGAGGAGAACACGCCCATCAGTTCGAGGGCCGTCTTAAATGCTCCCACTCCTGCGGCGGGGCCCACCTTGCCCACCGGCTGGAATACGATCTCGAAGAGCGCGGCCAAGCGGTTCTGCTCGGCGATCACCGTGGGGAAATCGCCGGCCTGATAGGCCTGCCACATCCGCACATAGCCGGCGGGATCCACGTTTCCCAGCCCCGGTACGCAGCCATCGGCCCCCGCGGCGAAGGCACCATCCACCACTGCCTCGTGGCCGGTGAGCACCACCAGCGGGTGGCCGGCGGCCTCGTTGAGCTGCACGAGGCGGCGGAAGGATACATCGTCGCCGGAGGAATCCTTCACTCCCGCAAGCACGCCTTCTTTTCCGAGAGCCACGAGCATTTCCGGAGCAAGCTTGGTGTGCACGCACACGGGGATGTCATAGGCGATCACCGGCAGCTCGGTGGACTGCGCCACTAAACGGAAGTGCTGGGTGATCTCCTCCGGGCCAGTGATGGCATAGAAGGGGGCGGTGACCACCACGGCGTCCACACCGCAGGACTCGGCTTGGCGCACGTGCTCGATCACGCGATTCGTTTGGGTATCAATACAGCCGGCATACACGGGGACTCGACCGGCAACGTATTCAACGGTCGTGCGGAGCACCTGAGTGCGGTCGGCGTCGCTAAGAAAAGCCACCTCACCGGAGGAACCGAGAGCGAATATGGCGTCTACGCCCGCCTCGATGAGCCTATCGATCAGCTTTTTCAGCGCCGGAATATCAATGTCGCCCGTTGCACTCAGCGGAGTCAACAGCGGCGGAATAATGCCGTGGGAAATTCGCGACATAGCAGTCATTATTACCTTTCTAGACGCTACAAAATTACAGTAGCGAAGGGGTTGCGGCGAGCAGAGTCCGTGTGTAGTCCTGCTTCGGGGAGGCGAAAAGATCGTCGGTGGGCTGCTCCTCAATGATCTCGCCCTTGTACATCACGCACATACGGTCCGAGACATATCGGACAGTGTTGATGTCGTGTGAGATAAACACCAGGCCAAGGCCCAGCTCATTGCGTAGATCAGTGAGCAGGTTGAGCACCTGGGCGCGCACCGACACGTCGAGAGCGGAGGTGGGCTCATCGGCGATGATCAGATCGGGTTCGAGAGCCAAGGCGCGCGCGATCGCCACGCGCTGGCGCTGACCACCGGAGATCTGCCGCGGCAGCACCTCGAGAGCCGATTGTGGCAGGCCCACGAGATCCAATAGCTTCTTCACTCGCTTGAGGCGGGCGTTCTCGGAGCCAATCTTGTGCACACGCAGCGGGTCCAGCAGCTGATCGCGCACGCTCATACGCGGGTTGAGGGCTGTCGCTGGGTCTTGGAACACCACCGATACTGAGCGGCCAAGCTCCTTGCGCATCTTGGCGGAGTTCTTCATCGGTTGCCCCCTGAAGAACACCTCCCCGGAGGTGGGCTTTTGCAGCCCCACCATCACCCTGGCGAGAGTGGATTTACCGCAGCCAGACTCGCCCACGATTCCCACGACCTCGCCGCGGCGAATGCTCAGATTCACGTCCTTATTGGCGTGCACCTTATCGGGGCGGAAGAGCTTACCCGTGCGGGTTTTGTGAATAACGTTGATGTCCTTGAGCTGAATCAGCGGCGCTGTGGCAGCTGCAGCGTTCTTCTTAGCCATCGTGATCTAGGCTCCCTTCAAGCTATTCAGTAGCTGATCGGTGGCAGCGTAGGAGTGGCTGGGGGAACCATCCACTGGGCGCAGCAAGGGCTTTTCGTTCAAGCCGATCTCCGGATAGGAGGAGCGAGGGGCAAAGCGATCACCCTCCACGAACTCCCGCGGGCTGGGCACGGTACCGGGCACCTGATAGAGCCGGTCAGCACCGGATTCGATGGACAGCACGGCGCCGAGCAGGCCACGGGTGTACTCGTGTCGCGGATCGGCCAGCAGTTCGCGGGTATTGCCCTGCTCCACCACCTGGCCGGCATACATCACGGTGATCTTGTGGGCCAGCTTGGCCACCAGCGCGAGGTCATGGCTGACAAAGATCATGGAGAAGCCGAGCTTGTCGCGCAGCTCATTGAGCAGGTCCACCACTTGGTGCTGAACGGTGACGTCTAGGGCCGTGGTGGGCTCATCCGCGATGAGCAGTCGTGGGTTGCGCGTCAGGGCCATGGCGATCAGCACTCGCTGGCGCTGACCACCCGAAAGCTCATGAGGATAGGACTTGAGGGTGCGCTCCGGATCGAGCCCCACCAGCTCCAGCAATTCCTCCGCGGAGCGCTTGCCACCGCGGCGAATCAGCTGATGCAGCTGAGACTTAATCAGCATGGAGGGGTTCAGTGAGCTGAGTGCATCCTGGTAGATCATGGCCATATCGTGGCCACGCAGGGCATTGTGCTCCTCGGGCGAGAGCTCGAGAACGTTCTTGCCATCGAAGAGGATCTCGCCGGTGATGCGGGCGGTATCCGGAAGCAGCCCCATGATCGCCATGGACACGATGGATTTACCGCAGCCGGACTCGCCCACCAGACCCATGGTTTGGCCTGGAGCGACGGTGAAGCTGATGTTATCCACAATATTCACATCGCCGTGCGCGGCGGGGAAGGCGATGGAGAGGTTCTTGACCTCGATCAGCGGCTCCTTGCCCAAGGTGTAGTCGAGGCGACGGTTTTCCTTGGACTCGGCCTCGCGGAGGGTAGCCAGCGAGGTCTGCAGCGAGGCGCGGGCCTCTTCAGCGGAGACCACACCCAAGGTGTCGCGGCTCTGCACGGTCTCGCCCTCGTCCGTCGTAGCGGCGGTGGGCTTGATCCGGGGGGAGGCCATGGCGTCGGTAAGCCCCTCAGAGAGGATATTGAGTGCCAGCACGGTGAGCAGAATCATCAGGCCGGGGAAGAAGGTGGGCCACCACGCGCCGTTGAGCAGCACCTGCTTGCCATCGGCCAGGATATTACCCCAGGAAGGCTCGGGCGGATTCACGCCGGCGTTGATGAAGGACAGCGAGGCCTCGAAGACGATGGCATCGGCCACGAGCACGGTGGCGAACACCGCGATGGGGGCGATGGTATTGCGGGCCACGTGCTTGAACAGGATATGCGGTACCCCAGAGCCCATCACCTTGGCGGCGGAGACATAGTCCTCGCCGAACTCAGCGAGCACATTGGCTCGCACCACGCGGGAAAGCTGTGGCACGTAGAGGAAGCCAATAGCAAAGACCAGCACGGGGATGGAGTTGCCGAATACGGCCACGAATACGGCGGCCAGCGCGATACCGGGAAAGGACATGATGATGTCGAGGATGCGCATGAGCACCTCGGACACCACCTTGCCGGCGGTAGCAGCGATAGAACCGAGCACGGCAGCCACGGCGAGGGCAGCAGCCGTGGCGCAGAGGCCGATAATCAGTGAGGACTGGGCGCCATAGGCCACACGCGAGAAGATGTCGCGGCCGATGGAATCAGTACCAAACCAGTGAGCACTGCTGGGCGGTTCGATCGGGGCGCCGGTGGTGGCGAGACGATCATAGGGGGCAATCAGCGGAGCGAGAATCGCCATGAGCGCCACGAGCAGCACAAAGCCGAGTGCGATTTTGGAGACCAGTGGCAATGCGCGCAGACCTTGGAAGCGCGAACCGGCGTTGGATTCGAGTTGAGCAGTCAGTTTTTTACGCATTAGATGCTCCTGATGCGCGGGTTAACGAGAACGTACAACATGTCCACGATGATGTTGATGATGATGAAGGCGATGGCCACGGTGAGTGTCACGCCTTGCACGAGGTACACATCGTTGCGGGTCACTCCGTCCAGAATGAGCTGGCCCATGGCTTGGATATTGAAGATGATCTCGATGATCACCGCACCACCCATGAGATAGCCGACGCGCAGGCCCAGCACAGTGATCGGGGTGATCAGTGCGTTGCGCAGCACATTGCGGGAAATCACTTCCCGCTTCGGAATACCGGAGCCAATGGCGGTGCGCACATAGTCCTTATCCAGTTCCTCTACCATCGCGGTACGAACCACACGGGTGAGCGAGCCGGCGACAGGAAGCGCCAAGGCCACCGCGGGCAGGAACATGTTGTTCACATACGTCGCGGGATCCTCAGAGAAGGGCACCCAGCTGGTGATGAGCGCGGGGAATACTCCTGCGCCACCAGGGATAGTGCCCAGCCACTGGATCAGCAGGATGGCCAGCCAGAAAGAAGGGGTAGCCAGAGCCGCGATGGAGAACACGCGGATCACTTGGTCTGGCCAGCGGTCGCGGTACAGGGCTGCCACCACGCCAAAGATGAGCGAGAGGACAGCGGCGATGATGAGGCCGAGGAAGGTGAGCTGCAAGGTGATAGGGAACGCTTGAGCGATCACGTCCACTACCGGAGTATTACCGGTGGTGGTGCCTAGGTCCCCTTGCACCATGTTCACGAGGAAGCTGCCATAGCGAACGAGGAGCGGATCATTGAGGCCGTGTGTTTCGCGGTAGTTCTCCAGCGCTTCTAGCGAGGCGGCCTCACCCAGCGCGAGGCGGGCAGGGTCGGCAGGGCTAAAGGACATGATGAAGAACACCAAGAACGTCACACCAAGGACCATGATGGGCAGCGCTACAAGACGCCGGCCAATCAATCGGATCAGGTTAGACATAGATTCTTCTTCTCATTTCGTGCATACACAAGGCCGCCGTCGGGCAGGCGGGGTGCTATCTCGCCCCACGGCGGCCTAGAAGTGATGCGGCGATAGTGGGCCGCGGTGTACAGGGGTGCCTGTATCCAAGGAAACGCACCACGCTGCGACGCGCTCCCTGGATCGGCCCCGTTTTATTGGGTGGTGCCCACACCCACGAAGCTCAAGCCAGTGAGAGAAATTGGCTGGAAGTCCACCAAGGTGGTGGCGTCATAGGCTGTGGGTGCCTTGCGGTGGAAGAGCGGATAGAGCGGAACATTCTCAGACAGAACGTCATAGAGCTCATTCCAAGCGTTTTGCTGGTCGGTGGGATCGGTGGCGCGCTGGCCCTTATCCAGCAGTTCCTGCACCTTGTCATAGGACTCGGTGCCCTTCCAGTGCATCCGAGAATCAGTCCACGTATCGCCGGCGTACCACCAGCGCATGAGCAGATCAGGGTCATTGCCGAATACGCTCGGGTCACCGGGAGCGATCACCACGTCATAGGCATCGGGCTTGCCGTCGATGGTGTTATAAACATCGGACGACTTCTTTTCGATGAACTCCACCTCGATCCCCAGGCCGGAGATGGACTGCTCGATGAGCGGGGTGCACTTCTTCACCCAATCGTGGTCGGTGCACAGCATCCGTAGCTTGGTCAGACCGGTCTCATTGAACAGGCTCTTAGCCTTGTCCGGCTCATAGCTGTAGACGGTGGAGGCCTCGTGATAGTTCGGGTGCTCCTTCTGGAGGAAGGAGGTGGCCGGGGCTGCTTGGCCGAGCATCGCAGTGGAGATGATCTTCTCCATATCAATGCCGTAGAGGAAGGCCTGGCGGTTCTTTACCTCCGAGAAGGGATTGTCCTTGGTGTTGTTGAACATGGCAAAGAGCAATCCGAAGCCCTGCACGGACTCCACGGTGGACACGGCCTTGAGCTGCTCCACAGAGAGATAGGGCACCGAGTCGATGGCCTGCACCTCAGAGGACTGCATGGCGTTCGTACGGGTGGAGGCATCGGGGATGATCTGCCAGGTCATGGCGGCGGCGCGGGCCGGCTTGGGGCCGGTGTAGTCATCGAAGCGCTCGAACTGCACCTTCTTGGAGGTACCGCCGTTATCGGTCATGCGGTAGGCGCCGGTGCCAGTGGGGTTGGCGTCGAAGCCCTCGGGATCGGACTCCACTAGGGCCTTGGGCACGATCTTGATTACCGAGAGACGATCAGCGAACACGCCGGTCTCGTGCTTGGTGGTGATGATGACGGTGGAGTCATCCTTCTTTTCCACCTTGTCAATGAAGGGGACGAAGGAGGCGTAGAGGGACTTATTAGCCTCGTCCATCACGCGCTCATAGGAGAACACCACGTCGTCGGCGGTGACGGGGCTGCCGTCATGGAATACGGCGCCATCGCGCAGCTGGATTTCGGAGGTGGTGCCGTCGAGTTCTGGCATCTCCTTAGCCAGGGCCGCATAGGACTCACCAGTGACGGGGTCCATTTCGGTGAGGCCCTCGAGGGTGTGCCAGTTGGCGGCCAAGGTGAGCGCGGAGGTGGTGGTCATTGGGTCATAACCGTTGGTGCCCAGCTCATAGGAGATGGCGGCATTGATAGTGCCATCGTCCTTGGCGTCCTCGGCCTTGGCGGGCTCTTGCTGTGCCCCGCCGCCGCCATTACCGGAGCCACAGGCCGCCAGGGTGGCGGTGAGGCCAGCGGCGGCACCGAGAGCGCCGGTGATGCGGAAAAAATCACGACGGCTAAATGGGCGGTGCGTTGAATCAGTCATAATGGCTGCTTCCTTTGTTCCTACTCGGTCCCGGCGGTGTATCGACGAGTGACGTCTCGACGGGAGGTGCCTAATGCGGGATATGAAATTGAGGGCGGGACAATGCACCGGCCAAGCTGGCTATGGGCGCAGCCCCTATACAATCATTGTGTCAGCGAGAATGTGATTGAACCATAAGGCCAAGAAGGAAAGAGGTCCAGATCACTACCTGCCTCGATAGTACGTCAGACATCTGATGAGGTAAAGCGGTTCTGTTAAACTTGCCCCTAAAGACAACTGTATACGGCCACTTTCCCGCCGCAGGGCCCGAAAACGGCACACACCTACCCCCATATAGGTGTACACAACGGCGGGAGTACACCACGCGGGCGACGTCAATGCGCGTCGATAGCCACCCGCAGCACAGTGGCCACCCCCACCACCCAAGAAAGCTGAACGTGTCATGCCCGTCCGTAAGAATTCCCACGGCATTAGCCCCACTGCCACGGCGATCGAGGACTATATCCGCGAACACAAACTCACCCCCGGGGACGTGCTGCCCTCCGAGGCCGCGCTCTGTGAATTACTCAACGTCTCCCGCTCCTCCGTGCGCGAAGCAATGCGCACCCTTTCCACATTGGATGTGGTGGAGGTTCGCCACGGCTACGGCACCTATGTGGGACAGATGTCGTTAGCACCTTTGATCAACGGCATGGTGCTGCGCATGAGCCTCAATGAGAAGGTGGCACTTGAACAGCTCAAGCACGTGGTGGATACCCGCATCGCCTTCGATCTCGCCGCTGCCGAGGACCTCATGGCGCATTATCGCGCCACCTCCACCGCCACTCTGCGCCAGCATGTGGCCGAGATGCGCGCCGCATGGGATAAAGGGCAATCCTTTGCCGAGCACGATCGCGCCTTTCATCAGGAGCTCATCGATCAGCAATCCAACCCCTTACTCCGTGAGCTCACCATGGCCATGTGGGAGGTCCACACCCGCGCTATCCCCATCATTGGTGTGACCACGCCGAAGGACATGGAAGACACCATCGACGCCCACGAGCTCATGATCGATGCCCTCGAAGCCGGCGACATGCAAGCTTATAAAGAAGTCATCGAGCAACACTACCGGCCGCTGCGGCGCGCCATCTCCGAGCAATTGGCAGCCGAGGGGTACGAACAGTGAGCCGGTATGTCCTCGGCATCGATCTCGGCGGCACGAAAATCGCCGCTGGCCTCATCGACACCGAGCAGCCAACCGAGGTTATCCAGCAGGCACGCACTGCCACTCCCGCAGCCAGCCAGATCATCCCCGCCATCGCTGAGCTCATCCGCCCGCTTATCGACGCCGCCCCGCAGCCTATTAGCGCTCTCGGTATCGGTGCCCCGGGCGTCATCGATCCCGCCCGCGGCGTGGTGGTGTCCGCTGGTCCCACCATGCCCGGCTGGGCCGGCACCACTATCCGCACGGACCTGAGCGCCGCCACTGGGTTGGAGGTGCACGTAGCCAATGACGTACGAGTACTGGGCTTGGGCGAATCCCGCTATGGCGCTGGTGCCCGCTACGGCCGCACGCTATTTCTCAGCCTTGGCACTGGGGTGGGTGGGGCATTCGTCTTTAATGGCAGGCTCGCTAACTCTCCCCACTTCACCTCGGGAGAGCTGCGCCGGATCATCGGCCGCGACTTCGAGGGCAGGGCCGCCCCCATCGAGGATTTCGCCTCCGGGACGGGACTGGCCGCCACCTATAACCGCGCAGCCGGCCGCGGCGAGGCAGAGGCGCTGGATCTGCGCGCCATCATGGCCACCTATGAGCAGGACGAGCTCGCTCAGCGGGTGATCAAACGCTGCATGCTCAACCTAGGCGAAGCCATTGCTGGGCTGGCCAGCGCTATCGACGTGGATGCCATCATCCTCGGCGGCGGCGTGGGCAATCTTGGCGATGTGGTGCTCTGCCCCTTCAAACGGGCATTTCGCACCTATTCTTTGCAGCCGATGGACACCATCGACATCCTACCCGCCCAGCTCGGCCACGATGCCCCGATCATCGGTGCGGCCGCGCTGGTTCCTGCCTGAGTTTCTTTCGCCCTTTTATCGCACCCTTCATCTAGGAGAATTTTTATGTCTCTATCCCTCACAGACTTCAGCACCCAGGTTCGCGGTAGCCTCATCGTCTCCGCCCAGGCTCCCGATGGGCATCCGCTACGCGATACCCACACCATCGCCCGGTTGGCGGCCGCCGCCGAGCACGGCGGCTCCACCGCCATCCGCTGCGGCGGCTATGGCGGGCTGGCCGATATCCGCGCCGTGGCCGCCGCCGTGGCCGTGCCCGTGATCGGGCTAACCAAGGAAGGCGATACGGGCGTCTACATCACCCCCACCGTGGCCTCCGCGGTGGCCGTTGCCGAGGCAGGCGCGCAGGTCGTGGCCATCGACGCCACCCAGCGGCCCCGCCAAGACGGCTCGAGCTTCGCCGAGCAGGTGCGCGCCGTGCACGAGGCCGGTGCCCTGGCTATGGCCGATATCGACACCGTCTCCGAGGCCACCGCAGCGGTGGCCGCCGGCGCCGATATTGTCTCCACCACCTTGGCCGGCTACACCGAGCACCGCGCCGCCACCACCGGCCCCGACCTCGAGTTGGTACGCGAGGTTCGCGCCGCCATCGGCCCGGAGGTATTCCTCATCGGCGAGGGTCGCTACCACAGCCCAGCGGCAGTCAGCGCCGGCTTGGAGGCCGGTGCTGATGCCATTATCGTGGGCACCGCCATCACAGATACCGCGTGGGTGACCGCCCGCTTCGTTGAGGCCGCCCGCGCTCACGAAGGAATGGAACATGACTGAGTTCATCGGTACTCTCATCCAACCAGGCCAACCCGGCTATCCGGCGCGGGTGGGCGTCGACAGCTCCGGCACCGCCGCCATCGAGCGCCTCGATGCGCCCGTGGACACCGGCCTCGTGATCACCCCTGGGCTAGCGGACTTGCACAACCACGGCGGCGCGGGCTTCTCCTTCCCCACCTCCTCGCTGGAGGAATGCCGTGAAGCCGCGCTGCACCACCGGCGATTTGGCACCACAACGCTTTTGGCCTCCACAGTCTCGCAGACCCGAGAGGTGCTACTGCCCCAACTCGGCATCCTCGCCAGCCTGGTGGAGGAAGGCAGCCTCGATGGCATCCATGCCGAAGGGCCCTTCGTCAATACCTGCCGCTGCGGCGCTCAAGACCCGGCCGCCATCATTCCCGGCGACCCCGACTTCTTCCGCGAGATGATCGAAGCCGCCCGTGGCCAGCTGCGCTCGATCACCTTCGCCCCAGAAACCGCCCACGCCCGAGAGCTAGTGGATCTGTGCGTGCAGCATGACATCATCGTCTCTTTGGGGCACACCGATGCGAACTTCGACGAGACCGCCGACATCGTGGACTACGCCACCAGCAAGGGCGCACAGGTGACGGCCACGCACCTGTTCAATGCCATGCCCTCGCTGCACCACCGCAACCCCGGCCCCATCGCCGCACTACTCGACGCCGCCTCCCAACGCGAGGACGTCTCCGTTGAGCTCATCGCCGATGGCGTGCACCTGGATAACCACACCGTGCAGATGGTGCTCAACACCGTGGGATATCCCGCGGCCACCTTCGTCTCCGATGCGATGGGGGCGGCCGGCAAGGCCGATGGCGACTATGTGCTTGGCGCACTCGCCGTCACCGTTCGCGATGGCGTCGCTCGGCTGCGCACCGAGGATGGCAGCGAAGGCTCCATCGCCGGCGGCACCTCGAGGGTCAGCGACCAGGTGCGGCTCCAGAACTCCGTCGGCCTACCGCTGCCACAGGTACTGCGCTCCGCCACTTCCGGCCACGGGCTGCTGAACCTCGCCCACCGCGCCAGCGTGAGCGAAGGCCCCGCCAATCTCGTGGTGTGGGATGAGCAGATGCAGGTGCGTGAGGTCTACCGCGAAGGTCGTCGCGCATAGGCCTAGCACCCGCCGCATTGAGGGCGTTCGAACCATGGTGTTCGGGCGCCCTTTTGTTTTCCCAGTCAAGTCTGAGCGCGTGGCGAAGCGGCGGTGCCGTTATACGCTTGAATGAATTTTTTCTTCGCGCTGGATGGGACGGTTATATACCGATCCCTAATGGACATTTGCTGACATATCCCCAGTTAAAAGCGATCATTGAGACCTATCCTGAGAGAACGCATAGACGACACTAGGGCCGATTTGCCCCCACATGAGGGTAAATAGGGGTGGCGTCGACAAGCGAAAAGAAGGCATATTACTCACAGGTGGGATGTTTTATAATCGGTTCGCAGCGCTTTTCATCTGTTGTAGATTCGTTACCTTCCGGCTTAGGATTTCGTCACCCCCTATCCCACATTCGTGAGAGGATGACACATGTCCCTAACTCGAGCCCTACGCTCGATAGCGGTCGCTGCTGCAGCAGTGACACTTCCCCTGCTCAGCGCCCCCGTGGCCGTCGCCGAACCCGCCCCCGCGCTGGTCGATCAAGGTGACGTACTGCTCACCGACGCCGGCAATGGCCAAGTCAGCTCCTGCACCATCGGCTACGTGGACGAGGCCAATGGCCGCGCTTGGACCGACGCCCACTGCGGCGCCAACGGCACCGAGGTCTACGACGCCTTCTACACCCCCATCGGCCGCCTGCACCACATCTATCCCGACGTGTTCGCCGCCGTACAAAACAGCAACGACTCCCGCTGGGGGCCGGTGAGCCGCATGTCCGACGTGGCCTACATCGAGTTCTACGACTCCAAGTTCATCGGCCAGAACTACTTCTCCGGCGACACCATCGCCCAGCCGGAGGTTGGCGACAAGCTGTGCACCTACGGCAACCGCACCCAGCGCATCGCCTGCTCCCCGATCCTGTACCTAACCGGCCCGGTGGCCATCACCGCTGACGTGGGCAGCGATCACGGCGACTCGGGCGGACCCGCATGGATCGAGGGCAAGGGCTACTTCGGCCAGCTGCTCGGCGCCGACTGGATCTGGCGCTCCGATCAGGGCAAGATCACCACCACCGTGTTCCGCCAGATCGGCAACAACGATCTCGCCCGCCCGCTGGATCTGCACCAGCCAGTGGAAGGCTATGAGCCGGACTTCAACCTAGTGCGCAGCCAGCCCGTGACGAGCACCGCCGACGCTGATCGCATCATGAACGAGAAGCGCGAGCGCGACGCCAAGGAACGGGAGCGCGTGGAGCGTCACCGCCGCGGCGAGACGCTTGAGGAAGACCTGCAGCGCGCCCGCACCGCCAAGAACGAGCTGGAAGGCCGCAAGAAGGACATCGAGGAAAAGCTGGAGAACACCACTCCGGAGGAGCAGATCGATTCCGAGGACAAGCTCAATGAGCGCGCCGAGCTCGAGCGCGAGCTGGAGGAAGTCAACTCCACCCTGGAGATCGTCTCCGAGCAGACCGAGATCTACGAGCGGATCACCACCGACACCACCGACTACGAGCGCTCTGAGCGCCGCAGCCTGATCTCGTGGCTCACCCGCCGCTAGTCCGCTAGTCGGCTAGCCGGCTCGCAACAAGCGCCTAACACGCACCTACCGCCCCCAGCGCGGCCCTCGTGGCCAGGCTGGGGGCGGTAGCGCTGTGCGTGGGTGTTGGGGGCGGTAGCGCTGTGCGTGGGTGTTGGGGTGCGGGGCCGAGCGCGCTGGGCTTGGCGCCTAGTGAGCATAGAGGCTGGGCACGTGGGGGACAGCCTCAGACATGCGAACACCCTCCCCGTTGCGTGGTGTGCTGTGGGGAGGGTGTGAGGGGGGGGTGTTACTTGGACACGGAGGTGCCGGCGGAGTGGAGGTCCTGGCAGGCCTCCACGATGCGCTCGGCCATGCCGGTCTCAGCCTTTTTCATGTAGGAGCGGGGATCGTAGACCTTCTTGTTGCCGACCTCGCCGTCGATCTTGAACACGCCATCGTAGTTAGCGAACATGTGGCGGGCGA
>NZ_PQMR01000008.1:0-111474 GCF_008930935.1 Corynebacterium sp. 11A
CCCCAGCAGCCCCAGCAGCGCCCCGACCCGCAGCCCCGGCGGCTGCAACGCCGAAGGCAGCAGCACCCAAGGCCGCGGCTCCCCAGCCGGCGGTGCCCCAACCGGCGACGCCACAAGCAGCAGCGCCAACACCCGCAGTTCCGAAACCTGTGGCGCCGACTCCTGCAACACCGAAGGCCGCAACTCCTCAACCTGCTGTGCCCAGGGCAGCTACACCCCAAGCGGCAGCACCCAAGGCAGCTACTCCGCAACCCGCAGTACCCCAACCGGCGACGCCGAAAGCAGCAGCGCCAGCGCCCGCAGTTCCGAAACCTGCGGCGCCGACTCCTGCAACACCGAAGGCCGCAACTCCCAAGGCGGCAACGCCCCAAGCGGCGGTGCCCACGCCGGCCACGCCGAAGGCTGCAGTGCCCAAAGCCGCAACACCCAAGCCTGCAACCCCGAAGCCAGCAACTCCGCAACCAGCTGTCCCGCAGCCTGCGGTGCCCGCGCCTGCCGCCCCCACACCCGCCGTGCCACAACCGGTGACGGGCCGGGATGCGTCGACAAGCGCACAGCGCGACGACTCCGAGGACGGCACGGAGACATAGCCGAGGCGGCTGGGTACAGTCGTTGCTATGTCGCTCGAAACTGCCCAGCCGGTAGCCCCTATCCGCTCTGTCTACGCCCTCCACGGTTTCCATAGTTCGCCGCAGAAGCGTTTGTTTCAGTGGCTGAAGCTGGAGGGGATCATGCGCGGCGCCGTGCTGGATGCGGTGGCTTTTCCCTCCCCCGATGCGCCCGTGCCGAGCCAGTGGCAGGATGTGCTCGACCGGCAGCTGCCGGAACTCGATACCTCGATGGGGCTGGTGACGCATTCCCTCGGCGGGATCACGGCGCTGCGCTATCTCACGCGCGACACCTCTGAGTGGTCGCTGGGGACGTTGGTGCTTATTGCCCCCTTTGCCCGCCCCTATGAAGGCACACCTGCGGAGATCCGTGCCTTCTGCGAGGAGGTGGAGTGGGAGAAAATTCGTGACCGGGTCGCCTCTATCGCGGTGATTCGCTCCGATAATGACTCCCTCGTGCCCGCCGCAGCCAGCGATGAGGTGGCCGCCCATCTCGGCGTGGAACCCACCATCGTCGCAGGTGCCGGCCATTTCCGTGATAGTGAGAACGTGGTTCAGGTGCCCGAGATCCGCGACGCCGTGTTCCGTTCCTAACCCCTAGCGCTTATCGACGCCACCCTCCGTGACCATCGGCGATTCTGCCCCACAGATTCCCCGCAGCACTTTCCTGCGCCGGAGGCCAGTGGCATGATGGAACAATGAGCAATGACACCCATCAGCCCCGCGACGAGCGTCGCCCCGACGTGAAACGCCGCGAGTTCGACCAGTCCGAGAAACTCAAAGACGTCCTATATGAGATTCGCGGTCCGGTGGCGGCGGAGGCCGAGCGCCTCGAGATGGATGGTCACCGCATCCTGAAGCTGAACACCGGCAACCCCGCTGTGTTCGGTTTCGAAGCCCCGGACGTGATCATGCGCGACATGATTGCCGCACTGCCGAGTGCCCAAGGCTATTCCACCTCCAAGGGAGTGATCCCGGCGCGCCGCGCGATCGTGACGCGCTATGAGATGATCCACGGTTTCCCCGAGTTCGATGTCGACGATGTCTACTTGGGCAATGGTGTTTCCGAGCTGATCACCATGACCACCCAGGCGCTTTTGAATGATGGCGATGAGGTGCTCATCCCCTCCCCGGATTATCCCCTGTGGACGGCCGCCACCTCCCTCGCCGGCGGCACCCCGGTGCACTATCTGTGCGATGAGGAAAACGAGTGGCAGCCGTCGATCGAGGATATCGAGTCCAAGATCACGGAGAAGACCAAAGCGATCGTGGTGATCAACCCGAATAACCCCACGGGTGCGGTGTACTCCCGTGAGGTGCTGAATAAGATCGCCAACATCGCCCGCGAGCACCAGCTGCTGGTGCTGGCCGACGAGATCTACGATCGCATTCTCTATGAGGACGCCCAGCACATCTCCATTGCCTCCTTGTGCCCTGATCTGCTGTGCATCACCTACAATGGCCTGTCCAAGGCCTATCGCGTGGCCGGCTATCGCGCCGGCTGGATGGTGCTGACCGGCCCGAAGGATCACGCCGAGGGCTTCATCGAGGGCCTCGACCTGCTGGCGGGAACACGCCTGTGCCCGAATGTGCCTGCCCAGCACGCCATCCAGGTGGCGTTGGGCGGACGGCAGTCCATCTACTCCCTCACCGCGGAGGGCGGCCGGCTGCTGCGCCAGCGCAATGTGGCCTATGAGAAGCTCAACGAGATCCCCGGTATCTCCGTGGTCAAGCCCATGGGTGCGCTGTACGCGTTCCCGAAGATCGATCGCAATGTCTACGACATTCACGATGACACCAAGTTGATGCTGGATCTGCTGCGCAAGGAGAAGATCCTGATGGTGCAGGGCACCGGCTTTAACTGGCCGGAGCCCGATCACTTCCGCGTGGTCACTCTCCCCTGGCCCAGCGAGCTGGAGGAAGCGATCGACCGCCTCGGTAACTTCCTCGCCAGCTATAAGCAATAACGTCCGCGGCGGCCGCCTATCGCGGCGTCGCCTCTCGCCCCGTCCACTCCGCCGCGCGCGGGATGGGCGGGGTTGCTGCTGTCGGTGATTGTTCACCGGGGCGGCCCCGCCCACGCCGCGCTGCACTGGTGCGGGGTTATTTCCTGCACGGCAGGAAGGTAGTCTTTTCAACTATGGGCAGACACTCGCGGCACTCGGAATCCAAGCGATCAGCCAGCAGCGCCGGTAGCACGGCGCGGTTCAGCATGGCACAGAAGATCCTCGCTGGGGCTTTGGCGCTGACTGCACTATTGACAGTGATCGGCACCGTGCTGCTCTGGCCCTCCGCTGAGAAGCCGAGCATCGCTGAAGGGTTCAGCCTCTCCGTCCCGCTCGCACACAAGCAGGTCGATGGCACCGTCGCCGTGGTCCAAGAGGGGGCGTGTGATTCGCCCGGCTCAGGGCAGGTGTTTGAAACTGCCCCGGCGGCCGCTCCCGCCGCCCCCGCGGCGCCACCACCCGCACCCAATGGCCCCGCGGCGCCTGGGGCGCCGAGTCGTGATTCCGCCCGCCCCGTCGAACCGAACCACACCTGTACCCACTCGATCGTGGATCTCACCTCCGGCGATGACGCTGGGATGCGCACATTACTCATCACCAATAATCTGCCTGGCGATCCGGAGCTTAAAGTGGGCGACCAGATTCGCATGCTGGTTAACAACACCCCCACCGGTGGCACCCAGTATGCGTTCTCGGATTTTCAACGCGGGACCCCGATCCTCCTCTGGACGCTTCTCACCGCCCTCGGCTTTGTGATTATCGGCGGCTGGCGCGGCATGCGGGCGCTGGTGGGTCTGGGCGTGACCTTGGCCGGTATCGCCGTGTTCTTGCTGCCCAGCTTGCTGCGCGGCGGTGATCCGCTGTGGCTATCGGTGGTCACCGGCTCGCTCGTGTTGTTCATCGTGATCTACCTAGTACACGGTTTGAACTGGAAATCCTCGGCCGCCTTGGGTGGCACCCTCACGGCGTTGCTCATAGCAGCGCTGTTGGGCCGCTATGCGATTAGTACCACCGGTATTCGCGGCCTAGGCGATGAGGACAATCTGCTGATTCAGCTCTACCTGCCCGATGTGACGGTTCCGGGGTTGATGTTGTGCGGCTTCATCATCGGCGCATTGGGCGTGCTCAATGACGTGACCATTGCCCAAGCCTCCACGGTGAACGAGCTCTATGAGCTCAACCCGCGCAACACTCCGTGGCAGGTATTCACCTCCGCCATGCGGGTGGGGCGCGACCACATCGCCTCGATGGTCTACACCCTGGTGCTGTCCTATACCGGCGCGGCGCTGCCGCTGCTGCTGTTGCTCTCTGTGGCGGATCGCCCGCTGAGCAACACTCTCACCTCGGACATTATGTCCACCGAGCTCATGCGCTCTGCCGTGGGTGCCCTCGCCCTCTGCCTGGCGGTGCCGATCACCACCGGCATTGCGGCCTTGACAGTGGGGCCGCACCGCGAGGATGAGCAGAGCCGAGGCTACCAGGACGCTATCGCCGAGGAGGCCGCGAGCGCCTAGCGCCTCTTTATACCGATCCCGGCTCCAAGCTGGGGCGCCCCAGCGCATGCACGCTCCACCCTGCCGCCGCCCACGCCTGCCGATCCATCACATTGCGGCCATCGACTAGCCGTGGGGTGCGCACCATGGCTGCCGCCTCCCGCGGATCGAGCTCCATAAACTCCGGCCACTCAGTCGCCACCACCACGCAATCGGCGCCTGCCAGCGCCTCGCGCGCATCGGTGGAATAGTGCAACGTGGGAAAAATCGCGCGGGCATTATCCATGGCCTGCGGGTCATAGACACTCACTTCCGCCCCGCCCAGCGACAACGCACCCGCCACGGCGAGGGAAGGGGAATCGCGCACATCATCGCTGTGGGGTTTAAAGGCACAGCCGAGCACAGCGATATTCTGCCCGATCAGCGATCCGCCACATGCCCACTTGACTACCTGCACTAGGTGATCGCGGCGGCGCATGTTGATGGCATCGACCTCGCGCAAAAAGGTGAGCGCCTCATTGGCGCCGAGTTCGCCGGCGCGGGCCATGAAAGCGCGAATATCCTTCGGTAGGCAGCCGCCGCCGAATCCCAAACCGGCGTTCAAAAAACGCCGGCCAATGCGGTTATCGTAACCAAGCGCATCGGCCACGTCGGTGATGTCCGCACCCGCAACCTCACACACTTCAGAGACAGCGTTGATAAAGGAAATCTTGGTGGCAAGGAAGGCATTCGCCGCCACCTTCACCAATTCCGCCGTCGCCAGATCCGTAACAATCAACGGGGTGCCCGCTTCGAGGGCCTGGGCATATATTTCTTCCACCGCGGCGCGAGCCGAGGAATCAGGGCGCGCCATGCCGAGCACGATGCGATCCGGGGTGATGGTGTCGTGCACCGCATAGCCTTCCCGCAAAAACTCCGGATTCCAGCACACCTCCACGCGGGCGCGGTCCCCGGCGAGATCATCCGCCATTTTTTGCAGGCGCGCCGCGGTGCCCACTGGCACGGTTGATTTCCCGATCACCACATGATCGCCCTCGAGATGCGGCACCAGCTCACGCAGCACCCCCTCCACTGCCGAGGTATCGGCGGCAAAGGAGCCTTTGGCCTGTGGGGTGCCTACTGCGATGAAATGAACGTTCGCCTGGGCCGCCGCGCTCATGTCTGTGGAAAAGCGGAGCCGGTCATTGTCGATGGCGCGGCGCAGGATAGCCCCTAGCCCCGGCTCATAAAAGGGAGCTCGCCCCGCCGATAGTGCCGCGATCTTGTCTTCATCAATGTCCACGCCCACCACGGAAAAGCCAAGCTCTGCCATGCATGCCGCGTGCGTTGCCCCGAGATACCCGGTGCCCAGTACTGAGATGTTCATGAGTGTTATTCCTAGCTCAGGTGGGTAAACCACCGCTGACAGGGCGCTAGCCCGCGCATGAATGCTTGCTTACAAGCGTATTCCCCCATGTCACAGCACAAAGACCCTACCCCATGTGGCGGGGCAGGGTCTCAGGCAGGCATGGTGTGTATCTAGAACACTTCCTGAGTGTACTCACGTGCGATCTTCGCGGGATCCTCCTTATCGGGGCCCACATTGCGCTTATTCAGCTCAGTGAGTTTGTCCGTCGTGAGCGTGCGGTTGACCCACGCAATGGTCTCTCGCGCCTCGCGCCCCAGCCGTCCCTTGGCCATCAGCGGCACAATATTCTGCGGCAGGATCATACCCTTGGGGTCATCAAGCATCACCAAATCGATCTCCTCGCCCTCGCTATTAAGAACGGGGGAGGTGGTATAGATATCGGCGATCGTGGCCGCCCCATCGCTCAACGCCTTCACCGTCAGCGGGCCACCACCATCGGAGATGGCCTTGAATTCCATGGAGGATTCTTCCACGCCATAAATCTCGGCAAGCCCCTTCGGGCCATAAGGACGCTCGGCGAGCTCCGGGTTGCCCGCAACAATAATCTCCGGGACGGAGCGGAGATCCTCGAGGCTCTTCAAGTCATATTCCTGTGCCACCTCGGGGGTGACGCGATAGGAATCCTTCGACTGCGCCTCGGCGGCCTCGCCCACAGCGAGATTCTTGGGAGTTACCTCCTTCAACGCGTCGAGCACGTCCTCGCTGGACATGCCCACGGTCACAGCGTCCTCATCGCCAGCCAAGTACATCGCTAGGTTTCCGGAGTACTCGGGCACCAGGTCGATGGATCCTTCCTCGATTGCCTTGATGTAGACCTCGCGGGAGCCGATGCCGGATTTCACCTCGACATCGATGCTCTGCGTACGCAGCGCCTCCGCCCAGAGCTGTCCAATAAGCTCCGACTCCGGAAAGTTCGCTGTGCCGATAACGATGGTGCCGCGGTCTCGGTCCGAGTTCTTCTCGCGGTCCGAGTCCTGTCCATCGAGGGGATCATTGCCGGCTCCGCAGCCGGTTAGTACAAGGGCGGTCGCGCTCACGACAGCAGTCATGCTCGCAAAACGTGTATTGAAGTTCATCTGCTCTACCTTCTTTAATAATTCTCTTGTGGAGGGCTAACTACTTCCACAGTACTAAGTTCACCTGAGTGATGATCCCTGCACATGAGGGTTACACGCGCGACACAGTCGCACCTACGGTCACGTTGCGATACCCTGCGTCCACCGGCTGCGCGCACATAAAATGGATCTCTACCCACGGGGATATCGGTGACCGAGAAATGGAAGCCACGCCCGCCGCTGATAGACGGTGAACGAAATATTCATGCGCTCGCCACACTGCAGCACAACCGCTTAGTTTAACAGCCGCTGAGTTTTATTGTTAGAAAAATTACTTTTGAACGGCGCAGACTCGCCACGAAGCCACTACGGCTACGCGCGCGAGCAAGGGCGCCCTGCCAAACCTCGCCGTCTAAAGGTAGCGACGTACCGAGGTGACAACCTAGGTGCGCGGACGGGCAGTGCGTTGAACCACAGCAAGAAGCATGTCCACTATCCATGCCAGTGCAATCACCAGAATGGCTCCTGCGAGCATCTGCGGATAATCCCGCAGGGCCAAGCCGTCGATAAGCGGACGGCCGAGCCCGCCCAATCCGATATAGGCCGCTACCGTTGCGGTGGCGAGAACCTGAACGGTGGCGGAACGTATTCCTCCGATGATTGTGGGCAGCGCCAGCGGCAGATGCACGGCCCGTAGCGCCTGCCAAGGGGAATGCCCCATGGCTACAGCCGCATCCACCACACTGTGTTCGATGGCTGCGATACCGGAGTAGGCCCCCGCAACTACCGGCGGTACCGCGAGAATCACCAGCACGATCACCGCGGGAATCGTGGGCATAGAGATACCGAGGGGAATAATCAACGTCAGCCATGTGACAAGTCCCAGAGTCGGCAGCGCGCGCAACGCCCCCAGAGCGGCGACGATGCTGGTACCACTCCGGCCGGTACGGTGGGCGCGTACTCCCAACCAGATACCCACGGGCAACCCAATCGCGAGCGCGAACACCATGGTGAGCAGGGTGAGTTCCATATGCTCCAGCACCCGCACGCCAAAACCGGAGGATCCAGACCAATACTGAGCGCTGGTGATCTGTGCAAAAGCATCTGCTACAGGGTTCATTAGCCCACACCCCCTTGCTGGGAGGTACGCACCCATGGTGTGCTCATCCGACCGATAGCCACGATGATGAGATCAAAAACCACGGCCAGCACCACGGTGCCGATGACCCCTGCCAGAATCTCGGTGGGAAAGGCCCGCTGGAACCCATTGGTAAACAAGGTACCGAGAGACTGCACACCGATGAGCGCGCCTACCGAAATCAGCGAAATCGTGGAGGCAGACACCACCCGCAGCCCAGCTATCAGCACCGGCAATGCCAAGGGAAATTCCACCTGCAGCAGGCGCTGCCACCGGCTATACCCCATGGCTTCTGCAGCCTGAACCGGCGCCTCGGGCACCGAGGCGAAAGCATCTGTAGTACTACGAATCTGCAGGGCCAGCCCATAGAGAATCATCGCCACCACCACGTTCACTGGCGATAGCACCGAAGTTCCCAAGATCAACGGCATCACGATAAAGAGCGCCAAACTTGGCACCGCATAGAGCAACCCCACGGCACCGATGAGAAGCTCCCGCGCGGCTGGATAGGACCGCTGCCAAAAGCCAAAAGGCAACGCCAACACAAAACTGGCCACAATCGCCGGCAGCGCCAACATTGCATGCTGGCCTGCGAGGCCCGCGATATAGCCCACATTATCCACTATCCATGACAGACTCATCTATCCCACGATCCCTTGGACCCGGCCGAGGTGATCTACCACGATCTGCTGCCCATCACGCTGCTCAATGTGCACCGTGTTGGTATGCATGCCTAGGAAGTTTTTCACAAACTCATCAGCGGGCTCACGCACGATCTCTGTGGGGGTGCCTACCTGCGCGATCTCCGCAGAGGTACGCAGCACTACCACCTGATCTCCCAGCGCAATAGCCTCCTGCATATCGTGGGTGACCAGCACAATCGTCTTATGCAAGCGTTGCTGTAGATCAAGCAACTGGTCTTGCAGCTCCCGCCGCACCAGCGGATCCACAGCACCAAAGGGCTCATCCATGAGCAAGATAGCGGGGTCGTGGGCCAGCGCCCGCGCAACACCCACACGCTGCGCTTGTCCGCCCGAGAGCTCACTCGGGTAGCGGTCGAGCAATCCTGTGTCCAAGCCGAGCAGCGTCAATAGCGGCCCAGCGAGTTCTCGCCCTTCGCTTTTCGACGCCCCCTCGAGGCGCGGCACCGTGGCGATATTATCCGCAATCGTTCGGTGGGGGAGCAGACCCGAAGCCTGCATGACATAACCGATGGAGCGTCGCAGCTCGACGGGGTCATGATCTGCCACCGAGTTGCCGTCGATAAGCACCCGACCGCTGGTGGGCGTGACCATGCGATTAATCATGCGCAACAAGGTCGTTTTTCCAGAACCGGAGGAACCCACAAAAACGGTGGTTTTGTCGCTCGGGATCGATAGCGAGAAGTTACTGACCGCGGGGGCGGTGTTATCCCCCTCACGGGCTGGGTAGGTTTTAGTGACGTTCTCGAACGTGATCATAGAGTCCTCGTGCTAGCGCACGCGCCGTGTGGGCGCGGCCTAGCGGAAGTTTAAGTATGCCTTCGACGGCGTTGGCCCGCGTTGCCCCTGGTATTTAGAGCCGAGCGCACTCGAACCATAGGGCACATCGGCGGGCGAGGTCATCTTAAATAACGCTAACTGTCCCACTTTCATTCCCGGCCACAGCATGATCGGCAGATTGGCCACATTGGACAACTCGAGGGTGATGTGCCCATCAAAACCGGGGTCGATAAAGCCGGCGGTGGAGTGGGTGAGCAGACCCAAGCGGCCTAAGGAGGATTTTCCTTCGAGCCGCCCTGCGAGATCGCTCGGTAGCCGGAAACGCTCCAGCGTGGCACCCAGCACAAACTCGCCGGGGTGCAGCACGAAGGGCTCATCCTCCTCGACCTCGACCAAACTCGTCAGCTCATCCTGCTGCAGCTTTGGGTCGATATGCGTGTACCTCGAGTTATTGAAGACACGGAAGAAACGATCCATGCGCACGTCAATGGACGAGGGCTGAACAAGCGTCTCGTCATAGGGGGTAATCCCCAATGCCTGTGAATCGATGGCGGCGCGAATGTCATGGTCAGAAAGAAGCACGTTCGCAAGTGTAGCGGGTACGCGGCACAGAAGTCAGAAAAATAGCGGCCCGCTCCGACCACGGCAGTTGGTGGAACCATAAAACGTGGTGCTACACTGTGAGCTTGCAACTCAGGTATGGGAAGGCAGATGCGCGGTCTATATGCGGCCGGTATTCGCACTACGCCACACCCCGCCGAGCAGCACTGCCGATGTAGTTCAATGGTAGAACATCAGCTTCCCAAGCTGAATACGCGGGTTCGATTCCCGTCATCGGCTCCACATAAACACCCCATTGTGATACCCCGCCTGGTTTGGCCGGACGGCGTATCGGAAGGGGTGTTTTTTGCTTGTTGCGGCCGGTTCCCTAGCGCTGGTACGGCACCCGCTATATCGGCGTGTTGGCCCGCTGGGCGCATACAGATACACCGAATGTGCACGGCATTGTTACCTAGCTGGCCTATCGTGGTGACAATGTAGCCTAGATGTATCACCACGCCTCCGGCGCAGATTACTCCACACATGGGTGAGGAACGATGATGCAGGAAACGATGACATGGCCCTCATTGAGATAACTGAGAGGACGGCTGATCATCCTCCTCGGTGCCATTGCTATGGTGTGCGGCTGTGCGAATAACGATGCTCCTATGCACTCTGAAAAGATCGTCGACTGGACGAAATATGAGGTCACCGGGGCCAATGAGGTGACTTTCACTGTCACCACCGGCGATCCGAAATGTTTTGGACTTCGAAGCGCAGTGAAGGAATCTCAGGATTCTCTCGAGGTGGCAATCGTAGAGGGTATTCGCCCGAACCCACCGAAACAATGCACCGCAGTAGGTCGGATCGAAGAAATTAGTGTGACGACTGAATTTCCAGCACGCAGCTTGGACATTCGCACTATGCCACCGGAGGAAGTCGGACTTAATAATCAACCATCGTGGGAGTACACCACCAATGGACTACACCGGTGTAGCTCATGCACTGTGCGGGATATGCCTACATGACCATCGGGTTCTTCGCGGAGAATACAGCCCCTTCTTTTCCTCAGCATGTCTCCGCTATCGATTTTTCTTGGAGTTCTTATCAGTGCTCTAGTTGCCTACCGTAGGTGCGATAGCGCCGGATGGCCGGGGGAACTATTCCTTGCCATAGGCACACGGGCGGCGAAGCCGCGGCGGCGTGCCGGCGGCTCACACCTCATCTTCTCTGTACGTAATTTATGTCCCCTCGCACAGGTACGCATGCTGAATTTGGTCCGCTGTTAAGCCCAGATCCTCCAGATGTGCACGGCTATAGCAGCTGAAGTCATTGTCATCCTTGCCATCTGGGTTGATCGTGTGCCACGAGTCCCCGCTCCAGTGGGCAATGTGCACAGACCCCGTGTTCGGCCTCCCATAACGGGCAAAACTCTCATCGCAATACAGCACGCTCAGACCCCCTACCCAGTCCACGTCTGCGCGTAGCTTGTCCATGTCACACCTCTGGGCAAGAGAGATAGTGGGTTCGCCTTCCGCCTCCTGCTGCGCCTGCTGCTCCTGCTGCACACTAGTGCTGGCCGGTGCGGCAGAGCTGCGGCTACGAGCACTCGTTTCGGTGATAGTTTCCGTGACGGTGACAGACTCGGCCGCAGACTCGGCCCCAGACTCGGAGACAGTCGAGTCTTCAGAGGAGGACGGCAAGGCGGAGCAGCCGGCCATAAGTATGAGCGCGCTACCGCCGCCAAGGATGGTTTTCCAGACAGGAGAAATGCTCAGCATGATCTCAGCTTAAAGTCCCGAGCCGGCATATGCCCCACATACGGCGTCATCATTTCCCACGTGCATCGTGAAAGCAACTACTCGACACAGAGCCAGGAATAACGCAGCGCGACACGTCACCCCAGATGGCACATTCCGCACATACACTTACCCGCATTGGGGACATGTCCCTATTGTTTTTCTCGCCCTCATCTACCCCCGTATGGCAGCACTTCGGAGCACCCTGAGCGCCACACACGGCACTCAGTGGCAAAAAACACACATATGCATGCCTAACCTCGCCACCAGCACAAATATTTCTGGCAGACGCAGCATTTCTCGCGCTACAGACCTATATGCTTAGGCTAACAGTTCCTCTTGCAGGGAATATGGCAAGCCTTTGCTATTATCTAAGACGCCCATGTGGGACTCTTATATATCCCACATTTTGTACGCCGCGCGCAGGCCTATCAATGTGGCCGCAATCGTCACATGGACACGCTAAGCGCACAACCCTAAGGAACGACCATATGCGCCGTTTAACCGCCACCATCGTCGCCGCTGCGGTGGGCCTCTCGCTGGCCAGCTGCTCCAGCGGAGGTGACGCCCCCGAAGAGTTCGATAAGGACTCTCCCGATGTTGTGAATGTCTACTCCTCCCGCCACTATGACGTGGACAAGGAGATCTACGATCGCTTCGAAAAAGACACCGGCATCGAAATCAACGTTGTTGAGGGCAAAGCTGACGAGCTGATCGAGCGCGTCAAGCGTGAGAAGTCCAATCCTGCGGCTGACGTGTTCCTCACCGTGGGTGCCGAGTCTCTCTTCCCGCTCAACGAGGAAGGTGTTCTCGGTGACTCCATGACCCCCAAGATCGAGAAGTCGATCCCCGAGAACTTCCGCGGCGACAACTGGATGGGCATTGTTTCCCGTGCCCGCGTGATCGCCTACAACAAGGAGACCGTGGATCCGGAAGAGCTCACCACCTACGAGTCAATTACCGACCCGAAGTTCAAGGGCAAGGTACTCTCCCGCTCGTCCAGCTCCTCCTATAACCAGGCTCTGCTGTCCTCCTTCGTCGCCCTGAACGGCGAGGATGAGGCCAAGGAGTGGGCTCAGGGCGTGGTGGATAACTTCGCTCGCGACCCCAAGGGCAATGACCGCGACCAGGCCAAGGCAGTGGTTGCAGGCGAGGGCGACGTCGCCATCATGAACTCTTACTACTGGGCACTGATGAACCGTTCCTCCGATCCCGAAGAGCGGAAGGTGGCGGAGAAGATCGGGCTTGCTTTCCCCGAGAACACTCACCTGAACATTAGCTACGCCTCGGTCATCGATGGTGCGAAGCACGCGGACAACGCCAAGACCTTCCTCGAGTTCCTGGCCAGCCCAGAGATCCAAGAACTGATCGCTGAGGAGAACGGCGAATTCCCGCTGAACCCGGAGGCCAAGCTTCCTGAGATCCAGGCATCCTGGGGCGAATTCAGCCCGCAGGATCTCGACTTCGCCACCTTCGGTAAGGAACGGCCCATCGCTACCCGCATCTTCGATGAGGTTGGTTGGAAGTAGCGTTCCGCCTCTCCACTCTTGTAGATAGAAAGCCGGAGTAAGTGACGGCCAAACGATTCGTGCCTGCCCGCGGGCAGGCACCCTGGCTCATGCTGAGCCTCACGGTAGTAGCACTTATGCTACTACCGCTTCTTGGCATTTTGTCAGGCCTTCTTTCCCCTGTGTCCGACACCTGGCGGCATATTCAGAGCACGCTGCTTCTGGGCTACATCAAGGAAACCACCGTCGTGGTCATCGGCGTGCTGCTGATTACCTGCTCACTGGCGTCCGCGCTCGCGTGGTTTATCACTGCCACTGAGTTCCCCGGCCGGAGGTTCCTCAGCATCGCCCTCGTGGTGCCGCTGGCAATCCCGCCCTATATCGGTGGTTACACCTATGTGTCCATGACCAGCTACACAGGAACCATTCAGGTATTTGCCCGCGAAAGACTGGGCATCACCATCCCGCCGTCGCTGATGGACATTCAAAATGTGCCCGGCGCCATCGTGATGTTTTCGCTCTTCCTCTACCCCTATGTGTATCTGGTGGTGCGAGCCTTTTTGGATCGGCAAGCCGGGGGACTCATCGAAGCCAGCCGCATGCTGGGGGCGGGCCCCATTCGCACCTATTTTCAGATCATTCTGCCGTTGACACGCAATGCCGTGATCGCGGGCGCCACGCTCGTGGCCTTTGAGGTGCTCTCGGACTATGGCCTCTCGCAGTACTTCGGGCTGAATGTCTTTACCACCGCCATCTTTAAGAGCTGGCTGGGTTTTCAGGACGTGAATTCGGCGCTGAAACTCGCGGGCATTCTATTGCTGGTAGTCACGATAATCAGCGTCGGCGAGAAAATGATGCGCGGCTCCCGCTCCGCGGCCTATTCCTCGGGCCGAGTCACGCCCATTACTCGCCGCACCCTGCAGGGCCCCAGCAAGTGGCTGGCCATGCTACTGGGCTGGGGAACATTAGCGTTTGCCCTGATCATCCCCGTGGCACAGATGACCTATTGGGCCATTCTCTCGCTGCCCAATATCCGCACCGAGGGGCTGCTCGAGGATGCGATCACCACCGTGTGGGTTGCCGGCATCGGCGCGGCGCTAACCACTGTCTTCGCGATCATTGTGGCTAATAACCAGCGCCTGTGGCCCTCGCGGGTCTCGCGCTTTTTGGCCCGCATCACGGTGATGGGATACTCGGTGCCCTCCACGGTGATCGCCTTGGCGATCTTGTCGGTGGCACTGTGGATCGACGCTCACTCACCGCTGCAACTCATGCTCTCACCGACGATCGTGATTGTGGCCTATGTGATCCGCTACCTGGCGGTAAGTATGCAATCGGTGGAATCCGGTTTCGAGCGCACCGGCGTGCGCTTCCACGAATCCGCCCGCATGCTGGGCACCGGCCCGACGCGAGCATTCTTCCGCGTGGACATGCCCATGATCTCCACCGCCCTAGTGGGAGCTTTCCTCTTGGCGTTCATTGACATGGTGAAGGAGCTGGCGATCGTGCTGATCCTGCGCCCCTTCAACTTCTCTACCCTCGCCACGCGCGTCTTTGAGTATGCCAATGATGAGAAGATCCCGGAGAGCTCTCTGGCCTCGCTCATGATTGTTCTCATCGCCGCCTTGCCGCTGCTGCTGTTGTTGTGGCGACAAAAAACCACAACAGCACCCAGCGAAAAAGACAGCCCCGCTTCTGCCGCACAGCTTGAAGGGTCTACCCATGACTAATACTTCCTCATGCCCCACGATCACACTGCGCGATGTGTGCTTCAGCTATCCCGGGTCTGAGACTCGGCAGTTGGATAATTTCAATCTCGAAGCCCCCGCTGGGGAATGCACCGCGCTCTTAGGGCCTAGTGGCTGCGCCAAAACAACGGCGCTGCGCCTGATCGCGGGCCTCGAGCAGCCCAGCTCGGGATCGGTGTATATGGATGAGACCCTGCTGGCAGGCCCGGGGGTATTTGTGCCCCCAGAAAAGCGCGCCATTGGCTTGGTATTCCAAGACTATGCGCTCTTTCCGCACCTCACGGTGCGCGCCAATATCGCCTTCGGTCTGCGCAAGATGAACCGCGCAGACGCCAAGGACCGAGTGCAGGCCATGCTCGCCGCGGTCGGGCTTGAGGGCTACGACAAGCGCTACCCGCACGAGCTTTCTGGTGGGCAGCAGCAGCGCGTGGCGCTGGCGCGTGCCCTCGCCCCCTCGCCGCGGGTGCTGCTATTGGATGAGCCCTTCTCTAATCTCGACACCGCCCTCCGCGGCCAGGTGCGCGATGAGGTAGCCGCCATCATCGAACAGTGCAGCGTCACCAGCGTGTTGGTCACCCACGACGAGCAAGACTCCGCCCGTCTCGCCCAGCACACGGTGCGCATGACGCCCGTGGGGAGCTAAGCCTCGAGGGACGCGTCGATAAGCGGCGCAGTGACCTTAGACTATCCACCGCTGCGCGAGCCACGCCACCACGCTTGTCGACGCCTTCCACAGCACAATGCCCGCGAGGAAGCAGAGCGGCACCGTGATGAACTCGCTCAAGGGCTGAGCCAGAATGTCGAACTGGATCAGATAGATATACAGCGACGCCGAGGCGATCAGCCCCACTGGGCGCACGATCGCGCATGGTACCGGCAGGCGCACCTCGGAGAGCAGAATCGCGCTCACCACCATCACATACACCCACTGGGTGACGTGCTCGAAAAGCGTGACCGAGCCGGCCACGAGAATGGTCGCCGCGAGGAGCTTCTGCCGGCGGCTGCGCGCCTGCGAGATCATGATGCCGGCAGCAATGAACCACATCGCTCCCGGCGGCTCAAAACGGGTCTGCACGATATCCCACGCCCCGACGGCGAAACGCAAAATGAGAAATACGCCAGTGAGCACACAAGCTGTCACGAAAGGCTCGTGGCGATAGCGGCGATACACCGTTGGAATGGACAGCAGTCCCATGATCAGAATCAAGCCCAGTACATAGGACTCGATAAACCACAGGGATCCACTTGCGCCCTCACTGGGGCGCCACCAGTGGATAAAGAGCAGGTTACTCAGACCATATCTGTCAGTGGTGGCCATGCCCACTAGCACCAACAGCACTGTCGGCAGTACCACCGCTAGGAGAGAGCGGGCCGTGGCACGCAGTCGCGATACGGCGCTCAGCACAGTAAGGCCAAAGGTACCCAAGGCCACACCGGCGATCACCAAGAGGGAGTGGGCACCGCCCATCATGAAGGTAAAGGTGGTGGCGTGGCCCAGCACGATGGTCACAGCACAGATGGCGCGCAGTACCAGCGAGGAATCAAGCCAGATGAGCGAGGACGGCTCCGCGCGCTCGGCACTACGGCGCGCAACTACGGACGCTGCTGGGCTGTGCTGAGAATCTGCATCGTCAAGTAGCTCTGCGAGGGGAATGTGGTGCCAGCCGGTGGGCAACTCCACCCCGGCGTGAGCGAAAGCCATGGCCACTGGCACAAAGCTCATGGAACTGCCGCCGTTGTCAACGAAAGAGAGATCGCGGCGCACCGCACTCGGCACGGTACCGAGGGCCTGGGCGATGTTCTCGATCACCGACTCCACACCCGCGACGCTGAGCGCACCTGCGCTCATAGTGGGCTGTGTTCCAGTGTCCTGGTGAGGGCATGCGGCGGCATCGGCCAGCTCCGTGCAGCGGCGGCGGTCAAGTTTGCCATTATCGATCAGAGGGAAGGTGGGCAGGACCACCACGCGCACGAAGATCGGACTCAGCCCAGTGCGGGAGCAGAGCTCTCTTTTGATCTCCTCAGCATCGGGTTGCGCGTGCGAGGTTTGTTCATCGACCGCCACGCGCAGGGCGGTATCATCGCCGGTCACACAGGCGGTGAGGCCCGCTTCGGCGAGCCAACCGCGCACGTGCTCGCAGGAAATGCGCAGGCCCGCGAGTTTCACAAAGTCAGAGGATCGCCCCGTAATGCGCAAGATCTCATCCGTTGTGGGCGAATCCACCTGCACCAGCTCACCCAAATCACCGGTGTGGAGCTCCTCAATAGTGCGGCCGGTGTGTAGATCAGCAAGGTTCTCGGCGTAGCCGAGCATCACCGATGGGCCACTAAAGATGAGTTCTCCGGACTCACTGATCCGCATGGAATGCCCGACCAACGGCGCGCCGGCCGCCTCTGGATAGTCAGCCATGAGCTCCTGCGGCATGATACTCATGCGGGCGGTGGCCTCGGTTTGGCCATACATCACTCGGAAGTCTGTATCGTGCTCAGCCAAAAAGCTGTGCCACCACTGCACATCAGCTTTATCCAACTTTCCACCGGCCTGGTACACCAGACGAAGATCCGTCAAGCAGTGGCCGCCATCGGCGGTACGCAGCACCTGCAGCATGTGCGGCACGACGCCCACATTGCTCACCCCATAGCGCCGCAGCATTTCACCGAAGCCAGGATCCGCCACCGAGCACTCCTCCACAGCAATACTCGCCCCGCAGGCAAGGTGAGAATTCAGTACAGACAGCCCGAAGGAATAGTGCAGTGGCAGCAACGTGATAGCGCGGTCCTCAGCATGAAGTCCCAGCCCCTGCACAATGGCGTGAGCATTCGCCCGCAGGTTCTCCAAGCTCAATTTCACGAGCTTTTTCGCTCCCGTGGAACCCGAGGTAGACAAGAGCACCGCGATATCGGAGTGTAGGGGCTCGCCATCCTGTTGCTGCTGCGGCACTAGCTGGCCCGTGGCGGGATCGATGCTGGCTGCGGGACAATAGGTGCGCAGAATCTCCGCATAGGGGTCGTCATCAGCATCGGCACAAGCTCCAGCCGTGTCTGCAGTAAGCAGAATCGGCATCTTCGCCGCAAGCGCCGCGAGATAGGCCACCACAGCTTCACAGGTAGGACGGAAAGAGAGGTGCAGCAGAGTGCCGGGCTCATAGCGCTGCAGGAATTCCTCCGCGCGCCGCTGTGTCGCATCCTCGAGCTCGCGGTAGGTGAGATCACCGGAACTCGTGCGCAAGGCAATATCGGTGGAGCGGTACGATCCAACAACTCCTTCCAGCAGCGGCGCAGTGCGTGCGAGGGACACATAATCTCCTTCCACCGTGCCCCTGCCTACCCCACCCAGGTCAGCACAGGGCGACGCGCTGGAGCATAAGAGAGGCACCCAGCTAGTTCTCAGTCAACCCTAAAATAAACTAGGTTAGGCGTCCCTACATAAAAGTGTGGAGGAGGTTACACATCTACACCCAACAGCCCCCGCCGTTTACGAACGTCTCAGCATGTCACAGGCGTCCACCCCAGCACATTTTTATGCATGTGTTCCCGCCCGAGCGCCCGCCCATGCTTGTAGACGCCTCCCTTGAGCACTGGCGTCGTGGCCGACAGCGACGCCCGAGGACAGCTGCTTTATCTCCGCGTGGCCGTGTATTTGCGGGCCACAAAGGCAAAAAGCGCGCCCGCAACGTTGTGCCATACTGCGGCGATCGCGCCGGGAATTGCAGCCTCCGGCGAAAAGAACTTCGCCGACATGCCCGAGGCCAAGCCCGCGGATTGCGTAGCGACTTCGATGGCGGTGGTGCGACACGCTGCCTCCGGCATCTTCATTGCCCGTGCCGAAAGGTAGCCGAGAACATAACCCAGTAGGTTGTGCAGCACAACGGCCACAAACACAATCACACCCACATCCACAAGCTTCTCGGACGCCTTCGCCACCGAGGGGAACACCACCACACCGATGCCGAGAATCGAGAGCCATGGCAGCGCCGGCAGGATGCGATCAACGAAGCTAGTGAGGAAGAAACGGATGAGCAGCCCGCCGATAACGGGAAATAGCACAGTTTGGGCGAGCATCCAGGCAATACTGGGGCCGTCCACGGGTGTTTCAGCATCAGCCAGAGTCAACATAATGATGGGCGTGACGAGCGGAGAAAGCAGAGTAGACACCGATGTCATCGCCACAGACAAGGCCACATCTCCCTTTGCTAGGTAGGCGACCACATTTGAGGCAGTGCCGCCGGGCACCGAACCCAGCATCAACAGTCCCACCGACAACGCCGGATTCAACCCCAAGAGCCTAGCGACAGCCACCGCAATGAGGGGCATGATCACGAATTGTGCAACCACCCCGATCACGATCGGCCACGGTCGACGTACCACTTCTTTTAAGTCTGGGACGGTGAGAGTAAGCCCCATGCAGAACATAATGAAGATCAGGGCTGGGGTGATATAAGCAGCAATCGGTGCGACCGGATCGGGAAAGAGAAAGGCAAACACCGCCCCTGCCAAGATAAAGGCAGGAAATGCCCACACCGCGATAGCCGCAGAGCGCTCCTCTGCGGCTATCGCTTGCGCCCCTACTCCATACTGATCTGCACCCTTATTCTGTCCACGCATGTTCTCACTATAAGAGATGCAGCTTCTACTATGCGGGATTACCTCAGAGATAGTTGACGCTCCGAGCATGCTTCCTGCTCAGGGCAGGTCGATCAGGTGCACTCAATCCCTCCACCCGTCTCAGTCCCTCGCGCCGGCTGTCGATACCACCACCGGGGAACCATCGACATGGTGGATATCTACCCGCGCCCCGTAGAGCTCGCCCATGCGCTCAGAGGTAAGCACCTCGGAAGGGGTTCCCGTGGCCACGATGCCTCCCCTCATGCATAGCAATCATGCGGTGGCAGTAGCGGGCCGCGAGATTGATGTTATGCAGCACCATCACCACGGTCAGTTCGGTGCTCGCATTCCGCTGCGCTACCGCTTCCATCAGGGCCACGTGATGCGTCCGGCCGAGATAGGGGTTGCCTGGGCGCGTCGTTCCAGTAGCTAGCTAGGAAAACGATCCAGTGTTCAGTATGGGAACGGCGATGTCCACGGTGCCAAAACGGGTGTCGAGGTTGCGGTGGCAGTATCCATTGCACTGATTGATACGCGCGTCGCCGACGATAGCGTAATTGGCGCCGCAGATCTGGTCAGCCTGGGCCGACAGGATCGGGTTGATGAACTTCTGTAGCATCACACACATCAGGTCCGGCGAGGCTTGAGCCAATAGCTGTCCGAGGTAAGTGGTCGGGTCGACAGAATAGAGGCCAGCGACCCTCGCGGTGCCCCTGTCGAGGAAGTGCGGTTACGGCCTCGAAAGGCACAGCAGTGGTCGCTTCGTGCATTCATAAGCACCGACGCCGATATAAAGATACACCACACTAAAAGACGCAACCGATGACATCCCCACGCACGCGCTTGGCCATGGTCTAGCGGTCTCACATCGGCGGCATCTCGCTGTCATGATTTTTGCCAAAGAAGATCTAGCTAACTGCCTAGCGACAGGGGAACCGTATATTGCTTACGACATGTTCCACTTTTCAACTAGATAAACCCGGCGTCGCGCAGAGCCTTCAGATGACAATCAGCCTGCTGACGGGTGATACCTACTTCCTGACCCACGGTTCGCCCTGACGGAGCCTTTCCTGCCTGCGTCAAGATGTCCATCGCCGTCGCTAACACCCGTCCACGAGCACCTTTCCATTACTCTGTCGGAGTGCGTGTGCCGCTTGGAGCTTCTTACGCTCTGCCTGCGCATATTCGCCTTGCGAATCTGTTTTCCAGCGTCGTGCGGCTTTCTTCCCGCCTCTGCACCTCTTGCCACCTAGGCAGCCAGTTTCGCTCACCCCTCTCGCCGTGGCGGATGCGCCGCCGTCCGCGAGACGCCCCGGCCACGAATGCGACCGGCCGCCCCTGCCCCTCCCGCCACACGGGGGTACCACACGGGGGTGGCCAACCTGAGAAGCATAGCTAAGGGCACCCTTCGCAGACTTTGCTAACGTAGCCATGTTCAGCAAGGACCCCTTAATGAAAATTGGCACAGTCAAGCGTTCCTGAGAATCAAGCAATAGTCATTCACAGTTATGGCAGACACACTGCCCCCGGTGGTTTGGTGGACCTCACACCCCGCCGCGTCCCCGCCGAGGCCAGCACCAATGCCCCTCGACCACGCGAACCCTACCCCCAAGGAGTGGTTGACATGTCCGATACATTCACCGCCGCAGTAGCCACCGAGTTTGGCCCCAACCTCACCATCAGCGAGATCGATCTACCCAGCCCAGGCCGCAATCAGGCACTGGTAAAGCTACACACCTCCGGCATTTGCCACACAGATCTTCATGCCGTAGAAGGCGACTGGCCAGTCAAGCCCGGCCTGCCCTTCGTTCCCGGCCACGAGGGCGTGGGCGAAGTGGTCGCTCTCGGCGAAGGCGACCACGCCGATATCGAGGTCGGATCCATGGTGGGCAATGTGTGGCTATGGTCCGCCTGCGGCACCTGTGAGTTCTGCCGCACCGGCCGCGAAACCTACTGCCCCAATGCCGAATACGGCGGCTACACTGTCGACGGCTCCTTCGGCCAGTACATGTTGGTCGACACCCGCTACTGCGCCCGCATCCCCGAGGGCGCCGACCTCCTCGAGGTTGCACCCGTACTCTGCGCCGGCGTCACGGTGTACAAGGGCCTAAAGGAAACAGAAACCCGCCCCGGCCAGTTCGTGGTGATCTCCGGCGTGGGTGGTCTCGGCCATATCGCCGTCCAGTACGCGGTCGCGATGGGCATGCGCGTGATTGCTGTCGATATCGCAGAGGACAAGCTGGAGCTAGCGACAAAGCACGGCGCCGAGTTCACCGTCAATGCCCGCGAGACAGACCCCGGCGAGGCCGTACTGGACTACACCAAGGGCGGCGCGCACGGCGTGCTCGTCACCGCCGTACATGAGGCGGCCTTCGGCCAAGCCATTCACATGGCGCGCAAGGGCGGCACCATCGTCTTCAACGGCCTGCCCCCGGGAGACTTCCCCGCCCCGATCTTCGACATCGTGTTCAAGGGCCTGACCATCCGCGGCTCCCTCGTGGGCACCCGCCAAGACCTCGCGGAAGCACTCGACTTCTACGCCCGCGGCTACATTCACCCGACCGTGAGCGAGTGCGCCCTCGAGGACGTCAATGATGTCTTTGAGAAGCTGCGCCACGGCGGCGTCGATGGCCGCATGGCCATTCGCTACTAGCAACTCACGCCGCACACCGATCGACTAGGAGGTGGGCGTCGACAAGCGCACAGAGATGCGCATCGACGCCCACCTCCTCCATGTAGCCCCAGACCACCACCATTCCCTAGGCCGTGTGGGCATAATCACAAACGGGCATATGCTTGCCGAACGGGCGCCAGAGGGCAAGTAGCCACAATAAGTGGAACACCCCCTTTCGGATGAAGATAGAGCCGACCGCTTGAACTGCCTCCCATAATCGGTTCACCCACCTTCCTTACACTCCCAGCTCACTCCCTTGCACTACCCCCTCTTCCCACATCACAACACACATTGGTGTGGGTTATGTCTATGCGTCAGCTATGGCGAACAACGGGTCGCTTTGCAGGTAGATGCCACTTTATGGCTAGAATCAAAGACTCATTAAGGAACTTAAGCTACACCCGTTGCGTTAAGGGTTGTGGATACTACGGGGCGGATACTGCGAGGCACGCGAGCGATGAATCGTCTCGACGCGGAGTCGTCCTCGTGCCAGCAGCGCCGGCCCTGCTGCGCTAGGCGCAGCAGCCTGTGGCGCCCCTCGCCGCCGTGGTTGTCCACCCATACCTACGTGTGTGCCGGCAGAATTGAAGATACGCACCACGGCTGAGATCTCCGTGTCCCCGGCGGCGGCGCATGCGGCTGGCACCGAGGAGATAGAACGCAGCACCGTGGATGAGTATCACCCACCCAGTGCCGGACACAGACGCACTGGCGCTGAAGCCAGTCAGGGATACACAGTGCTGAGGAGAGAGCATGTCAGACAGGGAGATCCACACGCAGGGCGAGGAACCCGCGGATAACACCCGCCAGTTCCACGCTGTACCCACCAGCGCTGCTGCAGACACCACCGCGCCCCCTGGCGAGCCGGAGGCCGACGATGCCTATGTGCTCGTGGCCGATGGGCTATCCGTGGTGGGCGAGGAAGGGCCGGTATTTGGGCCCATTGACCTGCGCGTGCCCGATAATACCCTCGTGTTTCTCTCCGGCCGCGGCGGCTCGGGCCGCACCGCGCTCGCCCTCACCTTGGCGGGACGAATGAAACCCACCGAGGGAACTCTCACTGTCTTCGGCCACGACCAGCTCAAAGATATTCGCGATACCGTCGCCATTGCCGGGGTGGACGTTATTGATGCGCTCGACCGCGATGTGCGGGTGCGTGATGTGCTCACCGACCACCGCGCGTGGTGCCATGGCTGGTTCGGGTGGGTCCCCAAGGCCGATGATGCCTACCGCGAGGAGATCCTGTCGAAGGTATATGGCAGCCGCTCGCTGCCGGATCTGAACCAATACGTCAGCCAGATCCCCGCACTGGATCGCATCCTCATCCGCATCGGCATGGCCCTGCACCCCGCCCACGATGAGGAGATTCGACTGCTCATCCTGGACGATCTCGAGCAGGTGCGGGAGCTTAGCGACCGCGCCATTTTGCTCAGCGTGCTCAACCGCCTCTCCACGGAGATGACCGTGCTGGTGAACTCCGTAAATCCGCCAAGCGCGGCAACACTGCCAGGCTCGCAAGTGATTGAGCTCTTCACCGACCGCGGGCACATCGCCCCCGAGAGCAGCGGCGCCACCGACCAGCACCTCGAGGACCTGCTGGCGCGCTGGACCGCGCTGCGCCAGGGCGAGCATCCCCAACCGCGCCACGCCAAGAGCGACACAGCGTCGACCACCACCGAGTCCACTACCACCAAGGAGGAGCAGTAAATGCTTGCCACATTGCATATCGGCAGCGAGCTTCGCCGCTTCGGTCGAGCCAAGCTGGGAAAGATCGCCATCGTGGCCATCTGCCTGCTTCCCCTGCTCTACTCCACGCTCTATCTGTGGAGCTTCTGGGACCCCTTCGGCCGTCTCGACCGCATGCCCGTCGCCCTCGTCAACGAGGACACTGGCGCCGAGGTCGATGGCCAGCGTATCGACGCTGGCAAGCAGATCGAAGAGGGCCTGCTCGAGGATCAGTCCTTGGACTGGATCACCGTGACCGAACAGGACGCGCTCGAGGGTGTGAAAACCGGCGAGTATTACTTTGCGGTGACTCTGCCGGAGAATTTCTCCCAGGCAGTGGCCTCTCCCACCTCTGAGAATCCCGAGAAGGCCCGCATTGTGACGCACTACAATGACGCCAACGGCTGGCTCTCCACGCTCATTGGCCAAAACGCCATGCGCCAGGTGCTCGCCGTGGTCTCCGACAGAATCGGTACCGAGGCTGTGGATAAGCTGCTGGTGGGCGTCGTCAACGCCAGCGAGGGAATTCAGAAGGCCGCCGATGGCGCCGCCCACTTGGATGATGGCGCCACCAAGCTCGACTCTGGTCTGGGGAAGATCCAGCAGGGCGCCGGCGATCTCGTTGCCGGCCTCGAGCGCAATAAGGAAGGCACCACCCAGCTGGTCGACGGCACCGGTCGCCTCCGTGAAGGCGCCGACAAACTGCAAGCGGGCTCAGGCGAGCTGGCCACTGGCACGGAGCGGCTAGTGGAGGGCACCAACCAGCTCAGCGGCGGGCTCGATCAAGCCATAGGCAAGCTCCAAAGCCTCACCGGCGAGGTGCACCACTACCACGCCACCGCCAGCGAAGCCTCCGAAATCCAGGGCTCCCTCGCGCAGGATTTACGCGATCTCGCCGCGGCGATCCGCCAGATCCCCGATCCGCTGGCGCAACAGACCGCCGGCCAAGTGGATCACATTGCGCACCGCGTGGACACCGAGGGCGTTGGCCCCCACTCCCCGCTGAAACAGGACCTCGACCGGATCAATGGCATCGCCGCGGGCATCGACCAGGGCAATCTGCCCGGCAAGCTCGGCGAACTCGTGGGCGGTGTCAACCAGCTCAATGACGGCGCCCAGGCCCTCAACGATGGCGCCCACCGTCTCAACGCCGGCATCGGCGAGCTCGGCTCGGGTGTCACCCGGCTCGATGATGGCGCCAATAAGCTCAATGACGGCGCCACCCAGTTGCTCGATGGCGGCCGCACACTTGATTCCGCTCTCGCCGAGGCCAAGGACGGCTCCAGCAAGCTCTCCACAGGCAGCAACGAGCTGGCCACCAAACTCGGACAGGCTGCGGGCGAGGCCCCAGATTGGTCGCCCGATCACCGCACAACCATGGCGGAGACCATCGGCGGGCCGGTAGAGATCAACCAGTCCAACTCCGGTGGGGAGAACACCTTCGGTGCTGGTCTGGCTCCCTTCTTCTTCTCGCTGGCCCTCTACATCGGTAGCCTCGTGAGCTTCCTGCTGCTGCGCCCGCTGCAGGCCCGCGCCGTGGCCGCCGGCATCTCCCCGCTGCGCGCCGCTATCGACGGTCTGGCCCCGGCCGGCCTGATCGCCATGATCCAGGCCATCGTGGTTTCTACCGCCACCGTGTTGGCGGTGCCGCTGGATCCGGCCACATTCTTCGGCCTCACCGTGTTCATGATGCTCACCGCGCTGGTCTTTGCCGCGATGAACCAAGTGCTCATCGTTCTCCTTGGTTCCGGCCCAGGACGGGTGGCCAGTATGGCGATGCTCATGGTGCAACTCTTGGGTTCCGGCGGGCTCTACCCCGTGGAAACGGAACCGGATTTCTGGAGTTGGATCCACCCCTTCTTGCCCATGACCTACACCGTCAACGGCTTCCGCCAGACACTCTACGGCGACTTCGACGGCCGCATGCTGCAAGCAGTGATCGCGCTCTGCTTCTTCCTCACGATCTTCCTCTTAGGTACCGCTCTCGGTGCCCGGCGCGATAGAACGTGGACCATGAAGAAGCTGCATCCGCCCATCGATTTCTAATCATCCCCCGCTCAGCACCGCCGCGGCCCGCTGCCGCGGCGGTGCTTCTGTGCTACGGGGTGGCGTCGATAAGCGTCCGGAAAAGGGCCGCTGAGTTTAACTCGTACCACCAGCCATAAAAGTGCCAATGAGCTGCACTAACACTGGTGCAATGGGGGTATCATCCGTATAATCGGCGGCACTATGAGCACTACCGCACCAGCACAGACGCCGCCGCCGAGCGAGCTTGAAATTATCGGCTCCCCCACGGCCCTTGGGTGGGCGCAGGAGTGGACGGCCTCCACCATCGAGAACATCGATAGCCAAGGCGGCCATCGCACCGCCCTGCAGCAGCGGCTGCGCGCGGCCCTCGATGCCGACGCGCGGGTGCCCTATGTGACTCGGCGCGGCGACTACCTCTACAACTTTTGGCGCGATAGCAAGCATCCGCGGGGGCTGTGGCGGCGCACCCGCTATGAGTCCTATTGCAGCGAGGCGCCGGAGTGGGAGATCCTGCTCGATGTGGACGCCCTCGCCGCGGCCGATGGGGAAAGCTGGGTGTGGAAGGGCGCGCACGTGCGCGAACCGGAATGCGACCGGGCCCTGCTGCGGCTATCCCGCGGCGGCAGTGACGCCACCGTGATCCGCGAGTTCGACATCACTAGCTGCAGCTTCGTGGAGGATACGCCTTTTACTCTGCCGGAGGATAAATCCGATGTGTCGTGGGAAAGCCTCGATACCCTCATCCTCGGCACCAATGTGGGCGAGAACTCCCTCACGGAGTCTGGCTACCCAGCGCGGGTGTATCGCTGGCACCGCGGCACCGACCCGCGCGAGGCCGAGCTGCTCTTTAGCGGCGAGCGCAGCGATATCGCCTCCGGCGGGTGGGCGGATCGCACGCCCGGGTTCGAGCGGGTGCTCATTGAGCGGCGGCTGGATATGTTCACCGCCGAGAATTACCTGCTGCGCGGCTCGGAGCCGGTGCGCATTGAGGTGCCGGTGGATTGCGAGATTATCGTTCACCGCGACCAGATCTTCCTGCTCCCCCGCACGGAAGTCCACGGGGTGCCCGCCGGCGGCGTGGGAGTGGCCGACTGCGAGAGCTTTGTGGCGGATCCCGCGAGTACCGAGGTACAGGTGATCTTTTCCCCCACCGAGTATCAATCGCTGGAGACGCTGCACTTCACCCGCAGCTATGCGCTGATCCAGGTGCTCGAGAATGTCACCACCACCCTCTACCGGGTGCGCCTCGATGCACCGGAGGAGTGCGTGCGGGTGTCCCTGCCGGCGTTGGCGAGCACCAGCGTCGTGGCTACCGCTCCGCTCTCGGAGGACCCAGAGATCGGCGAGGAAGTGTGGCTCTACTCCTCCAGCTTCACCACCCCGGATAGGCTGCTGCGCGCCGACGCCCGCGACCCAGAGAGTTTCTCCACGGTGGTCACAAGCGCGCCCGAGCAATTCGACGCCTCTGGGATGAGCACTCGGCAGTACTGGGCCACCTCCGCCGATGGCACGAAGATTCCCTACTTCCTCACCGGCCGACTGCACGAGGACGGCGCCACCCCCACCCCGAAGCCCTGCGTGGTGCACGCCTATGGCGGTTTCGAGATTTCCCTCCTGCCCTACTATTCCGCGGTGAACGGCATCGCGTGGCTAGAAAAAGGGCATCTGCTGGTGCAGGCGAATCTGCGCGGCGGCAGCGAGTTCGGCCCGCGCTGGCACTCCCAGGCCACAAAGCTGGAGCGCCGGAAGGTATTTGAGGATCATCAGGCGGTGCTCAATGATCTCGTGGAGCGCGGGATCACCACCCGCGAGCAGCTCGCGGTGCGCGGCGGCTCCAATGGTGGTCTGCTCACCGCGGTGGCCCTCACCAGCTATCCCGAGCTTCTTGGCGCGGTGGTGAGCGAGGTACCGCTGATCGATATGCTGCGCTATCACACCCTGCTCGCGGGTGCCTCGTGGGTAGCAGAATACGGCCACCCAGGTAACCCCGAGGAGCGGGCGGTGATCGAAAGCTACTCGCCCTTGCAACGTGTGGTCTCGGCTGCGGACACGCCCTACCCGCCGGCGCTGGTCACCACCTCCACGCGGGACGATCGGGTGCACCCCGCCCATGCGCGCTGGTTCGCCGCCGCCCTCGCCGCCGCCGGCCAGCCGGTGGACTATGTAGAAAACTCCGAAGGCGGGCATGCTGGGGCGGCCGATAATGATCAGATCGCATGGAAGCAGGCCATCGTGTTTACCTGGCTGGAGCAGCAGCTCGCGGCGGCGGGCGCGGAGGCTCAGCGCTCCGCGGACTAGACTTAGCCGCGATGAGTTCCTTTACACGCCTGCGCACCACCGAGATCCCCGGCACCCGGGACCGCTACACGGGTGTGGACTTCAACCTTGGATTCCACATCCGTCACTACGACCTCGACCTGACCTATCGGGTCATGCCCAACCACCTCAGTGGCACGGCGACGCTGGATGTGCTCAGCTACCTCCCGCTGCAGCAGCTCACCCTCGACTTCGCCCGCACCCTCACCGTGCGGCGCATCACCGCCCAAGGTGTGGGTGGCGCGCAGGTGAAGGTGAAAAAGTTCCGCCACCGCGGCGATAACAAAGTGGTGGTGCTGTTCGACCGCGAGATCCCTGCAGATACCGAGTTCAGCTTGGCCATCAGCTACTTCGGCAATCCGCAGCCCATCAACTCCCGCTGGGGTGAGATTGGCTGGGAGGAAACTGATGCCGGGGCGCTCGTGGCCAGCCAGCCACACGGCGCCCATAGCTGGTTCCCCTGCGATGACACGCCCGATGAGAAGGCCCGCTACGACATTCGGATCACCGCCGATAATCCCTTCAGCGTGATCTGCACCGGGGTGCTGGTGGATACTCAGCGGAACAATTCCACCACCTCGTGGCACTACCGGGTGCAGGAACCGATGGCCACCTATCTCGCCTCGGTGCAGATCGGCGAGTTCAGCACCATCCCCCTCGGCTCCGCGGCGGGCGTGCCCGTCACCGCCTATGCCCCGGCTGCCCTGCGCCAGCGGGTGCTGCATGACTTCGCCGACCAGGCCCGCATGCTCGAGTTCTACGCCGAGCTCTTCGGCCCCTACCCCTTCCCCGACTACCGGGTGGTCATCACCGCCGATCAGCTCGAGATCCCCCTCGAGGCCCATGGGCTATCGATCTTCGGCGCCAATCACGCCGATGGCCGCAGGACCTGGGAGCGCCTAATCGCCCACGAACTTTCCCACCAGTGGTTCGGTAATTCCCTCGGCGTGGCGCAGTGGGACGATATTTGGCTCAACGAGGGCTTCGCCTGCTACTGCGAGTGGCTGTGGTTCGAGCACTCCACCGGCACCCCCGCCGAGCACTACGCCCGCGAGCACTATCGCGGCCTCCAGCAGAAACCGCAGGACCTGTTCCTCGCCGATCCGGGCCCGCAGCACATGTTCGACGATCGCCTCTACAAGCGCGGCGCCGTCTTTGTGCACGCCCTGCGCCTGCTACTCGGCGATGCGGCCTTCTTCGCCGCGCTGCGCGACTATGCCCGCCGCGACCGCCACGGCGTGGTCGAGCCCGTGGATCTCTTCAATATCCTGCGCGCCCACCTCGCACCCGAACGGCACGCCGAATTGGAGCAGCTGCGCTCCGCTTGGCTGCTCTCCCTGCCACTTCCGCCTTTCCCCACCGCCTAGGACCACTGCCATGCGCGCGCTGTCTCTCGCCACTATTTTCGCGGCCCTCTCGGGGTTCGTGGTGGTCATCGTCGCCTCCTGGGCCCTGCCCGAGACCATCAACGCAGACTTCCAGGCCTATTGGGGTCTCTTCTTTGCACTCGCGGGGCTTATCGACGGCATCACGCAGGAAACCACCCGCGCAACCTCCGCGGTGCGCGCCGGGGCCAGCCCCCGCTCGGCACGGCCGGTACGGCTGGCCGGGGTGGTGGCGCTCATCGCTGGGATCAGCATCCTCGCCACCGGCGGGGTGTGGATGGGTTTCCTGTTGCACCACCCCCATCCCGCGGCGATCGCGCTTTTTGCCATCGGCCTATCCTCCTATGTGTTCCAGGCGCTGCTCTCGGGCGTGCTCTCTGGGCTCAAGCACTGGGGTGCTTATGCCTGGTTGGTGGCCATCGACTCTGGGGTGCGCATGCTGGCCGCGGCATGCGCATGGTGGCAGGGCTGGGGTATCGGCGCCTTCCTCCTCATTACCGTCATGGGTGCCGCCACCTGGCTGCTCATCATCGCCTTCTCCCCGCAGGCCCGCGCCGCGCTACAGGCCCCAGTCGATGTCACCTCCGCCGCTTATCGACGCGGCGTTGTCTCCGCCATGGCCGCCACTGGGGCATCGGCCGCCCTGATTACCGGCTTCCCGCCGCTGGTGCGCATCACCCACGGCACTGGGGATAGCTCCGTGGATGGCGTGAGCGTGGCAGCCATCATCATGGCGGTGCTCCTGACCCGCGCCCCGATCCTAGTGCCCACCCAACGCTTCCAGTCCGCCCTCGTGGTGTACTTCGTGGATCGGCGAGAGCGCCTCCTATCGGCCCTGCTGATTCCGCTGGCTGTGGTCGGCGCCGTGGGCGTTGCCGGGGCAGGACTGGCGTGGCTGCTCGGACCGTGGATCCTCGGGCTCTTCTTGCCCGCCAGCTATGTGCTGCCCGGCTGGCTACTGGCTGTGCTCACCTTCGCCTCCGCCTGTACGGGCTCGTTGATGATCACCGGCTGTGCCGCGCTGAGTCACGAGCGCCATAGCGTGTACGTGCTCGGCTGGGTGGTGGCCACCGCCAGCGCCTTCGGCGTGCTGCTGCTGCCCTTCTCGCTCACCACCGCGGTCTGCGCCGCATTGATTCTCGGCCCACTCATCGGCATGGCGGTGCACGTCTATTCTTTGCTCGGCGCACACGTGCGGCGCGTTCATTAAATTATATTTCTGGACGATATTCTTATTATTTTCACGCACTTCCGTATTTTGCTTAATCGAACCTTTATGTAGGGTGTGTAGGCGTGACTGTAATTAAAGATATTTTCCAACTCATTGCCCGCATTATTCTCGGCACCGTGCTCATCGCACACGGCTGGCAGAAAATCAACGACATCACCATCTCTGGTGTGACCGACATGTTCAGCAACTTGGGTGTGCCCAACCCTGAGCTCGCTGCCCAATTTACCTCCTACTTCGAGTTTGCTGGCGGCATCGCCATCGTGCTCGGCTTGCTGGTCCGCTTCGTTGGCCCGGTTCTCTTTGCTTTGATGGCTGGTGCCGCGTGGTTCGCCCACCGCGATGCAGGTATTTTCGTCTCCGATGGCGGCTGGGAGCTCGTCGGCGTGATCGGCGCCGCTGGCCTGCTGCTCGCCGCTGCAGGCGCTGGTCGCGTCTCTCTGGACCACCTCGTGGCGCGCCCCTTCCGCAACCGCAAGGACAAAGACGACGAGGGCGTCGCCTCCGCCGCTTATGCCCCTACCACCACTGCGACCACGGCACCCGCCGCAGGCGCGAACACCGCCTTCGATACCGAGACCACAGCCTTCGATAGCTCGGATATCAACACCACCACCGGCTGGGACAACACCAACCGCTAATGCTTCGCTGCCCCGTGTAGCAGCACCGCCCCGTCGCCCTCGTGCGCGAGGCGGTTTTTTGTGTCTAGCCGCCCATATATGCTCGGGATTAGCCCCCGAGAACGGAGACTAAGCTACCGAACCGTTAGTTCCTCGGTATAGTTTTTAAGGAACACCCGCGCTGCGTGGCCACACAGCGCCAGACCCCGAACAGAAGGAGGACGTGAAAAAAGTGAGCGAGCATACCCGACGACATTCATCGCGGGTCCCAGCAGCCACCAACGTCCTTCGCATTCTTACGCTGCTGACCAGCATCGATGTTCCCGTCTCCGCCGCCCGCATCTACACCGAGCTGGATCTGCCACGCTCCACGGTCTACCACCTACTCACGGTGATGGAGGATGCCGGTTATGTGGTGCGACTGCCCGAGGAAAAGACCTATGGGCTAGGCGTGGCTGCCTACGCTATGGCCTCGGCTTATACCACCCAGCAGCCACTGGTGCGCGTCGGTGCCCGCCACGCCAAATTCTTGGCTGAACTCATTGGCGGTAGCGCCCATATCTCCAAGCTTTCGGGAAGTGATGTGCTCTACATTTTGGAAGAGCGCAGCAAAAACGCCAACAGCCTGCTCTTCGATGCCGGGGTGCGCATTCCGGCCTTCATTACAGCCTCGGGCATGGCCATGCTCTCGCTCCGCTCGGAGCAGCAGGTCAAGGCCACCTACTCCACCTCCCCAGTGCCGAATCACATGAGCTTCCGCGAGGTGATTGAGCAACTGGCCATCATCCGTGAGCGAGGCTGGGCCGAGGAGAATGAGCGCATCGACCGCGCCCACCGCTCCTTTTCCGCCCCCATCCTGGACCATCTCGGCCAGCCGGCGGCGGCCCTCGCGGTGTCTTTCCATATCGACTGCCCCGTGGACCCCCGCGAGATCCTCGGCGAGGTACGCACCCGCGCCGAGCTGATCTCCCACACCGTCTTCGGCCACGAACACTAGCCGCTGCGGCGGCTTAGGCCTGATCGAAGCTGGCGGTGTCGATCACACACCGGAACTGCACCTCGCCATTGACCACGCGCTCATAGGCCTCATCCACCTCATGCACAGACACCTTCTCGATGCGGGCACTGATACCGTGCTCGGCACAAAAATCGAGCATCTCCTGGGTCTGCTTGATACCGCCGATATTGGATCCAGCGAGCACCTTTGCGCCGCCAACGATGGAGCCGAAGTGTAGCGGCTGCTGGTTCGGCGGCAGCCCCACGACCACCATCACTCCGTGTGGCTTGAGTAAACCGAGGTAGGCGTTGACGTCGATATCGGCGCTAATGGTATTGAGGATGAAGTCGAACTCGCCACGATGCTGCTCAAAGAATCCTTCCTCGGTGGTGGCGAGCGTGCGCTCCGCACCCAATTCGCGGGCCTGTTCCTGCTTGCGCATACTGCGGGAGAGCACCGTCACCCGCGCCCCCTTGGCAGCGGCGATCTGGACAGCCATGTGCCCCAGCCCACCGAGGCCGAGCACGGCCACGGTGTCGCCTTCCTTCACACCCCAGCGATCGATGGGCGCATAGGTGGTAATGCCCGCGCACAGCAGCGGGGCCGCGTGATCATCATCGATGCTATCGGGGATGCGGCAGACGAAATTCTTGTTCACCACCACTTTTTGGGAGTACCCACCTTGGGTGATGCTGCCGTCCACATCCTGCGCGTTATAGGTCCCCACGGCACCATGGAGACAATCCTGCTCCTGATGGTTGCGGCACTGCTCGCACTCTCCACAGGAATTCACCATGCACCCCACGCCCACGCGCTCGCCAAGAGCGAACTCAGTAACCTCGGAACCCACCTGGGAGACAACACCGGCAATCTCGTGGCCCACCGTGAGCGGAAAGTGGGCCTCGCCCCACTCATTGCGAATGGTATGGATGTCGCTATGGCAAATACCGGCCGCCTTGATATCAATCACTACATCGTCTGGGCGCGGATCGCGGCGAGTGATCTCGGCGATCTCGAAGGGGGAATCAGGGGCAGTCTTTTGTACAGCTTTCACGCGAAATGTCATGCCGCCCACGCTACAAAACAACAGCTAGCGGTGCTGGTTTTCATTAGCGCGGACTAGTGACACAGCTGCCGGCAGGGTAGACCACGACCCTGCACACACCTTCGAATTTTCTTAAGATAGTTCTTATGTTTGATTCCTCAGTCACCCTAGAAGGCAGCGTTATCAACCTGACGCCGCTGAGCACCGACCACGCAGAAATCCTCAGCAGCGCCGCCGTGGACCTGCACAAACAGTACTGGTCGGGGGTGCCTAAGCAGGAGGGTATACCCGCGTATCTGGAGCGCCTCTGCGCTACCGTCGATACGGGACGTTCCCTGCCGCTTTTGGTGCGGTTGAATACCGATGGCCGCGCCGTGGGAGTCACCGGATTGACCATCGATAACCCCGATGTTCCCACCGTCACACTGAGCCACACCTGGGTCACCCGTGGCGCCCAGTCCACCCGCGTCTTCCCAGAAATCTTGGCGCTCCTGATCGCCTATAGCTTCGACACTCTCGGTGCCCAGCGCTTCTCCATGGTGGTGCCACGCACCAATATTCAGGCCCGGCGCGCCGCGGAGAAGGCGGATCTGCGCTATGAAGGCACGCTGCGTAGTGCCTCGCGCCTGGGCGATGGCAATGTGGACGATGCCCTGGTGTACTCGGTGCTGCCCCACGAGTTCCCCTCGCTCATGGCTGGTCTGCAGTACCGAATTGACCGCCCCATCCTTCCCGATATCGCCACGGTGAGCACTCCCATCACCGAGTCTGCGGCGCGGTCCCAGGCGGCACTAGAACCGGCGCACGACGAACTCCCCGTCTTCCGCTACCATCCAGACCCAGTGATCACGGGCGCCATCGTGCGCAATGAGGACGCAGAGTGCCCCTGCTGTGAACGCACGACTGGGTGGGCCTATGTGTATCGCCCCTATGCGCTAGAGCGCGTCGAGGATCTTTGCCCGTGGTGCATCGCATCGGGTGCCGCCGCCGAGAAATACGATGCCCGCTTCGTCCCCACCGCCCCCGAGGGCATGCCGCCCGAGCGCGCGGAGGAGCTCATCAAGCGCACCCCCTCTTTCGCCTCCTTCCAGGAGGAGCAGTGGCAAAGCGCGGACGGCGACGCCTGCCAGTTCCTAGGCGTAGCTACTGCCGCCCAGCTAGAGAGTCTCAGCCCCGAGGAGCGAGAAGAGTCTGGGCTGGATGAGTCCTTCTTTAAGGAGGAGTATCTCACCTGGTTGCGCGCCCAACCACGCGAGGAACTACGGGCCCACGCCGATCCCTGTGTATTCGCTTTTGCCTCCTTAAGTTCGGACAAACTGAAGTTCTGGATGGATCACAGCTAGTTCTCAGCCCAGCCGACTAGGCTTAGGGCCGCTGAATTCTTCCGAGCTGAAAGGTGTACTCACGGTGGCTGGTCCGAGCCTAACAGTGCTGATGACGGTGTATCACGGGACAACGGCCCCGCATATACGCCAAGCTTTGGAGAGCCTCTACGCCCAGACCCGGCCAGCGGAGGAAATCCTGCTGATCCAAGATGGCCCCGTGGGCGAGGATGTGGCGGCTATCCTCAGCAGTGCAGAGGCCACCCGGCCCGAGGTGCGGATACTGCGGCGAGAGAAAAACGAAGGCAATGCGGTGGCCACGGCCGCTGGGTTTTCCACCCTCACCACCGAGCTCTATGCCCGCCAAGACAGCGACGATATCTCCTACCCCGAGCGCTTCGAGCGCCAGCTCGCGTTCCTCGCCGAGCACCCACGGGTAGATCTGGTGGGCTCGGCCATGACGGAATTTGTGGATTCCCCTGCCGAGCCGGTGGGCGTACGTGCACTGCCTGAAAGCCCCGCGGAGATCAACCGCTATCTCACCATCAATAATCCCATCAACCACCCCACTGTGATGGCCCGAGTGGAGGCTATCCGCGAGGTTGGCGGCTATCAGCCGGTGCACTTGATGGAGGATTATGACCTCATGGCGCGGCTGGTAGCCGAGGGCAAAGTACTGGCCAATATGTCAGAGCAGCTGGTGTATTTCCGAGTCGGCGAGGAGCAGATGTCACGCCGCACGGGGCTGGATATGATCCGCGCCGAGCTAAGCATGCAGCGCCACCTCGTGGAATATGGGACCGTCAGCGCGTTTCGCGCGGTGGGCAACTTTCTTCTTCGTTCCCTCTATCGATTACTACCCAAGCGCCTGCTCGGGCGGGTATATCGCCTCCTGTTCCACCGCCCCTAACTGGTCTGATGGGCAGTGAAGGCGGCGTCGTCACGCATGCTCTGTGAGCGAGCGCTGATTTTCATTCACTGTCTAACGCGCGTGGCTGCCTCCGTCTCTATCCGAGAAGTTACTAGCATGACAGGCATGACCGTTGTTGATACTCCCCGCCCCGCCGATGACGCCTGCCGTCAGCCAGGCGACTACGCGGATACGTGGTTGGTGATCCCGTGCTTTAATGAGGGACCCGTCATCGGTGATGTGATCCGACATGCCCGCCAGACTTTTCCCAATATTGTGGCGGTCAATGACGGTTCGAAGGATGAGTCTGCTGCGGCCATCCACGCCGCCGGCGCGCATTTGGTGAATCACCCCGTGAATCTCGGCCAAGGCGCCGCCATTCAAACAGGTGTGGAATATGCCCGCGCCCAGCCCGGCGCGCAGAACTTTGTCACCTTCGACGCCGACGGCCAGCACCAAGTCAAAGATGTGGTGGCCATGATCGATCGGCTTCGCACCGAGGAGGTGGACATCATTGTGGGCACCCGTTTCGGCCGGCCGCGCGCCGCCGATGATCAGGTGCCACTGATCAAACGCATCGTACTCAAAACGGTGGTGCTGCTCTCACGGCGCACCCGCAAACTGGGGCTCACGGACGCCCATAATGGTTTGCGTGTGTTCAATCGCACGGTGGCCGAGCAGCTGAATCTACGCATGAACGGCATGAGCCATGCCAGCGAATTTGTCACGCTCATGGACACCAATAACTGGCGGGTGAGCGAGCAACCGGTGGATATTCTCTACACCGAGTATTCGATGAGCAAGGGCCAATCACTCTTTAATGGAGTCAATATTCTGGCCGATGGATTTATAGCGAGGAACCTGTCATGAGTTCGGGACAAAGCATTATTCAGGTGGTGCTGCTGCTCGCCACCATCGGTTTGGCCATCTTTTTCGTGAGCAAGCGCAAAAAAGCTCGCGCCAAAGCTTGGGTGAAACTCGGCTTTGTGGTGTTCTTATTCTCCTGTATCTGGGCGATTGTGCGCCCCGATGACCTCACCGTGGTAGCCAATTGGCTCGGTGTATCCCGCGGCACGGATCTGCTGCTCTACCTGTTAGTGGTGGCCTTCATGTTCACCACGATCTCGAGCTACATTCGCTTCCGCGAACAGGAACTGCGATACGCTAGGCTAGCTCGCGCTGTCGCCCTGCAAACGGCGATCCGACCCGACGCACATGATCCATCCCGCGATGGCACCGATCCCACGGCCAGCCGCCGTGCAGAAAAGTGAGACGACGACATTTATGCCTAAGGCCCCGAAACACGGACCGGACCACACCCCCAACCCCGAGGACGCCGAGGCTGTGACTTCCGCAGCACCCGACCCTGCCGACGCGACACGTGTCGACGCCGAGTCCGCGGACGATCCCGCGACTGAATCCGCAGCCGCCGCGGACGCAGCTGACTCCGCGGACGCTGAGGACACCGAGGAAACAGCCGTCTCCCCGATCTCCCAGGTGCCCACCGTGGTGTGGGCCCTGTTTAGCGTGCTGCTGGTAATCGCCGGCCTCGGCGGCTACCTAGTGGGCACGCAGACGGCGGATACCACCGCCACCCAGGCCGCGCCCACGTCAGCGCAGCAGGACTCGGGGAATGCCGCTACTTCGGAGGAGTCTGCGGTAGAGAAGCTGAGCAAGGAGGAGATCGCGGAACTGGTGGCCCAAGTGAAGCCAGGAACGGGCTCCCTCGACGCGGAGTCCGAGGACGGCTCCTTCGACGCCACCATCTACGGCCCCGGCGGGGAGATTCAGTCCGTGGCGGACATCATGAAGGTAGCTCGCCGCGATGCGGCAGATCCCTTCGCCTATGGCGCCGTGGATGCCCCCGTGGTGATCTCGGAGTTCTCGGATTTCGAGTGCCCTTTCTGCTCCCGCTACGCCAATACCACCGAGCCGGAACTCATTGACCAGTACGTCAAGGATGGCTTGGTGCGCATTGAATGGAATGACTATGCCATCAACGGCCCCCACGCCGTCAACGCCGCACAGGCGGGGCGTGCTGCGGCCGCCCAAGGCAAGTTCTTCGCCTTCAAGCATGCGCTCTATACCGCGTCGAAGGACATCACCGGACATCCCGAGTTCGGCCGAGAAGACTATATCCGCTTCGCCAAGGAAGCCGGAGTGGAGGACATGGACGCCTTCACCGAGGCTCTGGACAATGAAACCTACGCCGAGCCCGTGGCGGAGGCCCAACGCTACGCCAATGGTTTGGGTATTCAAGGCACTCCGAGCTTCGTGGTAGGTACCCGTTTTGTGTCTGGCGCCCAGCCCACTGAGACCTTCGTTGAGGTCATCAATGTGGAGCTAGCCAAGGTGGCTGCTGGCGAGGTGAGCGTTCCGCAATGATCTCGATCGGACTCTTCGGCGCCATCGTCGCTGGGGCGCTCTCGATCCTCAGCCCATGCTCGGCGCTGTTGCTTCCGGCATTTTTTGCCTACGCATTTAGCTCTCGCACGGAGCTGATTACCCGCACCGTCGTGTTCTTCCTCGGCCTCGTCGCCGTCCTCGCCCCCATCGGGGCGGGCGCCGGCGCGCTGGGGCAGTGGCTCAGCAGCGAACGTGACACCCTCATCATGGTCGGCGGGATCATCATGATTCTGCTAGGCGTGTTCATCTTCTTCGGAGGCGGCTTCCAGATCCCCGGCCTCTCCTCCCTCGCTGGCAAGGTGGGCATGAGCGCCGCGGGGTGGGTGCCCACCTTCCTGCTCGGCGCGGTCTATGGCTTCGCCGGGTTCTGCGCCGGCCCCATGTTGGGTGCGGTGCTCACCACCGCCTTTGTTAGCTCCAGCGTGCTCTACGGCTTGGCGATCATGGCCGCCTATGCCTTCGGCATGACCCTGCCGCTTTTCCTGCTGGCCGCACTGTGGGAGAAGTTCAACATCGGTGAGGCCTCTTGGCTGCGGGGCAAGCAGGTACAGCTCGGCCCGCTCACGCTGAACTCCACCAATATGCTCGCCGGGGTGTTCTTCATCGTCCTCGGCGGGCTCTACATGGCCACCAACGCCACCACGAGCCTCGGCGGGCTGCTCTCCACCGAGACCCAGTCCGCCATCCAGCTGCGCGTGGCCACACTGCTGATGAATATCAACGGCACCATGGTGCTGCTGTTCATCCTCAGCATCGTCGCTATGGTGCTGGCTTATAAATCCGTGCGGGTTCCCGCCAAGAACAGCGAGTAACCGCGCTCCGCATGCTTAACGACGCCACCCTCACCCCAGCGTTTCAGGGGGATGGAGGGTGGCGTTATCACGCAGAGCCCCCGCCTTAGAGGCTGCGGAAATACTCCACCGTGCGGGCGATGCCCTCGGCGACATCCACCTCAGGCCGCCAGCCGAGTACCGACTGGGCACGACTGGAGTCGAGGCAGGAGCGGGGCACATCGCCCACCCGGGCCGGCTCGAAGCGGGGTTTATCCGCCACTCCCACCGCCTGGGCCACGAGGCTGTGGAGGGCTCGGTCGGTGGTTTCCACCCCGGTGCCGATGTTGAAGCGCATTCCCGAGCCCTGCTCCCCAGAGGCGGCCACGAAGGCGCGCACCAGATCGCCCACATACACATAGTCGCGGGTATTGCTGCCCTCGCCGAATACCACGGTGGAGGCACCGGCCAGCAGATTCTTGCTGAAGATCGCCACCACCCCGGCCTCGCCGTGGGGATCCTGCCGAGGGCCGTAGACATTCGCCGGGGCGATATGCGTGCAGTCGAGCCCGTAGAGGCGGCGATACATGTTCAGATAGGTTTCGCCACCCACCTTCGAGGCCGCATAGGGAGACATCGGGCGCACCGGCTCCTCCTCGCTGACGGGGAAGGACTCCGGGCGGCCATAGATAGCACCGCCCGAGGAGGTGTAGACCACCTTGCGCACCCCAGTCTGACGCGCCGCCTCAGCAATCCGGATCGTAGAAATGGTGTTCATCTCGGCATCGAATACCGGATCAGCCACCGAGGAACGCACGTCGATCTGCGCCGCCAAGTGGAAGATCACCTCGGGACGATACTCCCTGCACACAGCAAGAAAATCACAGCTGAGCACATCATCTTCGAGCAGTGTCACCTGCCCCGTCTCCAGCGCATCGCGCAGGTTGTCCCGTCGGCCATGGGAGAGATTATCCACCACAACCACGCTATCGCCGCGGGCCACGAGCGCATCCACCAAATGGGAGCCGATGAAGCCAGCGCCGCCAGTAACAAGAGTGTTCATGCTGAAAATCGTAGTACTCTTCGGCGCGCAAGCGCGATACCGCCGCCAGCAGCTGCCCGCCCTCGTGGCAGGAGGCAATCTATTCACGCGCTAAGCTCGCTAGGAGAACGCGAGGTGCCCACCGCACCCGCGCTTACTGGCGCACCGAGTCCGAGAAAGGGGGCGAGCAGCCTACCGTGGAAGAGATCGTATTCCAGTGGCTGGAGCCACTGATGGCCTCCCCTTGGATCTATCTGCTGCTCGGGGGCGTCACCCTCGGCGATGCGATCGTGCCCGTGATCCCCGGCGAGCTGCCCATGAACCTCGCCGGTGCCTACTCCGGTATCTTCGGCTTCCCGCATCTCATCCTCATCATGATCTGCTGCGCCGCTGGGGCGATCATCGGCGATAATATCTGCTTCATTTTAGGCCGCAGTCTCACCCGTGCCATGGGGTATCTCCGTAAGCGCAGCCGCCTGCAGAAGGCCATCACCTGGGTGAACGATAATCTCTACCGCCGCGATGCCTCGGTTATCGTGATCGCACGCTTCATCCCTGGGGCGCGCTGGGTGGTCACCGTGATGCTCGGCTCCAGCCACTACTCCCACGCCCGCTTCGCCTTCTTCGACGCCATCGGGGTGATTATTTGGGCAGTACAGGGCACGTTATTCGGCTATCTCGGCGGCTGGGTATTTCGGGAGCAGCCGCTGATCGGCTTGGTCTCCGGCATGGTGCTGGGGGTGGTCTCAGGCCTCGTGGTCGAGCGCCTCAGCCACCGCTTTGCCCGCCACCTTCCCGAGCACACCACCGCCGCGGCCGCCCAGGCCGCTAACTGCGAAAAGTAACCGCCTCAGCAGGCAGCTGATCCAACTCCCAGCGCTCCAGAATCTCCGCCGTGGAGTGGGCCCCAGGAACCCCGAGCGATGCACCGAGCGCCTGCACCACATCAGCGGTAGATCGCTGCTGCTCCATCTCACGCAGGGTCACCGCGCCATCGCGTTTAGCGAGCCGCTTGCCCTGCTCATTGAGCACCAAGGGCACATGCAGATACAGCGGCGGCTCATAGCCGAGCAGCCTGGCGAGATAGGCCTGTCGCGGGGCAGAGGACAAGAGATCATCGCCGCGCACCACATGGCCCACGCCCTGGTAGTGATCATCGACCACAACCGCGAGGTTATAGGCCCAGTCGGGGGCCTGGCCGCCGCGCCGCAGCACGAAGTCATCCACATCACCGCGATAGCTGCCGGCCCAATAGTCCTCCACTGTGGCGGAGGTGGCGTCGCTACGCAGCCGCAGCGCGGGGTACCGACCTGCGGCGCTGAGCTGCTCCCGCTTCGCACGACGCTGATCCTCATCCAGATCACGGCAGGTGCCCGGATAATGGCCGGGGATGGCGTGCGGTGCCGAGGCCGCATGCGCGATATCCTTGCGCGAGCAATAGCACTCATACACCAGCCCCCGCCCGCGCAGGGCCTCCACCACCTGCTCATAGGCGGAAAAACGCTGGTGCTGGTAGAGCACGTCCCCATCCCAGTCGAGGCCGAGGCGGGCGAGATCCTCCAGCTGCGCCGCCGCCGACTCCAGCGAGCTGCGCTGGGTATCGACATCCTCAACCCGCAGCAGAAAAGGCAGCCCGTGCGAGCGGGCTACCAGCCACGAGATCAGCGCGGTGCGCAGATTACCGAAGTGCAGTTCTCCGCTTGGCGACGGCGCGTAGCGGCCAGCACCGCCGATACGGGCATCAGCGGTTCCACTCATGCACATCAATCCCTTGGGCCGGCATCTGCTCCTGCAGCTCCTCCGCCGAATATGTGATCGCATACTCCAGCTCCTCCGGCGTGAGCAGCAGCAGCTGCAACGGCAGGGTGAGCTGGCCATGAGAGCGCCCGGTCTGCTCGGGTTCTTCCCACAGATGGGGCACGCCCTTCTCCCATAGCTGCGGCGCGACCAGAAGCCCGTGGCGGGTGGACAGCTCCGGCATAAGATCGGCGAGGATGGCACCCGGCTGGGGTGTCACCTGAGAGTCGGCCTCACTCAGCGCCGCTAGGGCGCGGCCCAGCGCCTCGTGCAGCTGATCTCGGTGGGCATCCGTGGTCTGCAGAATCAGCTCCACCCGAATATCTGCCTCGCTCAGCGGGTTCTGTGCCTCGGGCGGGGCCACCGCCCGCAGCCCCGTATCCACCGTGGACATATCCAGGGTGACTGCGGTGGCCCGATGGTCAGAAGAAAAGGTGGCGGCGCGATGGCCGGCGACGCTGTATTCCTGCCATTCGGGCTGTTCGCCCAGCTGGAAGAGCTGTGCAAACCAGACACTGATCTCTGCTGTGTTCATTCCTCCAGTGTGACACATCCACCGCAGCCGAACCGGCATCTGCACGAGCATAAGCGCAGCTGCTGGCGGCGGCCCAGCGCACAACTCCCCCGCCCCGCACGCTGCGGGAACGAGGGAGATGCCTGCACAGAGGAAGATTTAGTGCGCGAGCTTTTCTACCGCGGCGAGCAGCACACAGGTGGCCACACCATCCATTGCTACTTGGACCTCATTCAGCGGCGGCATCGAGGGGGCGAGGCGGATATTACGATCGTTGGGGTCCTGCTTGAGCGGGAAGGTCGATCCAGCGGCGGTGAGCTTGATGCCGGCTTCCTTGGCCAGCTCCACCACGCGAGAGGCGGTGCCATCCACCACGTCGAGGGAAATGAAGTAGCCGCCCTCCGGCTTCGTCCAGGTGGCGATGCCGAGCCCGCCGAGGCGCTGCTCGAGAATCTCCAGCACGCTGTGGAACTTCGGCGCCAAAGAGCCGGCATGCTTGCGCATCACCTCGCGCACTCCGTCAGCAGAGCCGAAATAGCGGGCGTGGGCCAGCTGATTCACCTTGTTCGGGCCGATGCCGCGAATACCTGCGTGGGAGGCGTACCACTCCAGGTTGGCGGCGGAGGAGGCGAAGATGGCCACGCCCGAACCGGCGAAGGTGACCTTCGAGGTGGAGGTGAGATACCAGAAGCGGTTGGGGTTGCCGGCCTTCTTGGCCATCTCGAGCACATTGTGGTTCTCGGGGAATTCATCGAATACGTGCACCGCATAGGCGTTGTCCCACATGATGCGGAAATCAGGTGCCGCGGTCTCCATCTCGGCGAGCTCTCGGCACACATCCTCGGAGAAGGTCACACCGGTGGGGTTGGAGAACACCGGCACCGCCCACATGCCCTTCACGCTCGGATCCTTCACCAGCTCGCGAATGGCATCCATGTCCGGGCCGTCCTCGAGCATGGGCACGGTCACCATCTCGAAGCCATAGTGCTCGGTGATGGAGAAGTGGCGGTCATAGCCGGGCACCACACAGATCCAGCGCAGCTTCTCCTCCTGCGACCACGGGCGCGGGGAATCACAGTTACCGAAGGTGTGGGTCCAGCTCATGATGTCGAACATGATGTTGAGGCTGGAGGAATCGCCGGCGCATACCTGGGAGACATCGAGCCCGAGCAGCTCGGCATAGATCTCGCGGATATCGACGATGCCGTTGAGGCCACCGTAGTTGCGGACGTCGACCCCATCGGCGGTGCGATAGTCGCCCTTCCCAGGCAGAGCCAGCAGCTCTTCCGCGAAGTCGAGCTGCTCCGCGGAGGGCTTACCGCGGGTCAGATCCAGCTGCAGGTCGCGCTGAACGAGCTCCTCATAACGATTGCGCGCATCGGCGGCAATCTCCTCGAAGTCCTGTTGATTCATATCCTTCAGTTCGGTCACGTCGCGACCCGCCCTTCCGTATTTCTGGTTGTTCTCGTGGTCAGTCACGCCACAGGTGATAGTCGTGGGCGATCATTTCCGCCCTTACTCTACTGCTCGGTCTGTCGTTTTTCTATGATCGCACACAGATGAGCAGCGGATTCTAGCCCTGCAGGGCGCGGTAGTCGGCTGTCTCATCCTCGCCCGCGTGGCGACGTCGAGGCGAACTATGGCAAAACAATGTCGAGCAGCGACATCGATGGAGTGGTCGATCCACCCGCAGGTTCTTGGCTAATCATGATTGACTGCGCCTGCGCGACGCCGTCAAGCTCCACGTCCATCTCGGGCAGTACCTCTGCGGATTCCATCACGCCGACGGAACGGGGACCGGCATCCTCCACAAGCCACATCTGATAGGCCTGATCCGGTGGCGGTGCGGGAACATCGCGCAACATCACCTTCGCCGTGTCGGCGCCTGGGGCATACTCCACAGTCACCGTGCCGCCAGCTACCTGGCGTTCACTAGTGCTCACCTCGGACTGCTCAGTCTCTGAGCGATCGGAGGAGGCATACATGGTGGTGAAGGTAATAGTGCCGATGACCAGCACCACCACGGCGCTGGCGCTCGCCAGCAACAGCGGCAGCCGGCGCCGTCGAGTCGCTTGGGTGTCCACCGTGGCCACGGGAGCAATATCTCGGCGCAGGCGCTCCCACGCAGCCTGGGCATCAGGCATATCGACATCGGAGTTGAGGCCGGCGAGGACATCTCGATACTGATGCTGGAGATGAATGAACTCGTCATTATCTGCCACACCCAGTTTTCTTTGCTCATCGAGCGGCAGCGACCCTAAGGCCGAGAGGGCGGCCAGCGCCTCTAGTTCCTCCCGCGATGGTTGTTGTGTAGTCATGAGCCCATACACCTCCTTAAAGCTTTCATTGCATCTCGTAAACGAGTTTTGATCGCCGAATGAGAAGCTCCGAGCAGATCAGCTACTTCTTGGTACGTCAGCCCTTCAAAATACGTTAGAGAAATTGCCTGACGCTGTTTTGGGGTGAGTTGTTCATAACACTCGGCTAGTTCTGCATGCTCATCAATACGAAGCAGATGAGTATCTGCCGCATCCACGGACTGAGTTAGGCTCATGGACTGGGCATATTCAGCGCTACGGCGATGGTGGGCTTCTCGGGTGCGTACGACATCAACTGCTCGGCGATGTGCCATGGCGAGAACCCAGCCCTCGGCAGATCCTCTATGCGAGTCGAATGACGAGGACTTTTCCCATACCGATAGCCATGCTTCGTGAGCGGCGTCTTCCGCCAAATTGCGGTCAGTGAGAATGCGAAGCGTTAGTCCGTAGACGCGCTTATGCAGAAGTGCAAAAAGTTGCTCAAAAGCCTGTACGTCCCCCCGCGAGGTGGCCTCGAGCAAAGCGTCGAGGTGAGATTTAACGTTAGGCACAGGGCCAAGCCTACACACGAAAAGAATATTTCGAGCGACACCCACCCGATCCCTCTTTGGCTCCGAACACTTTGTGAGGGCAACAAAATAGTTGCCTGTTTTCAAAACAACGAAGTGGATTTATATGCAACTTAATCGCCACCCAATTTTCACCGCAGCCGCTATTCTCGGCGCCACCGGGATTATGCTCAGCGGCTGTACCGCCGATGACTCCGATAGCGCTGAGGCAAAGGACAGCACCTCCAGCACCTCCAGCATGGCCAGCTCTGAGGACAGCCCTTCCAGCGAGGCTGAGGCTGAGACCGAAGCTGAGACAGAGGCTGCATCCGACGCTCCGCGCGGCCCGCTATGCCAGGCATATGCCGACGCCCACCCGGACGGCCCCGCCTCCCTCGAGGTCATCGCCGGCCAGAACATAGTCGAGGCGCTGCCGAATATTCCCGAGCTTTCCACGCTCACCGCAGCACTGACTGGAGAACTCAACCCAGATGTCAATCTCGTCAGCACGATACAAGGCGGGGAATGGACCATTTTTGCCCCGACCAACGACGCTTTCGAGAAGCTTGACCCAGCAACCATCGAAGAGCTGAAGACCAACTCCGACATGCTGACCAGCATTCTCACCTACCACGTTGTTGAAGGCCAGGCCGACATGAATGCGGTCGTAGGCGAGCACTCCACCGTTGAAGGCTCAATGCTGACCGTCACCGACGGTGATCCAATGATGGCCAATGACGCCACCGTGGGCTGTGGAAATGTGCCCACCGAGAACGCTCGGGTCTACATCATCGACACCGTCCTGATACCGAACAAGTAATTTTTCACCCTCTCAAAGGAGAAACTTCTATGAAACGCTTCACCAAATTTGCTGCCATGACCGTATTGGGTGGCTCCATGATTCTCGCTCCGGCCGCTGCCCAGGCCGGCACCCTCGAGGATGCCCTCCAGCCCACCCTCCCGGGCTTTAACGTCGCTGGTGCTCTTCCCCAGTGGGATGTTGAGAATGGCCACGCTCACGCCAAGGCTGATGACGCCATCGCCCTCGGCATCTCCGTGCTCAATGGCTCCGCTACCGCCCACGCCTCCAACTTCTCCGGCCCCGCCGCTATCGCTGTAGGCGAGGGTGCAGTAGTAGAGGCCCACGGCGTTCAGCCGGGCCTCGCCATCGGCATCGCTGGCCCCGACACCATGGTCACGATCGACGGCACCACCCCGGTGGTCTGCGATGGCCAAGCCGGTTTCGCTGGTGACTTCCAAACCCTCACAGGCTGCGCCGCCTACCCCAACATCGACGGCAGCACCCAGGTCATCCACTTCAACGACGGCACCGCTACCACCCCGTTGACGCTGCGTTAAGCTGACGCCTTCAATCCCCCGCAGGACGTATCCTGCGGGGGATTAGTCCTGTCTCGGTTCAGGGGAGCTTCTCGTCGCGGGCACAAAGATGCCGCCACCGCCTCGCCGCTCGCCGCATACAATCGCGGTGCGAGTCGCTTGCCGCCTGCTAGTATGTATTACAAGCTACTATGTACGGCAAGTACATTCCAGAAGAACAATGAGGACATCATGAACACATTCGACGCTGTGCAGGATCTGCCCACGTACCTGCTGGTCCTTCTCGCCCTTCTCATCGTGTGCCAGCTCGGCGCGATGGTGTGGGCCCTGCTCCGGCTCTGGAAAGATAAGCGCGAGCGTATCGCTGGGCTGCCTCGCTCGATCTGGACAGCCATCATCCTTATGGGACAGCTTCTCGGCCCTGTTGTGTTCCTCATCATGCACATCAGGGAAGAGCGGGCGATGGCTGAACAGGAGCGTTTCCATCGCGCCCAGAAACAGCAACCACGTGACCACGGCACGGGCGTCTCGTCTGTGATCGACGGTGTATATAAGGAATAAACCACCATGGAATGGGCAATAACGACGACGAAGCTGTGCAAAAACTACGGCAGCCACCGCGTGCTCACAGACGTGGAGCTGCGGGTACCACGGGGCGCTGTTTATGGCTTCGTCGGGGCGAATGGGGCCGGAAAGACCACCACGATCCGGATCCTATTAGGCCTTGCCGCTGCCAGCAGCGGGCAGGCCACGGTGCTGGGCACTCCTCGCGGCACGTTGCCGCCCACACCACGAGGAGGGGTCTCGTATCTTCCCGATGTGCCACAACTCAGTCCGTGGCTCGGCGCCACAGACGCCCTCATCACACTTGCCCGCCTCGATAATGTGCCATCGGAGGTGGCGTCGCACAGAGCTACTGAGCTACTAGAACTCGTAGGGCTGGCACATGCGCCGGGCACAGTCGGCGCGTTCTCGAGAGGAATGAAGCAACGTCTAGGGATCGCCGCGGCACTGATTACTGCACCGACCTTGCTGATCATGGATGAGCCCACCAGCGCCCTGGACCCCATGGGGCGTGCGGACGTGCTGGCGATCATTAAGGCGCTCAGAGGGCACGCAACCATCATGTTTTCCTCCCACATTCTGGCTGATGTCGAAAAAGTATCCACCCACCTTGGAGTGCTCCATCGCGGCCGGCTTCTCGCCCAGGGGCAGATCGACGAACTCCTCGAATCACACGGGTTGCCGCAGGCACACTTTGCCCTCAGCACCCGCGCCGAGCACGCCGAGCGCATCGCCGCAGCCATTCACGCAATCGACCCGCAGTCACGCATCGAACCGCAGCACCAGGGACTCGAGCACTTCTACGCACGCCTCACCAAGGGAAAGGAGGAGCAGTGATGGCGTCTCAGCAGCTACTGCCCCTATGGCGCTACCACGGTGTGCGGCTACTGCGCTCAACCAGCACGTGGGTGATGCTCGCGCTCATCGTGGCGATGGCAGGCACCCAGGGCGTGATTAGCTCGCATATGCCCGAGATCATGAGCAGTCTGGCTGGGCCAGAGATGACCGAGCTTCTGGCCGCCACGATGCCTGAACCATCGTGGCACCACGCCTATGCAGGATGGATGAAAAACCTGGCGCAAATCATCACGCTCGGGCTACTCACCATCAACGCACTCGGATACGCACACCTGAGCAGCAACGGCGATATCCCTTTTATTCTGACGAAGAACCTGCGACGTTCCTACTACCTAGCGACGGGGGCTATCTCTACGTGGTGCGCCATCTTTGCTTACGCGATCATCGGGGCGACATTCACGTGGGCGGGTACCACACTGGTGTTTTCTGGTGCACCCTATTTCCCGGTCCTCATTGCCAGCCTGGTGTGGGGCCTAGAAATGACGCTCATCAGCGCAGTCCAGCTCCTCGTCACAACACTAAAACCAGGTATCGGAGCCCCGGTGCTGGCCGGAGTCGGACTCTATCTTCTCATTGCAATCGGCGGGACATTCGACAGAATCGCCGCCTATAGCCCACTGGGCCTGTCGCGCCTGAGCACTGAGATCTCGAGCCAGGACGCGGTAGAGGCCTGGCTGATTCCCGTGGGGAGCTCACTGAGCCTAGTGCTCGTGGTGTTCCTGTGGGGAATCTACAGATTCAACCGCTGCGAGCTCGGTTAAGCACCGCGCCGCCCCACTGAAGGACATAAAAAATCTCCCGGCGCATCTATCAGGATGCGTCGGGAGATTTGTCAGTGGCGGAGGATGTGGGATTTGAACCCACGAGGGGCGTGAACCCCGCACGCGTTCCAGGCGTGTGACATAGGCCGCTAGTCGAATCCTCCATGCCAAACACAAGCGCAGAGCGCCTCTGTTCGCTAGATACACTACACACACTCGACCACAAACCCAAAAACGCCTTGTCAGCCGCCCTCTTTTCGCCGCTCAACCAGCAGCCCAGCGCGCCGGTCGCCCCAGAGCCCGCCGAGATCGCCTACCTTATTGCTTCTCACGCTTGGCTATTGCTACAGTAGTACACGGATTCCACGCGGCGTCCATCTTGTGAACTCCCCCAGGGCAGGAATGCAGCAAGGGTCAGCGAGCTCTGACGGGTGCGTGGGATCCCTTTATTGTTTCTGGGGTAGGTTCCCGGCGCCGCTTATCGACGCCACGAGCACGCCGCTCCGCACTACTGAGTGGCGAGAATATCCTCCACGATCTCCGCGGCCGCCTGGCCGGAGGCGATAGCGCCATCTGTGGACGCATTGCCGAATTGATCGCCGCAGGCCACCACCAATTCATGCCGCAGCGCGCGGTCGCCGCCCGGCTCGCCAGGGGCCACGGCGGGCAGAGTATCGGGCACATCGTGGGTGGCCACACAGCGCCACGCGGTGGTGTCCACCCCGTAGATCTCACCCAGGTGGCGGCGCGTATCCTCCTCGCTCGGCTCGGTATCATCGCTGAGCGTCAGCGCGGCAATGAGATGCTGGCCGTCCGGCGCATACTCGGGCGCGACATGGCTCACCACGCAGGTCGTGGTCACAGGTCCATATTCTCCGGAGGTGCCGCGCCCGTCGATATGCACCGCAGCGGTATCACTGGGGGCCTCATCGGCGGCGAACCAGAAGGTGCGCGTGCCATGCATCGCTGGGGTATCAGTACCCATCAACTCAGCCGAGGACTCCAGTCCAGCAGCGAGCACAATGCTGCGCGCGTGCAGCTCTGTCTCTCCCACCCACACGGTGGCAGTGGTGGTATCGATTCGGCTCACCGGCTGGTTCAACCGCACATCTAGGCCCTCAGCCATGATGCGCGGCAGGGTGCGCATGCCGCCGCTCGGCAGGCCAGGAGTACCGGCCATGAACATCGACAGCAGCCACGCGGTGTGCCTAAAGGAGGTACTGCCCTCTCGTTCTGCCACCACGCCAGCGAGGAAAGGATCGAGAACGTGGCGTCGTAAAGCGCCACTAAAACCGGCCTTATCGAAGGCCTCGGCGCGCGTGGTATCGGCGCTGGGAATCCCCTTCAACAGGCGCAACGCTGCGAGATCCTCCTTGGCCACCAAGCCAGATTTCAGCACGGCGGGCAGCGCCTGCAGCCGGCGCGTGGGATCGTTGAGCTCCACTAGGTCGGACTCGGTGCGCACCCGTAGCGCGCGGGGGAAAGAACGCAGCCCGAGCCGCGTGATGTCGATGCTGGCGCGCAGGTGACGGTAGGCGGGGTTTAAGATTTGGAAGCCGCGGTCGACGAGGAAGCCATCGACCTCCTCGGTCGTGATGCGGCCGCCGAGGCGATCGCTCGCCTCGAGGACGATGACGCTGTGGCCGTTATCCTGCACGGCGCGGGCAGCGGCCAAACCGGCCACGCCGGCGCCAATAACGATGACATCATAGGTGGTCATAGGCGGTGTGCTCCTAGGATTGGGGAAAGGAATCTAGAGCTCGACGGTGCCGCTATCGCCCGAGGGACGCTCATCGGAGACGAGACCAGTAAATGTCCGAACCATCAGGGAGGGGCGCGAGGGGCTTTCCCAGTACTGGGCGGACTCGCCACGCACGATCAGAACCACCTTGTCGGTGTTCTCGGGGTGTTCGCCCTCCTCCGAAAAAGCATCGGTGCCCGGGCCCCAGAGCTCGGCGAGCAGCTCGGTGTCGTGGGAAATCTCGCCCACTCCTGCAACGGAGACGAAAGACATGTCATCGTTGAAGGCCAGATTCACCTGCGCCCCATCTGCCTGCTGGGCGGTATCGCCCTCTTGGGGCAGGATAAATACGATCTCGCCGTTGTCGCGGACCGCCTGGACCGTCATGGGACGAGACACCAACGACCCAGCGCTATCCGTGGTGGTGACCATGGCAAAACGCGCCGAGCGGATGAGCTCGCGCACTGTGCGCCGCTGCTGTGCAGCGCGATCGGTGGAGTCAGGGGTGGATTGTGATGTGTGTGTAGCACTCATAGGGCCATCCTAGGCGTCATTCGGCACTGCCGACGCGGGCTGGGGATGGATGGCCAACCTCTCAGCCCAGTTCAGTCCGCCTCCCGCAGCTGGGCATCGAGCGCCGTCAAGGCGCTGCGCACACACGCGATCTTGAGCCCACCGCTGATCACCGGCCACGCCCACGGCGCAGCTGCACCCACAATCTGGCGTCGCTCGGGCCGAAGCGCCGACCAGAACGTGGCATGCAGCGCTAGCAGTGCCATGACTTGTGCACCACATAGCTCCGCCCGCGAGGCCACCGAGAACGCCTGCGAGAGATCTGCCTCCTGAGGTGCCTCCGAGCCGCGGCGTCCCGTCAGCTGCGGCAGCACTGCGATAACACCGACGATCCCCGCCGGCAGGGCCGCCGCCACGATCCCTGGACCCCATTTCTTCGGCTGGCCACCCAGCGACCACTGGACGGGCGCCGTCTTGAGACTCGCCACCGCGAGGGCGCCAGCAACCACGCCAAGACCGCCGATACGCGGCCCGAGCTGCAGCACGCGACGCCACCTAGCAGGAATATGCTCGGCGAGATCCGGCAAGGAATCATCGGGGCGAATCCAACCCGCTTTCACCGCCACCGCCCCGAGGTTGAGATCCCAGCCCAACCCCAAGGTGCGGGGCACACACAGACGCGGATTTTCCGGCTCGAAGTTATCGAGCACCGCATCTCGATCCCCCGCCCAGAACGAGGACACCGGCAGCCCACACACGCGCCGCTGCCCATCCTCGTCGAGAGTCCACCAGTTCATTGTGCTCACTCATGCCTTCCGTGTTGTTGCCGCCACCGCCGCCGCGAGCTGCTCCCATTCCTCTGCCAGCTGCACGAGGCGGGTGCGCCCAGAAGTGGTGAGCTCATAGATTTTGCGCGGCGGCCCTATAGGAGACTCCTCCCACGAGGTGCCCACCATTCCGGTTTTGCGGAGTCGAGCGAGCAGCGGATAGACCGTGCCGGAGGAGACCTCGAGGCCCGCCTCCACGCGCAGCCGCTCGAGCACCTCGCCGCCATAGGATGCTCGTTCCTGCAGCAGCCCAAGCACAACCAGCTCGATAGCTCCCTTGCGCAATTGCGATTCCGCCATATAGCCCCCTCGCCCAACCTAGTAGCGTGTCATACACAGTAGCTGCCGAAAAGACACCCACCAAGAAACCCCTGCGCCTGTGCCACAGCGATTGTGCTCAGCTCGGCCCCCTGTCCACTGGGCACTCCACCCAATCAACTCTTGTCACTGGCGGAGGAGAGTCCGCTCCGCTTCGCGTCCCGATAGGCTTATACAACAGATCTGTACGCAACCCCAGCCCCGCCAGAGCCCCTGGAGAGCCTGTACCGAATCCGGCTGGGATAAAAATCGGAGGATGCTTCGATGAATGGCAAGCAAGTTCGTCTCTACCTCGTCGACGGCACCGTCGGCGGGCTGATGACCGCCGAGATTCTCAACTGGACTGGGCACATGCTCCGAGCACGCCGCAAGGACCTCGCTCGGCTGAAGAATCGTGAGGAAGCCCAAAGAACTGGCGTTTACGTCCTCTTCGGCACTAATGAGGACGGTGAGCGGGCCGCCTATATCGGCGAGGGCGACAATGTCATCAAACGGCTGGAGAATCACAACGCCCGCAAGGACTTCTGGGAAGACGTCGTCATCATCACGTCCAAGGACATGAACCTCACCAAGGCCCACGTGAGGTACCTCGAGTCGGAGCTGATCACACTCGCTAAGTCCATCGGTCGGATCTCCCTTTACAACAGTGTCTCCCCGACCGGCGGAGCTGCCCTGCCCGAGGCTGATCAATCCGACATGCAGTACTTCATCACCCAGATACGGATTCTCATGCCGGTTCTCGGCTTCGATATCTTCCGAGGCCGCACCACCCCACTGACGATCCCCGAGGGGTCCACTGCCCCAGTCGCTCCTGCGCCGACTGATGAAGCCGCTGAGTCTTCAGACAGCCCCGTCTTCTACTTTAGAAACCGGAAAGGGGCCGACGCCCAAGCACAGCTCATCGATGGCGAGTTCACTCTCTTGGCAGGCTCCATCATCCCCGCGGCCATGAAGGACAACCCCGCTTGGTCCGATTCGACGAGGAAACAATTCACCAACCGCCAAGCCCTGCATGCGACGATCGTGGAAACCTCCAGACCCGGCCCCACACCGGATCTAGTCCAGCTAGTGAAAACGTCGTGTTCACCTCCCCTTCCGCCGCCGGGGCCATCGTCTCTGGCTGGGTATCCGCGAATGGGCGGACCCTCTGGAAGACGGAGACAAGACAGACCCTGGGCGATTGGGAGGAGGGGCAAGAAACGACCACCACCGCAGGTCGACGCCACCAGCCATAAGAAAAGCCCCACCTTCCTTTCCCGGAAAGTGGGACTGACCTGCTTTTTCAGTGGAGCCGCCTGCGAGAATCGAACTCGCGACCTTCTCATTACGAGTGAGATGCTCTACCGACTGAGCTAAGGCGGCCGGTATCACGACGCCAGAGGCGTCGCCATTACCGACTGGAAGTGTAGCGCACCACAGCGCACATTCCTAAATCCGCCCGTCGGCTACTGCTCCACCCCATACGCCAGCCGGAATTTCCCGATCATCGCATCCAACGCCACCGTGGGGCGCACATTAAATGTCAGCATCTCCCGGCATTCCGCAATCGCATCGATGCAGCGCAGCAGCCCCGCCACCCCCACCTGTTCGGCGAGATCGCGCGAGAGTCCCGCAAAATCTGGGTGCGTCAGGCTTGTCGACGCCGCGCTCGCCACAATGATCGCATCCCTATACAGTCCAGCGAGGTCGGTGAGAGCCAGATCGAGCGCATCCTGGGTGGAGCGGGTCCGGCGCCGCTTCTGCTGCTTTTCGAGCTCTTTCAGCTCGCCCCTGCTGCCCCGCAGCGCCGCGGCGGTTCCCTTGCCCCGCGAGCCCATGCCGAGGGACTGCTTCAGCTCGTCTGTTTCCTTTTCATTGTGGGCGGCGAGGGTGCTCTCGGTTTCGTCTTCGATCACTTTCACCAGCGCCGCCACGTCTTGGAAGGCACTGGAGCCGTGGTTGACGAGTTCCGCGAGCTGCAGCACTCGTGCCCGTCGTTTCTGCGCCTGGGTGTCGGTGGCGAGGTGCCGAGCGCGGCCGATGTGCCCGCTGGAGGCTGCCGCCGCTAGGTGCGCGGCCTGCTCGTTGGCCACTCCTTCCCTAATCAGTAGTTCGGCCACGTCCTCGGGGCTGGGCATGGGGATATAGAGGTGGCGGCAGCGCGAGCGCAGCGTCACCGAGAAGTCCTCGGGGTCGGTGGAGGGCGCGCAGAAGATCATGACGGTGCGCTCCGGCGGCTCCTCCACAGTCTTCAGCAAGGCATTGGAGGACTCCGATCCGAGACGGTCGGCGTCTTCGATGATGATCACGCGCCACCGCCCGTGGGTGGGCGAGGTATTGGCCAGCGGGATGATGCGGTCGCGGACCTGGGCCACGGGGATCACCACGCCCTCGGGCACGAGGTGGAACACATCGGGGTGGGTATCGGCGAATACCATCCGGCAGCCCTCGCACTGCCCACAGCCATAGCCGCCTGGGGTGTCACAGACGAGCGCGGCGGCAAAAGCTCGAGCGGCCACTGATCGTCCAGATCCGGGTGGGCCAGTGAGGAGCCACGCATGGGTCATGTGCTCGGGGTGCGAGGCGGCGTCGACAAGCGCCCGTGTCACACTCGTCGCCCCAGCGAGGCGGTTGAATACTTCGGAGCTCACGACAAACTAGCGTAGCTCACCGAAACGGAGATCAACTGATTAAAGTAATCACTATGAATCGATTGGCACGGGCACTGACATGGCTCTGGGGAACTGCGTGGCCGCTCTATGGCGCCACTGTTCTCGGGTCGAACCTCCTAGGTGCCGTGGCCATCATGGCGTTCATCCACTACCTCATCCCGCTGCCCGAGGGCACAAGCTTTGGCCAGTCGCGTTTCGACGTCGCCTCCATCGGCATCTTCTATGTGTTCTTCGCCATGATCGTGGGTGCCATCGCCACCTATTACCTCTTCAAACCGGTGCTGATGTGGCAGCGCCACCCCGATGAACATGACCGCAATATGGTGCGCAATCTGGTGATGCGCATCCCCGTCTATCAGGCGATTATTGCGGGCGTGGTGTGGCTGATCGGTATCGCGATTCTCACCATCGTCGCCAGCAGTGTCTCGGGGCGTTTCGCCGCGGTGATCTTCTTCGCCACATTTCTTGGCGGCTCCGCGGTTGTGCTACTCACCTATTTCGAGGCGCAGCGCCTTGTGCGCCCCGTGGCCACCCAAGCACTGGCTCGGCGCTTCGAAGATTCCACCCTCGAGCCGCCCGTGTCGCATCGCATGCGACTGACCTGGCTGGCCACCACCGCCATGCCCATCGTCGGCATCATCTTGCTGCTCACTGGGCAGTCAGTGGGATATTTCACCACCGAGCCCGCCGATATTCTGCCCGCTATTCTGGCGCTCTGTGTCGTGGCGCTCATCACTGGGCTGCTCGTGACCACCCTGCTGATCATGAGCGTGGTGGATCCCATCATGGAGCTGCAAGACGCCATCAACCGGGTGCGGCGCGGCGAGAAGGACGTGGCCGTGGACATCTACGACGGCTCCGAGGTGGGTGTGCTGCAAGCCGGTTTCAATGAAATGATGCGCGGGCTGCGCGAGCGCCAGCGGGTGCGCGATATCTTCGGCCGCTATGTCGGTGCCGAGGTGGCCAGCCGCGCCCTCGAGGAACGGCCCACCTTGGGCGGCGAGGACCGCAAGGTGGCGGTGCTCTTCGTGGACGTTATTGGCTCCACCACCTTCGCCGTGCACCACACCCCCGAGCAAGTGGTCACCGTGCTCAATGAGTTTTTCGAGCACGTGGTGGAATCGGTGCATGAGCACCGCGGCATCATCAATAAGTTCCAGGGAGACGCCGCCCTCGCCGTGTTTGGGGCGCCGGTATCGCTATCTGATTCCACCGGTGCCGCCCTAGCCACGGCCCGCGATCTGCAGCGCCGCCTCAAGGACAGCCAGCTGGAATGCGGTATCGGTGTCGCAACCGGCCACGTGGTGGCCGGGCATATCGGCGGCCATGATCGCTTCGAATACACCGTGATTGGTGATGCAGTGAACCAAGCCGCCCGCCTCACCGAACTCGCCAAGGACACCCCCGGTAAGACCCTGACCTCTGCCTCCACGCTGCGCGACGCCAACGAGGCCGAGCAGGCCCGCTGGACCGTGTTGAAGTCCGTGGAGCTGCGCGGGCGCCAAGAGATGACGCAATTGGCGCGCCCCATCCGCCCCACCTTGGCGGAGCGCTCCTAAGCGCCGAGGCGCGGCAGAATCTCCCGCACCATCAGTGGGGCGCACTCCACGCCATAGTCGGATAGCCGCTGCGGATCCATCCACAGCACCGCCTCGATCTCAGCGGCGGGTGCGATGGCCGCGGCCTCAGCCGCGCTGAGCAGACGGGTACAGACGAAGACATCCGCCGATACCACCCAACCCGCCTCATTGGCGGCTGGGGCCTCGAAATGCCCGAGCGATTCCAGCTCCTCCGGCTTGAGCACGAGCCCAATCTCTTCGCTCAGTTCCCGAATACCGGTGTCTTTGGGACTTTCGCCCGGTTCCGGTTTCCCGCCGGGCTGCATGAACCGGGTGGTGCCGCGCTTACGCACGGCGAGCACGTGGCCGTGTTCATCCCGCACCACCACGGCTGTCACCCGCACCACGCCTGTAGCCATTACTTCGCCGAACGCCGCCGCGATCCGGCCTTCACCACGTTCTTGGTGGTGCGCTTCACCGACTTCTTGCTGCTTTTCTTCGTGGCTTTCTTGCTGGCTTTCTTGCTCGCCTTCTTCCGCGACTTCTTAGCGGACTTCGAGGCCTTGGGGTTCTCCGCCTCTTTCGCGCGCCGCTCAGAGAGCAGCTCGCAGGCGCGAGCATCCGTCATGGTTTCTGGGGTATCGCCCTTGCGCAGCGAGGCATTGGTGGTGCCATCGGTGACATAGGGGCCGAAACGGCCGTCCTTGACGGACATGGGCTTGCCCGAGACATCGTTATCGCCCAGCTGCTTCAGCGGCGGCTTGGCGGCGGCCCGGCCACGGCGCTTCGGCTCGGCGTAGATGCGGCGCGCCTCCTCGAGAGTGATGCTGAAGATTTGCTCTTCATCGCCCAGCGAACGGGAGTCATTCCCCTTCTTCAGGTAGGGGCCATAGCGGCCATTTTGGGCGGTGATGAGCTCATTATCGGCCGGATCCACGCCCACTTCGCGCGGCAAGGACAGCAGCTTCAGGGCTTCGTCGAGAGTCACCGTGGCCGGCTCCATCGAGCTAAACAGCGAGGCCGTGCCGGGCTTGAGGCGCTCGTCGATGATCTCGCGGACCCGCTTTTCCTTCTGCTTCGCCGCAGTCTTGGTCTCCCAATTCTTGGCGCGCTTGCCCTCCTTGGCGCGCTCGGCGTCCTCGGCCGCGCGCTCCTCGGCGATGATCTGCTCCGCCACCTCGAGGATGTGGCTTTCCTCATCGTTGGTCACCAGCTCCGTCACATAGGGCCCATAGCGGCCCTCCTTGGCCACCACCATGCGACCATTCTCTGGGTTACGGCCCAGCTCACGGCCGCCCTGGGGGGTGGCGAAGAGCTTTTCCGCTGCCTCGAGAGTGATCTCATCGGGGGTGGTGGAATCCGGCAGGTTCGCCCGCTGATATTCGGGGCTGCCATCCGATTGGGTGCCAACAACGCGCTCCAGATAGGGGCCATAGCGGCCCACGCGCACCACGATGGGGCGCCCCTGCTCGTCATCAAAGAGGGTCAGGGAATTAACGGAGCGGGCGTCGATGCTCTCCAGGTTGTCGTCGATAAGCGACTTCAGCCCACCGGAACGCGCGATCGACTCCGCCGTGTTCTCGGATGCGGCCTTGTTGCCAAAGTAGAAATCGCTCAGCCAGTGGTGACCATCCTCATTACCCACGGCGATATCGTCGAGCTCATCCTCCATGGAGGAGGTGAAATCATAATCCACCAATGCCGAGAAGTTGGACTCCATCAGCCCCACGACGGCAAAGGCCACCCACGAGGGCACAAGCGCATTGCCGCGGGGGAATACATAGCCGCGATCCTGAATGGTCTTGATAATCGAGGCATAGGTGGACGGGCGACCAATACCGAGGTCTTCCATCTTCTTCACCAAGCTCGCCTCGGTGTAGCGAGCCGGAGGATTGGTGGCATGGCTTTCCGCATGCACGTCCTTGGTGCGCAGCTCATCACCGGAGCTGAGACGCGGCAAACGCTTCTCGGCATTATCGGCAACATTGCGACCATCGGCGAGACGCGAGGTCTCTACATAGGCCTTCAAAAAGCCGGGGAAGGTGATCGAGCGACCGGTGGCGGAGAACTCCACCTCTTGGTCCCCGGACGACAACTGGGCGGTGCCCGCGATGCTCACCTTCATGGAGGTGCCCTTGGCATCCGCCATCTGGGAGGCCACGGTGCGCTGCCAAATCAGCTCATAAAGCTTGAACTCCTCGGCATCCAGCTGGCCCGACAGGGAAGCCGGGGTGGCAAAAGACTCGCCGGCGGGGCGGATCGCCTCGTGTGCCTCCTGGGAGTTCTTCACCTTGCGGGAGTACTGGCGCGGGCTGGAGGGCACATAGCTCTCGCCATAGAGTTCCCGGGCCTGCACCCGAGCAGCCTCCTGGCCGGCACGCGACAGCGTGGTGGAGTCGGTACGCATATAGGTGATATGACCGTTTTCGTAGAGGCGCTGCGCGATGCGCATCGTCCGCTCCGAGGTGTAATGCAGCTTGCGCCCAGCCTCCTGTTGCAGCGTGGAAGTCATAAACGGCGGATAGGGCTTGCGGGTATAGGGCTTTTCCTCCACCGCGCTAACCCGCAGGGGCTGGCCCTTCAGGCCCTCCTCGAGGGCCTCGGCGGTGGACTTATCCACCACCACAACATCATCCGGTTTACGCAGCGCGCCAGCATCGTTGAAGTCGCGGCCCTGGGCGATGCGCTTGCCCTCCACCCCGGTGAGCTTCGCCTGGAAATCACGCGGCTCATCGGCCTTCGCGTGCTGCGCGGCCACCTCCGCCACCAGATCCCAGTACTCGGCCGAAACAAAGGCCATGCGCTCGCGCTCGCGCTCAACGATCACGCGGGTGGCCACCGACTGCACGCGGCCTGCGGACAGCCGCGGCATCACCTTCTTCCACAGCACCGGCGAAATCTCGTAGCCATAGAGGCGGTCGAGGATACGGCGGGTCTCTTGGGCGTCCACCAGATTCATGTCCAACTCGCGGGTATTTTCCGCGGCGGCCAGAATGGCGGGCTTGGTGATCTCATTGAACACCATACGGCGCACGGGGATTTTTGGCTTCAGCACCTCGAGCAGATGCCACGCGATGGCCTCGCCCTCGCGGTCGGGGTCTGTGGCCAGGTAGAGTTCGTCTACCTGCTTCAGCTTCTTTTTAAGGTCGGCGACCTTTTTCTTCTTATCGGGGCTCACCAAATAGAGCGGGGCGAACTCGTTGTTCACATCCACGCCCAGCCGAGCCCACGACTCCTTCTTGTATTTCGCGGGGATGTCCGCAGCACCACGCGGGAGGTCACGAATGTGCCCCACCGATGCTTCGACGATGTAATCATCGCCCAAATACGGCTGGATCTTCCTCGCCTTGGTCGCCGACTCGACAATCACTAGGCGCTTCGTTCCTTCAGCCACGGTTACCTTTCCTCGCGTGGTGCAGCCACGGTGCCGTCTAAGCGGTACTCGCGGCTGCTGCTCACGTGTATTGGAGCTATCTCAAGATGGTTAGTGAGGTGGGCGGTGCTGCGCATGTAGCGGTCACTCCATGCCGCGGGCGCGTCTAGGACGCTCGCGCTACCGCACGATCCGACCACGATGAACACTAGTCACATTCCACGCGTCACCGCGCAGACACATCTGCACCAGTACCCATCTTCTTTATCTGTGGTCATTTAGCGTACACAGTAATATATGGGTCTTCCACGGTGCTATCTGGGGTACCAGCAACGGGGGACGCCATGCGCTGGCACAAGCGCAGCACAGCCGGCGATCGCGCGAGCACTCCGGCAGCGGCGCCTGCTCCTGCACATGCCCTGCACGCACCACAAAAGCCCAGCGCATTACACGCTGGGCTTCAAGCAGAATCGACCCGAGGGCCGATACGCCAGGAGGTTTAGAGGGCAGTCACTGCCTGGGCCTGCGGACCCTTAGCACCCTCGCCAATTTCGAACTCAACCTTTTGGTTCTCCTCGAGAGTACGGAAACCGCCACCCTGAATCTCGGAGTAGTGGACGAAGACGTCTTCAGAGCCGTCCTCAGGGGCGATGAAACCAAAGCCCTTTTCCGCGTTGAACCATTTCACAGTTCCCTGTGCCATAAAAACTAACTCAAATCTTTTTCTTGAAGTGCGATACGACCTAGCTCCTATTGCACGAGCCATGCCGGGAGGGCGTCTTATTCACCGGATTGTTCACAACGTGGTGTGGCGCTCTATGTGGCGCTTACAAACTCTTCGATTCCTCTGTGTGCCCACTTAGTGGGCTGGTCACATCTGATGCTGTGTAGCTATCAGAAAACGTCCGACCGAGTCCCAGTGTGTCATGTTTTTCAGCAAAGGGATAGTCTATATTTGAAAAATACTGCCTTTCCGCAGCTCAACGCGCTAATACTATTTTTTATAAGCACACAAAACCAACAGAAAGTGGCGCAGTTATGTCCTCTTTTGGTGCCGAACTCACCACCATCATCAGCACTGCGCTCCCCACCGCCACGCCCACGTTCATCGGTACCCGCCCGAGCCGGCCCGCCGCCTACCAAGACTGGCCCGACTGGGTGCTGCCACAGCTGCGCACCCACCTCGAACACAAGGGCATCACCCGCCCCTATGCCCACCAGGTGGAATGCGCCGAAGCGGTCCATGCCGGCCGCGACACCATCATCTCCACCGGCACCTCCTCGGGTAAATCCCTCGGCTACCTGCTGCCCATCCTTAGCGCCCTCGCCGCCGATGATCGCGCCTGCGCGCTCTACATCACCCCCACCAAGGCCCTGGGCAATGACCAACTCCACACCGTAGCGCGGCTGTGCTCCACCATTTCTGCGCTTCACGACGTCGCCCCGCACCCCTATGACGGCGACACCCCCGTCGACGCGCGCCGCCCCATCCGCGACGCCTCTCGCTTCGTGTTTAGCACCCCGGATATGCTGCACGCCTCCATCCTGGCCGCCCACGGCTCCTGGACGCGGCTGCTGCGCAACCTGCGCTATGTGGTGATCGACGAGGCCCACGTCTATCGCGGTATGTTCGGCGCCCACGTGGCGCTAGTCCTGCGACGGCTACGCCGGCTCTGCGCCCACTACGGCGGGCACCCCACCTTCGTGCTGGCCTCGGCCACCTCCCGCGACCCAGCGGCACACGCCAGCAGGCTCATCGATGTCCCCGACTTCGATATCACCAGCGTGGAGCGTGATAGCGCGCCTGCCGGCGAGCAGACCATCATGCTCCTCGAGCCCTCCCTTCTCCCGAGCGAGGACGAGCGGCAGCCGCCCCAGCGGCGAGCCGCCAGTACCGAGGCCGCCGATGTGATGGCGCTGCTGCTCGCCGAAGGTGCTCGCACGCTCACCTTTGTGCGCTCCCGCCACACCGCGGAAACCGTGGCGCTACGCTGCGCCGAAGAGCTCATTCACGCCGGTCACCGCGACTATGCCCGCCGGATTGCCAGCTATCGCGCCGGCTATACCCGCGAGGATCGCCACGCCCTCGAACGGGCCTTGGACGAGGGGGAGCTGCTGGGCGTGGCCACCACCAATGCCCTCGAGCTGGGCATCGATATCGGAGGTATTGATGCGGTGGTCTCTGCCGGCTTTCCCGGCACCGTGGCCTCGATGTGGCAGCAGGCCGGCCGCGCAGGGCGCCGCGGCCAAGGCTCGCTCTATGTGCTGGTCGCCCGCAGCGACCCCATGGACACCTACCTCATCCGCCACCCCGAGGCCCTGCTCGAGCGCCCCTTGGAAGAACACGTCTTTGATCCCACCAACCCCTATGTGGTGAGCGAACATGTGCTCTGCGCGGCCGCGGAAAAGCCGCTGAATCTCGCGGATATCGACGCCCTGGGCGCGGGGCAGGTCCTTCCTCAGCTGGTAGAGGATCAGCTGCTGCGCCACCGCCATGGCCGCTACTACCCCGCCGACCCACGGCAGGTAGACACCATTCACAGCCAGGTGGCACTGCGCGGCAACGACGGCGGTGAGGTGCTCATCGTCGATTCCACCGACGGCCGCATGCTCGGCACCGTGGACCCCGCACGTGCCCAAGCCCAGGTCTTTCCTGGCGCGGTGTATCTGCACCAAGGAGAAAGCTTCGTGGTGGATGAGCTCGATGTGGCCGAGAATCTCGCCCTCGTCCACCCCGAACAACCCCCGTACTCCACCTTTTCCCGCAGCTCCACCACCCTGCGGATCCTTGCCGCACCAGAGGAGGAGGCGCTGGTGAATTATGCGCCTGGGCTCTGGGTGGCCAACCTCGAGGTGGAGGTAACGAAGCAGGTGGTGGGCTATGTGAAGCGCTATACCAACGGCCAACCGCTGGAGGAGATTCCGCTGGAGATGTCTCCCCAGGTGCTGCGCACCCGCGCCGTGTCCTACACCCTCGATCCCGCGATCCTTCAGCAACTGAATGTTTCCGCGGCAGAGGCGCCTGGGGCATTGCACGCGGCCGAGCACGCGGCCATCGGCATTCTGCCGCTTCTGGCCACCTGCGATCGCTGGGATATCGGTGGGGTATCCACGATGGAGCATCCCGATACTGGGCTTCCCACGGTATTTGTCTATGACGGCCACGAGGGCGGTGCGGGCTTCGCTGACACCGGCTTTCGCCGTTTCCCCGAATGGATCAGCGCCACCTTTGAGGCGGCCCGCTCCTGCCCCTGCGCCGAGGGCTGCCCCTCGTGTGTGCAGTCGCCCAAGTGCGGCAATGGCAACCAACCGCTAGATAAGGATGCAGCCATCGCCGTATTGGGGGCGTTGGTGAGCATGACCGGCGCCGCCTAGCAGCGCCCGCCGCCTCCGATAGCGCTGCGGCACGATCGCCCGTGTACTCGCAAGCCTCGGCCACACTCTCCAAACGCGGCGAACCATCACCAGCCACGGGAGCACGGCGCTGCCCCACTACGTGGCCAGGCTCTAAGCGCATCGCCGCAGGTGACTAAAGAGGCCCGGCGCGGGCCACGGCCTCTCGACCGCGCACGACAGTGTGCACCACGATGTCGGCGCCCTCCACTGCGCAGGAGCCGAGATCCGCGTTATTGCTTCGCGCCACTTCCCCCGCCACGCTGCACCCATCGTGGCCGTCGCTATGCGCATAGGCGCCCGCCACGGCCGCCATATCGGCAGCGAGCTGGGCGTGATGCCGAGCGATGAGCAAGCTGCCCACGGTGGCCGTGCCCGCCAGGATGCTGCACAGCACGGCGATCATGGCCACCAGCAGGACAGTGGCGTAGCCGCGTTCATCGCGCCACATCAGCTATCCCCAGGTGCGTCGCCGGCGGTGTATTCCACCGGAAAGCGGGCGGTGGCATGCAGGGTGCCGAAAGGAGAGGGCATGGCCGCAGTGGCCTCCATGACGCCGTTACTGGAGGTGGTCTGCACGCTTCCTCGGGGAGGCATGAAACTCTCGCCGATAGCGGCAGCACGGGCCGCGGCCCCTGCGGTATCGATGGCCGCAAGATATGCCGCCACTGCCACGACGCCGCTGATCGTGAGGGCAAACACCACCACCAGCGAGGCCAGCCCGAGGGCGGCCTCGATGGTGACGGAGCCGTCCTCCGCCGCGAGGAGCCGGCGGCTAGCTCGGGGAATTCGATAGCGCATCGGTGATGATGGATTCAATCGCGTCCGAGACCGCTCCGGAATTGATGACGAGGAATAACACCCCGGCAAGCGCGGCAGCCGCGAGGCTGCCCATGGCGTATTCGATGGTGCTCATCCCCTCCTCCTCGCGGTGGAGCTGGGAAAGTCGGACCTGGATGAGGTGATAGATGGTGTTCATGATGATGACTCCTTTGAGTGGTGTTGTGGGTTTAAAACAGGGTGCTGGCGATATCAACGATGATGGGAATGAGTCCCAGAATGAGAAAGGCCGGAAGGAAACACGCAGCGAGAGGGATGGCGATCACCACCCCGGCGCGCTCAGCGGCGGCGCGCTGGTTGTTTTCTGCTGTGTGCCGCACCGAGGCGGCGATCCTGTCGAGCCCGCTGGCAATAGAGGTTCCCCCGCGGCTGCTCAGCACCGCCAACTCGGCGACGGGAGCGAACACGGAGTGGTGCAGGAAGGGCTGCCAGGATTTCTCGGCGCTGCAACCCAGTCGGAGCAGGGCTGCCACGGTGTCCCATAGCTGCCGGTCTGCGGGCGCGGCCACGGTGGCCACGGCGCTCACGGCAGCGGCATGGGACATACCGCCGCTGATACAGGCCGCAAGAAGCTCAATGTCTGCGGCGCGATCCTGTGGCCTGACCACCGGGTCATCGCGGGGGCGGCGATTTCTCGAGCTGGGGCCAGTAGCCAGTCGGATGCGTGCTGTGGGCTGGGGATAGGCCAGCAGGGCGAGGGCGAGAAAGAGGATTGTCATGGTGGTTTAGGACCCCCGTGCGGTGTTGATGATCGAATATGTCCAGAGGACACCGCTGCACATCAGTGCGGTGCCGAGCATGAGGAGCACCCCGCCGAGGGTGGTGCCGCTGAGAAAGGCCAGCGGTGCTGCGCCCATCAGGGTGCCTAGCCCCACCCCGAGTGCAGGCAGCACGCTCAGGAGCACGGCAGTGGCCATCGGCCCTTGGAGTGCGGCCTGCACAGTGCTGTCATGGCGCTGCGCCTGATCGAGTTGCTGCTGGGTGCGCTCCAGCAGGGCCACCAACCCGATGCCGTGCTGCTCGCTGAGCTGCCAGAGCGCCCCAATCCGCGCGAGCTCGGGGATGTCGGTGGTGCCGCTGAGCGCGGGGGCGGGGCTGCGGCCACTGCGGGCGCGGTTCACGGCGGCGGCTAGGGGCTGCGCGATGGGGGTGGCAGCGGCGGTCTCAGCGGCGGTCGCCAGGGCGTGGTGCAGGCTTGCCCCGGCGCGGATGCTCGCCGCCAGTACCCCGGCGCACTGGCCGGCGGCCGCGGCGGCGCGCTGCTGCCGGCGACGGCGGTGCATATCGCGAGCGACGTAGGCGATGGTCGCCACCACCACGAGCGCAGCGCAGGTGAGAGCCACCGCCCCGAGCACACAGATAATGGCCACCATGACGATCGCGGCAAGAACCCAGGGGGCGCCGCCGCGCCGCCGCCGAGCGCGGTACTGGATGCGCTGCCGTGGGCCCGCACCGGTGGTGAAGAGCAGGGCCGCGGCGAGGGCGAGCGGAGTTAGTGGCGCTATAGAGATCATCGCTGCCAACTCTCTGCAATTGCCAGACCGTCAGCTGCCGGATGGCGCGCATCCCAGATCACCTCGATGCGCACGGGCTGGGAACGCACCACGCCGATTTGGCTGATGATCCGGCCCGTGGCGGTGCGCCGCATCGCGATCACTATCTCCACGGCGGCGGTGAGCTGGGCGTGCAGCGCCTCCCGCGACATCCCGCCGAGGGCAGCCAGCGCCTCCATACGGGCGGGCACCTCGCTGAGCGAGTTGGCATGGAGGGTGCCAGCACCGCCCTCGTGGCCGGTATTGAGCGCGGCCAGCAGGTCGACGATCTCCGCGCCGCGGATCTCTCCCACCACAATACGATCGGGTCGCATCCGCAGCGCCTGGCGCAGCAGATGAGAGAGCGTGATCTCCCCACGGCCCTCCGCGTTGGCCCCCATGCTCACGAGATTCACCACATGCGGATGCGCTGGCGACAGCTCGGCGGTGTCTTCGATACAGATGATGCGCTCACGCGCATCCACCTCGGCGAGCAGGACCGAGAGCATGGTGGTTTTCCCAGAGCCGGTGCCTCCTACCACCACAAAGGATTTCCGCGCGGCCATCATGGTCTGTAAAAACTCGGTGACCTCCGCCGGCATGGTGCCGCGTTCTTCTAGCTCTGTGAGAGTGGCGGCCGCTGAGCGCAGCATGCGCAGGCTTAAGAGCGGGCCGGTGTCGCTCGGTGGATCCAGCAGGGCGTGCACTCTGATGGAGCTGCCATCGGCACGCCGCAGCTTCCCATCGGCATAAGGCTGGGCATCATCGAGGCGGCGGCCGCAGGCGACAGCCAGGCGTGTCGCTAGGGCGCGAATCTGTTCGGGCGAGTCGAAGCTCAGCGCGGCGTGTTCCATGCCGTGCCCGCGATCGAAATAGATGCGATCTACCCCGTTGACCACCACATCGGTAACTCCCTCGAGGCTGCACAGCCCCTCGAGGATGCCGACGCCGGTGGAATCATGGCGCAGCTTCTGCAGCAGGGTGAATACTTCTCGATCAGAGATCACTCCCGCTTCTTGGCGGATGAGCTCCGCGATCACGGCCGCCTCGGGCTGGGGCTGCTCGGAGGCAGCGAGCCGAGCGTGCACGGCATCCAAGATGCGTTCGCTATTCATGGCCGCCTCACCACTGCTGTCCGCGGTGCTGGGTGTGCTCTATATCCGTGCAGATATCCTCCACCGCCCGGGCTAGGACCCGCGGGCAGCGGCCACGCAGCCCGCCTTGTTCAAGCTGTTTGGCCACCGCGGTGCTGCAGCGCACATCCGCGCTGACGTTAATACCCGCCACGGACTCCACCTCAGCTGTGCTCAAGGAGGCCCAGGTGCGGCTGATGGTGACAAAACTTAAGGGCACATGGGCGCGGCGGAGCTGCGGTAACTGCGCGGCCACGGCGCAGACGCCACGCACCTCGCGGGGAATAATCACCACGAGATGATCGAGAGCGGCCACAATGTCGGGGTCTAGGGCGTCCGCTCGGGGCAGATCCACCACCGTATAGCCCTCTTCGCGCAAGGTGCGCAGGGCACCAAGGATGGTGTCGGTCGACGGCGGCGGGCCAGCACCGCGATCGCGGCGGTGGCTGACACAGCTTGCGGTGGCGGTGGGCAGCACGGCGCGCACATCGGCGGCGGCGAGATCACCCTGGTTGAAGTCCAGCTCATCCCAGCGCGGGCCAGGTTCCTCCTCCACTCCGAGGATGAGATCCATCCCGCCACTAGGGTCTGTATCGACCACCGTGGTGGGGGCGCGCTGCGCGAGCTGCACGCCCAGCGCGCCGGCAAAGGTACTCACGCCGCAGCCACCGACGCAGCCTGTCACTCCCACCACCAGACCCTCCTCGCTGCGCGTATCCCGCCCGAGGTCGGTGAGCAGGGATGCCGCCTCGGCAGGCAGGGCATAGGCTTGCTCGGCGTGAATCTTCATCGCCAGCTCGAAGTTCACCGGCGTCTGGTCTGCGGCAACAAGAAAGACCTTGTCGCGGCGCGGCTGGGGCCGCTCCAGCAGGAACTGGGCGCCCTGTTCATCTACCAAGATGGCGAAAGCAGCATGGTGGTGGCGCGCCAATTCTTCGGTAGTGGACACTTCCACCACCTGGCGGACGGTCGCGGCGGCGATATGAATGGCTTCGGGGTGGACGAGAGGATCACAGACGGCGATAACAACGGGGGCCTGGGACTGATCACGGGTGGCGCTCATGGCCCCAGAGTGTGGTGCACTCGGCGCTCCACGTCGCTCCCTCCCGCCTAGGGGTTGTGCATAACCTTCTGCTGCGGCGAGTTATGCACAGCGGAGAGTCTTCACCGGTGCGGTGGGCGGGTTGTTCCACTAGCGTCAGCGGGTTGGTCCCGCACGTCGTGCGCCCTGCGCCGCGGGCTATCGGCAGTGCCGCCGCGGCCGCGCTCGCGCGGGCAAATCAAGAGAGAAGGATGAGCCCAAAAATTAAGAGACGGCCCGCGCGGGATGGGGGGGTGGTATGCGCGGGCCGTCTGCGGTTACCCGGCCACTCGGGGGGACGGGCCGGGGCAGACCACACTGTATATCGGGGTCGTGCGGTTCCGAGTATGTCACAGCTTGAATAGCACGTCAATAGCCCCACAGAGGCCTAAAGATGCAGGCACAGCCACTTCTCAGTAGCATCACTCTTAGTCACTTATTTCACATCAGTATCACGCGAGGAGGTGGGTCATGGCGACCGAACAGCACCCAGAGGCACCTGTTGCTGCCTTCTTTGATTTGGATAAGACCATCATCGCCACCTCCTCCGCCTTTGCCTTCGGCCGCACCCTCGTCTCCCACGGGATGCTCAGCACCAAAGAGGCGCTCACTCTGGTGCTCGCCGAAACGGGGTATATGATCGCGGGACACTCCCAAACCCAGATGGATGACACCAAGGATCAGCTGACTCAGATGGTCAAGGGGCTGCGCATCGAGGATCTGCAGCACACCATTGACCACACCCTGCTGCATCGCGTGGTGCCCACCATCTTCGCGGAGGCCCGCGAGCTCATCGAGGAGCATCATGCCCGCGGCCACGATGTGATCATCATTTCTGCCTCGGTGAAGGAGCTGGTGGATCCCATCGCCCACGAGCTGGGAGCGGATCACACCATCACCACCCGTTTAGAAGTGGTCGATGGCGCCTACACCGGCAAGCTCGAGCTTTATTGCCGCGGCATCACCAAAGCGACCGAGATCAGCAAGGTAGCCGGCAGCCACGGCTATGACCTCGCCCGCTGCTATGGCTACTCGGATTCGGCCACCGATATTCCCATGCTGGAGATGGTGGGACATCCGCGGGCCGTCAACCCCGACCGAGTGCTCAAAAAGCATGCGCTTGCCGCCGAGTGGCCGGTGCTGAATTTCAAAAACCCCGTACCGCTGCTGTCTAGCCCGTCGAAAAAGGATCTGGGTATCGGCGGCGCCGTGGCCGCCGCCCTGGCGCTCGGGATGGGCAGCTGGTGGCTCAGCACCCGCTGGGGTGCACTGCGCTCCAGCTAGCCGGCACGGCCTAGCGCGGCACGCTAGAGGCGATCGGCTACCCGTGCGGCTTCCTCGCCGCCGCGGCGCCAGGCAGCAAAGTGTGCCAGCGCGAGGGGATCGACCTCACCGCGGCAATAATCGCGAATCAGGGCGGTGTGCGCAGCCGGATCACGCAGCAGATAGGGCTCCGGCATAGCCAGCCCTTTGGGATCAAGCCCCGAGGCCATGGCATTGAGCCGCACTGTGGCGTATCCCACGACGATCGAGCGGGGGCCGAAGATGAGGTGGCCCAGGATCTCCCCGTGCAGCAGCGCACACGTTTCTACCTGCCCCACCAGCTGCGCCAGCGCGCTGAGCCGCGGGGCCTGGCGCTCCGGCACTCCCTCCCCGCCTGCAATACGGTCTAATTTCGCCATGACCTGCAGTGGGGCACGCTGGAATGTCTCAGCGAGCGCGGGGGTGAGCACCCCGTACACCTCGAGGGCGGATATCTCAGAATCAGCTGCGATTTTTCTGAGAGCCGTGGCGCCAACGAGCGCGGAATGGGCGCTGGTGGCGGCGGCATCACGCAAGTTGGCGCGCTTGCGATGAGCAGTCGCGATACTTGCCGATGCGGCATTGATATGCTGGTGGATAGCTGGATTGCGGAATATTTCCATGGCGGCCGAGCTGATGACTTTCCGTGTCGAGTTCACAACCGCGCCGGATTCGTGGCACGATGGTGCACAACTAGAGTTTAAGAAAATACCACTAACGGAGGATCAAGACGGTGAGCAGTTCTAAGGGAATGTACAGCGAAGGGGCGCCCGCTTTTTCGCCGAAGGTTAACTCGATTCCCCTCAGCGACGCCGATACCCGTGGCCCCGGTGAGGGCTCTATCGGCAATCTCGTGAGCGACGCTACTGCGCAGATGTCCAATCTTTTCCGCGCTGAGGTTGAGCTGGCCAAGGCCGAGGTTGCTCAGGAAGCGAAGAAGGGCGCCATTGGTGGCGGTCTCTTCGGCGTAGCCGGCACGATCGCCCTCTACTCCTCCTTCTTCTTTTTCTTTTTCCTCGCTGAGCTGCTGTCCACGTGGCTGTCGCGCTGGGCGGCGTTCCTCATCGTCTTCCTCATCATGGTGGTTCTCGCTGCCGCTTTCGCCCTCTTCGGCTGGCGCAAGGTGAAGACCATCGGCAAGCCCGAGAAGACGGTGCAGTCGGTCAATGATCTCAAGACCCTTGTCCCGGGCAAGGCCACCAAGAATCTCGAGAAGCGCGAGCAGGACGGTATGTACACCTAAGCCGTCATCGTGCCCGATCTGATCCCCTTTTCCCTCAAGTACTCTGCAGGGATAAAGGGGGTTTTCCATATCTTTCCACCCGCACCGTTGTCTAAGGAGTCTGCTGTGTCCCGTCGCCCGCTGAGTCAGCGATTGCTCCCGCCACGCTGGCGACGGAATCACGCCGAGCATTCCCCCGCCATCCCCAGCGCTGTGGCCCTCGAGGGCCCCTTTGCGCACGAATGGATCCACACCCGCGGCATCCGCCTCCACGCCGCGACCGCTGGCGACCCCCACGATCCGCTCATCGTGTTCGTGCACAGCGCGCTCGGCGGCTGGTTCGACTATCGCCACGTTTTGCCTACCGTCGCTGCTGCCGGCTATCACTGCGTGGCCATCGATATGCGCGGCTTCGGCATGTCGGATAAGCCGCCCAGCGACTATGATCTGCGTACCCTCGCCGGGGATGTCTATGGCGTAATCCACGCAACTGGGCATAAAGATGCGCTGGTCGTGGGCCATGCCTCGGGCGGTGCAGTGGGCTGGGCCTTGGCCATTCACCACCCCGAGGCCGTGCGCGCGCTGGTCTCGATTGCCGCCGCGCACCCCACCGATCTACGGCGCTGCACCTTTAGCTATCCGTGGATGTTTGGCACTCCGATCCTGCGCCATCTCAGCGCGCTGCTGCCGCCGCGCCTGCATGCGCTGCTCACCACCCCGCAGTCCACGGCTCGGGTGAATCTGGTGGCTAACACCGCGGAGCGCTTTCATACCACCACCGCCGGCAAGAAGGAAATACAGCTGCGCACGGTGGCCTATAGCATCGCCAACACCTCTCCCGCGCGTTCTAAGGTGGCGCGCATCGAGCTCGCCCCCGTGCCGTTGCGGTGGATGACCGCCCCGGTGGAGCAGCCGGTGCTGCTGCTGCAGGATTCCTCTACCCCGTGGTCTCGGCTGGCCTTGCGCGCCGCTAAGCGCGTGAAGGCCAAGACCAGCGTGGTGCACATTCCGCAGACGAAAAATATCCCGCATCTCGAAGCACCCGCTAGTTTCAGCTCCGTTCTCGTCTCCTTCGCGCGGTCTCTCTAGGGCGCTTATCGACGCTTATTCGGCTAGCCCACAACGCAGGCCCCCGTATTCACGGGAGTGTCTAGGCCCGTGGCATCGGCCACGTGCTTCTCTACTTCGGCACGGGTGAGGGCATAGCCGGTATCGGTGTCGTCGGCGGCGGCGCCGAAGACCACACCCAGCACGTGCCCGTCCTCGCTGAGCAGCGGGCCACCGGAGTTGCCCTCGCGAATGCTGCCGCGCACGGTGTACACCTCGCGGTCGATGCGCTGATCGGCGTAGATCGTGGGGCTATTGATCAAGAGCGAATCGATGATGCGGGCGGGGGCGGCCTCGAAGGGGCCGGACTCGGGAAAGCCCATCACCACGGCGTCCGCGCCACTCTCTGCGGGGTCCTCCGCCCAGGGCAGAGGATCGATCCCGAGGCCATCGGTGGCGAGGATCGCGATATCAATCACGGGGTTGTAATACACCACCCGTGCGGTGTGAAAGCCCAGCACGGTATCAAGATCCACCTCGTTCGTGCCGGCCACCACATGCGCGTTCGTCATGATGCGATCTGGGGCCACCACGAAGCCGGACCCCATGAGCCGGCGCTGGCATTGCGGGGCCTCGCCGATGATGTGCACCACCGAGGGACGCACCCGTTCCACCATCGCCACATCACTGACTTCGATGCGGGGAGCCTGCACCTGCTCCGGCTTGGGGTTCTGGAAGGGCGAGGTGATCATGGGCATGCCCGAATCATTGAGCAGTACCCGCAGTTTATCCGTGAGTGCAGCTAGGGCCCGCGGGGAATGGGTATCCACCTGTTGCAGCACGGTGGAATTGCGCACTCCCTTCGCCAGCCGCGAGTTGCCCTCTGCCAGCGGCGTCGCCAGCAGCCAAGCCACGATGAGCACCACCATCACCTGAAAGAAGGCACCGGCGAGGGAATCGACCCGGCGCAGCTGCGGCTGGGTGACTTTCTCGCGCAGCGAGGCCCCGGCGGTGCCCCCGATGAAATAGCCAATGCAGGAGGCCATCACCAGCACCGTCACGGCGATCACGATGCGCAGCTGGTTGCTCTCGGTTTGCTGCATAGCCAGCGGGGCCAAGGCAAAACCGATGACTAACCCGGCGGCGATGCCGATAAAGGAAAAAACCGACCCCACCATGCCGTGGCGCCAGCCGTCGATAAGCGCGAAGAGCAGGAGAAACACCACGACGCCATCCACTATCACGCTGGGATCCATAAGGGCGCCTCTCTTCTCTGCGGCAGGGACATAGTGATTCTAGGGGCTAGGAGTGGCGTTCGTTGTTACGCGACGCGGCCAAGGTGGCGCCGAGATCGTACACCCGATCCTGCGCCCACGACTGCGCCCAGCCGGCGTGGGCCAAAGCTGCACTCAGGATACCGCCTGTAAAGCCCCACACAATGTAGCCACGACAACGAAACGCCGGACCCCGCCAGGAACCATGCTCCACCATGAGGCGATTGTCTGGCTCCACCAGCTCCGCTATGGAGACACGGAAGACATCATCCGCCTCCTCAGGGCTCACCGGCGCCACCTCGGCGGGGGCATGCTGATACGCGATCACGGGATGCACTGGGTAGCCGCTGCGGCGCACGTGCACCTCCTCCATCTGGGCTACCGGTGTCACCGCCATCCGGTCAAGGCCCGTCTCCTCATGGGCCTCGCGCAGGGCGCAGTCCACCGCGTTGATATCGGTGGGATCCACCCGGCCGCCGGGGAAAGCAATCTGGCCAGAATGATGGCGCATCCGCGGTGAGCGGTGCGTGAGCAGCACGGTGGCGCTGGACGGAAGCTGGTGCTGCTGCGGGTCGCCGTCGATAAGCATGAGCACCGCCGCCTGTCGATCGCGGCGGGGACCGCTATGGCGCGCCCGATCCGAGAGCGCCCGATGCACATGTCCCTCATCCACGGCCCGCACCAAGGGCGCCAACCATAACGGGGCCGCCTCGGGGCGCAGCCGAGTATTCACCCCACGGGCGTCCGGAGTCATCGCACCGCCTCCTCGAGGGCCTCCACAGAATCGAAGGGCTGCGGCAGGATGCGCTCCACCTCGCCATCGCGCAGCACCACCGTCACCGGCACCACCCCGGGCAGCGACCACGCCGCCGCGGCCGCTCCGCGATCATCCTGGAAGCTGGGAATATCCACCCCGAGATCCTCGAGCAGCGCCGCGCCACGGCCGGCATCCCGATCCGCGTGCACCCCCACCACCGTCATCTCTGGGTGGCGGGCGGCGAACTCCTCGATCACCGGCAGCTCATCCCGACAGGGGCCACACCACCACGCCCAGACGTTCACCAGCACATAGGGCGAGGCCTCGCCCTCGGTCGCTGCGCCCAAACAGGGCAGCTCCACGCCGAGATCTGCCTCGGGACAGACGGGGCGGCTGGCCGTAACTGGGGAGGTCGCCGTGGGCTGTGGGGAGTCGATCGCCTCCGGTGCAGGCGGGTTCTCGCCACTGAGAAGGCGGGTGACGATGATCGCGATGAGCACGATCGACACCACCACGAATGCCAGATATAGACGAATATGGGTGCGCATCTAGGCCTCCTCGATCCCCGCGAGCTGCAGCAGATGCCGCCGCGCCTGCTCATCGGGGGCGCGCAGCAGGCGCAGCGCCTCGGGCACCTCGGTGGGGCCGACGCGGCCATAGCTGGGACATTGCTGCCGCAGAAAGCACACCCCGCACGCGGCGGTGCGCGAGTGGCAGATCTGGCGGCCATGGTAGATGATCCGGTGCGAGAACATCGTCCAGTCGGCGCGAGGTAGCTGCTCCGCCAGCACCGATTCCACCTTCACGGGATCGCTCTGCTCGGTGAGCTCGAGTCGGCGCACACAGCGGCCGAAGTGCGTGTCCACGGTGAGGCCGGGAACATCGAAGGCATTGCCCAGGACCACATTGGCGGTCTTGCGGCCCACCCCCGGAAGCGCAGTGAGCTCCTTTAAGGTGCCCGGCACCTCCCCGTCGTATTGCTCGGACAGGGCCAGGGCAATGCCGGCAGCGGCCTTGGCTTTGTTGCGATAAAATCCAGTGGGCCGAATCAGCTCCTCGAGCTGATCAGGGCTGGCTTCGGCCATCGCCGCGGCGGTGGGGAAGCGGGCGAAGAGATGAGGGGTAACCTCATTGACTCGTTTGTCCGTGCACTGGGCACTGAGTACCGTCGCGATAAGCAACTCAAAAGCGTTGGAGAAATCGAGGGCGCAGTGCGCATCTGGGTAGCCGGCTGCGAGCATCCTGCTGACCTTGCGCGCGCGTCGCGTGCGGGCGAGCGGTGTGGTGCCAAAAGTTCGTCCCATAGATATAAGACTAAGCCACACACGATCACCCCCGCCTGTCCCACTAGTAGAATGGAGTCCCATGAGTTCACTTTTTGCACTTGCAACCCCAGTAGTACTGACGGTTTTCGCCATGGGCATGGAGCGCTGCGAGAGTTCCTCTACAACCTCCCGCGCCCGGAAGCAGCGGCGCGAGCGCGACCAGGCCGCACCACTGGCTCACGCAGAGCGCGACACTGCCACCGAGCGCACCGCCGACCAAGCAGCAGCATAAGACCTCCGACCTTTTTGCTTGTGTGTGTTTCTTAGCCATCGCTGAGGTGATCACATATAAATGGCCTAGCGCGCTAGGTCACACGCAAAGAATGGGTGGCTCACATTCACCCCCAAATTGGCACAACTACACAGCAGCCCGCCATCCCGCGATCCGATTAAAAATACCCTGACCAGCGGCTTATCCGAGATAGCTGGGCAAGATGGCAAATAGTGACACACTCCATAGTAGGATGAGTGAAGACAAACACGGCGCGGGTGCCTATCCCACACTGCCGATCTTGACCGATAGATGTCTGGATATGTTGGTATACAGACGCTCCTCGACATGTGGGCCCACTTTGCTGCATCCTTCGCGCCGTACTCAGCGAAGATACAAGGAGTTAGACAGTGGAATCCGTACAGGAAATCTTGTCGCGGGCAGGCATCTTTCAAGGCGTCGACCCAGTGGCGGTAGCCACCCTCATCCAGGAATTGGAAACGGTGCGTTTTCCGCGTGGCACCACCATCTTCGAGGAGGGCGAGCCCGGTGACCGGCTCTACATCATTACCTCTGGCAAGGTGAAGCTGGCCCGCCACTCCGCCGATGGGCGGGAGAACCTGCTCACCGTGATGGGTCCCTCCGATATGTTCGGTGAACTCTCCATCTTCGACCCCGGCCCGCGCACCAGCGCCGCCGTCTGCGTCACCGAGGTGGCCGCGGCCACCATGAACTCGGAGATGCTGCGCAAGTGGATCTCGGCCCACCCCGAGATCTCCGAGCAGCTACTGCGCGTGCTGGCCCGCCGCCTGCGCCGCACCAACAACTCCTTGGCCGATCTCATCTTCACCGACGTGCCCGGCCGTGTGGCCAAGACGCTGCTGCAGCTGGCCAACCGCTTCGGCACCCAAGAGGGCGGCGCCCTGCGCGTGAACCATGACCTCACCCAGGAAGAGATCGCACAGCTGGTCGGCGCCTCCCGAGAGACCGTGAACAAGGCCCTGGCTACCTTCGCTCACCGCGGCTGGATCCGCCTTGAGGGCAAGTCCGTGCTCATCGTCGCCACGGATCAGCTGGCCCGCCGCGCCCGCTAAGACACAACACCAACACCGCTGCCTTCCCCGCATGAGAGAAGGCAGCGGTGTTGTTTCGTGCTAGGACAGCCGTAGCTGAGCAGAGGGCGGCACCGCCGCACGCCGTTCCGCCCTCATGTACCCGTGCTTATTTCGACGGCACGTCCACGCCAAGATAGCGCAGGGTCACGCGGGTGGACTGCTCGGCGGCGTGACGCAATACCGGATCCACATCGGTGTAGATCTCATCGATCAGACCGCGCACGGTGGCTTTATCGCCGAGCTTCTCGAGCGCATCCTCCACCTGTTGCAGGCGCATCTTGCGGCGCTCGAGGTACTTCTTGGCAAAGACGGAGATATCCTCCGCATCGGGGCCATGGCCGGGCAGCATGCGCACATTCTTGCCCCGCTTCTTCAGCATCTTCAGCGTCTTCAGATAGTCCTTGAGATCCCCGTCCGTCTCGGAAATCATCGTGGTGTGGCGGCCGGCGATGGTATCGCCGGTGATAATGCCCTCCAAGGTGGACTTGCCGGGCTTACCCGACCACACAAACAAACACACGGAGTCACTGGTATGCCCTGGGGTGTGCACCACCTCGATCTGCGGCGTCACACCCTCGACCTTGATGATCTCACCATCCTCCAGCGCGGGCCCACCCAAGCAGTAGCGCTTATCAAAAGCCCGCACCGGGGCGCCGGTGAGCTGACGAATACGCTGGGCGGAATCGGCGTGATCCGCGTGGCGGTGCGTCAATAGCACCTCCGCCACTTCGGAGGCGTTCTTATTGAGCACATTCAGGTGCCCCTCATCCTCCGGGCCGGGATCGACCACGATGCTGCGCGGATCACCCTTGGCACGAATAACCCACGAATTAGTGCCCTCGAGCGAGCTGTAGCCGGGGTTAGGGCACAGCACGACTCCCACGGACGGAGATACTGGGCGTAGCTGACTATAAGCGGGATGCTCCATACCCACTAGCTTAACCCTGTTGCCTCGTATACGACTATCAAATTAGGCACGCTTTTCGACGACGAGCTCAACCTCGACCGGCGCGCCGAGCGGCAACTCCGCCACCCCGACAGCCGACCGCACATGCTGACCGGCCTCACCGAAGATCTCACCAATGAGCTCCGAGGCCCCATTGACCACTCCGGGCTGGCCGCTGAAGCCCTCGGCGCTGGCGACGAAGCCGGTAATCTTCAGGACCCGCGCCACATTATCGATGCCCACTACAGCATCCACGGCGGCCAGCGCATTGAGTACGGCCAAGCGGGCGCATTCCTTCGCCTGCTCGGCAGAGACCTCCGCCCCCACCTTGCCGGTGGCGTGGAGATTGCCCTCGACGAAGGGCAGCTGGCCCGAGGTCCACACCTGGTTGCCCACCTCGGCGGCAGGGATATAGGCGGCCACGGGCGCGGCTACGGCAGGTAGGGTGATGCCGAGCTCCTGCAAGCGAGTGCTGATAGAGCTAGTCATTTTTCACCCGCTTCATGTAGGCCACGAGATTTTCCGGGTTCGGGCCGGGGATCACAGTCACGAGCTCCCAGCCGTCCTCTCCCCAAGTATCGAGGATCTGCTTAGTGGCGTGGCTAATAAGCGGCACGGTGGCGTATTCCCATTGAGTCATGCGCCCCACCTTAGTGATCTCTGCGCCCTGACGGGGCGCCGCCCCACCCCCAGGGTGACGAAGACGCACATCACACAAATACAGACCCGCAAGTGAGATAACTTACGGGCCCGTCGTTTTTGCGCTAAAAAGTGTAGTTACTGTTCGATGTGGCTAAATGCCCACCAGTTCGCCGCCGCGGGCGAGATAGTTAGACCAATTCTCGATGTGCGGGTTCTTGCGCAGCAGCGCACGGCGCTGACGCTCCGTCAGCCCACCCCAGACCCCGAACTCGATCCGATTATCGAGAGCATCGGCCAAACAATGGGTGCTCACGGGGCATTCTTCGCAGATCTGGGCCGCCCGACGCTGGGCTGCACCGCGCACGAACAAGGCATCCGGATCGCTGTTGCGGCAGCGCGCGCGAGTCACCCAATCCTCGCGTTCGACGGGTTCGGTGGAAGAGGAGTGCATTCCGCTGCGGGCCGCTTCTCGATTCAAAATGAGTGAAGTAGTCATCTGCAAAACACGCCTCTCATTGATCAGCAATTTGATACTTGTAAGTGTATTCACAGTGTCGCGGAAGTGTCGAATACGGCATAAAAAGGGGGTACTTGTGGATTCACAAGCGCCAAGCGGTTGCGTACTGTAAGGGAAGTGACCAGCATTGCATCTTTGGGAAAAGTTCTCATCGCCACCGTTGCCGCTGGTGTGCTAAGTGCCGTGGCACTGACGCCACTGGCAGGGCTCTCCGGCGCAGCAGTCGCGCGCGCCCATGAGTCGATGGCCGCTGACATCGAGAATCTCACCGACGGCACCACCCCAGGCGTCACGGAGATTCAAGATCGGAACGGCGCCCCCATTGCGTGGCTCTATAAACAGCGCCGCTTCGACGTGCCCCCGGATCGAATCTCTGAGGCCATGAAGCGCGCCATCGTCTCCATCGAGGATCGCCGCTTCTATGCGCACGACGGGGTGGACTGGCAGGGCGCCGGGCGCGCCATGGTGAAGAACCTGCTCGCCGGCAGCGTGCTAGAGGGCGCCTCCACCTTGGATCAGCAATACATCAAGAACTATGCGCTCTTGGTGGAGGCGGAAAATGATGAGGAGCAGGCCGAGGCCATCGAAACCTCCTATACCCGCAAGTTCCGCGAGATCCGCGCCGCCGCCGAGCTGGAGAAACGGCTGGATAAAGACGAGATCCTCGGCCGCTATCTCAACCTCGTCCCCTTCGGCAATGGCGCCTACGGAGTAGAGGCCGCGGCCCGCACCTACTTTGGCATCAGCGCCGCCGAGCTGACTGTGCCCCAAGCAGCCACCCTGGCGGGCATTGTGCAGTCCTCATCCGCGCTGGATCCTTATACCAATATTGCGGGCGTCACCTCGCGCCGGAATGTGGTTCTCGATGCGATGGCGGAGATGAACTACATCTCCCACGCGGACGCCGAGGCCTACGCCATGGAGCCCCTCGGGGTGCTCGAGCAGCCACAGGGGCTGCCTAATGGCTGTATCACCACCGGCGATCGCGGTTTCTTCTGCGACTACGTGATCCGCTATCTGGAGGAGAAGGGCATCAGCGAGGAGGACCTGCGCACCAATGCCTATACCATCCGCACCTCCCTTGACCCGGAGGTGCAGTCCGCCGCGAAAAACGCGGTAACGAGCTTCACCGATCCCTCCACCCCGGGCGTGGCCCAGGTGATGAACGTGATCAAGCCGGGAAAATACTCCCGCGAGATCCAAGCCATGGTGTCCTCGCGCACCTACGGCCTCGATGGCGCGGCCGCGCAGACGATTCTGCCGCAAACCTCCACCTTGGTGGGCAATGGCGCCGGCTCGGTATTTAAGGTCTTTACCGCCGCGGCCGCAATCGAGCAGGGCATGGGCATCGACACCGAGCTAGCGGTGCCGAAGCGCTATGAGGCCTATGGGCTCGGCGAGGGCGGCGCTGAGGGCTGCCCGCCCGGCGCCTACTGCGTGGAAAACGCCGGCCAGTACCCGCCGAAGCTGTCTTTGAAGGGGGCGCTGGCGAAGTCGCCGAACACCACCTTTGTGGAGCTTATTGAGAAGGTCGGGGTGAGCTCCGTGGTGGATCTTTCGGTGAAGATGGGCCTGCGCTCCTATACGGCGCCGGGCAGCTTCGATGGGGAAAGCTCCATCGCCGAGTACATGAAAAAGGCCAATCTCGGCTCCTATACGCTCGGCCCGACGGCAGTGAACCCACTGGAGCTATCGAATGTCGCCGCCACCATTTCCGCCGATGGCGTGTGGTGCGAACCCAACCCCGTTATGGAGATCACCGACCGCGAGGGCAAGGAAGTGCAGATTGATCGCCCCAAATGCGAGCGGGCGCTCTCCAGTGGTGTGGCGCAGGCGCTGAGCGACGCGATGAGCGATGATTTCCGCTCCGGTACCGCCTCCGAGTCGGCGAAGTCGATGGGCTGGAACGGCTCGGCTGCGGGCAAGACCGGCACCACCGAGTCCAACCTGTCGAGCTCCTTCCTCGGCTTCAACTCCGGTTTCGCTGCCGCCACCTACATCTACAATGACGGCACCTCGGCCGCCCCGCTGTGCACCTCCCCGGTGCGCCAGTGCGGCCGCGGCGATCTCTATGGCGGTAAGGAGCCGGCCCGCACCTGGATTGCTGCGGCGCAGCAGATTCCCACAGCAGCGCAAGGTTCCCTCTCCCCCGCCCACGGGCGTTTCCGAGAAGGCACCGCCAAAGATCGCATCCCGAAGGTGGTGGGCATGCAGGAAAAGGATGCCGTCCGCGCACTAGAGGAAGCCGGGCTTCGCGCCCAGGTCCGGTTTGTGGCCGGCAATGGCACCCCGCGCGGCGAGGTGAAGGGCATCGAGCATGAGCCCATCATCCATCAGGGATCGACGGTGACGCTGAAAATCTCCGATGGCTCCGCGCCCCCGCCGCCACCGCCGCCGCCATCCTCGCGGTCGAACCCAGAACCCCCACCGCCGCTGCCGAATCCCGACGAGATTTCGAACGCGATTAACGATATTCTGCGGAATCTCTAGCTGAGCTTCCCCTTCACCACAGCGGAGATGCGGGCGCCATCGGCGCGGCCGGCGGCCTGGGCGGTGGCGGTCTTCATCACCGCCCCCATCTCACGCATCGAGCTCGCACCCGTCTCCGCGATGCAGGAATCCACCAGCTGCTCCAGCTCGGCGTCGCTGAGCTGCGCCGGCTGATAGCTTTGGAAGATGGCGATCTCGGCCTCTTCCACCGCGGCAAGCTCCTCGCGCCCGGCGTCGCGATAGGTGGTGACGGATTCGCGGCGCTTCTTAATCTCGCGGGCGATGACGGCGAGGATGTCGGCGTCGACAAGCTCAGTGCCGGAGGAGGTCTTCTCATACTGCACGGCAGAGAGCAGCTGCCGGATGGCATTGGAGCGCTGCTTGTCGCGAGCTTTCATGGACTCTTTGAGATCGGCGCGGATCTGTTGTTCTAATTCGCTCATGCCTCAACGATATCGCTAGGGTGTGAGGTGTGACTGCATTATTCCGCCGACTTGGTTCCGCGAGCGCCGCCGTCGCCGCCCTTGGCGCGGGCGTTGCGCTCAAAGGCATCACCAACACCAGCGACTTTCGCCTCGACACCCTCGAGCTGCCTCTGCTCGAGCCAGGGGTACTGCGCGAGAAGGATTCCTTCGACATCCTGCACATCGCCGACCTGCACATGCTGCCCTCCCAAGGCAGCAAACAGCAGTTCGTCTCCGAGCTCGCCCGCCTCCACCCAGACCTGGTGATCAATACCGGCGATAACCTGGGCGACCCGCAGGCGGTGCCCTATGTGCTGCAGGCCCTCAACCCACTGCTGGATGTGCCCGGCATGTTCGTCTTTGGCACCAATGATTACTTCGCCCCGCGGCCGGTGAACCCCTTCAACTACCTGTTGGGGAAGAAGCGCACCCCCTCCCGCGTGGAGCTGCCGTGGCGGGGCATGCGGGCCGCCTTCATCGAACGGGGCTGGCACGACGCCACCCACCAGCGGGTGGAGGTGAAAGTGGGCGATGTGCGCCTCGCCGTGGCTGGGGTGGATGACCCCCACCATGACCTCGACGAGTATGAGCAGATCGCCGGCCCGCCCAATGCCGATGCGGATCTCGCGATCGCGCTGACCCACTCCCCCGAGCCGCGGGTGCTGGAGCGCTTCGCCGCGGACGGCTATCAGCTGAGCATCTCTGGGCACACCCACGGCGGCCAGATCTGCCTGCCCGGCGGGCGCTCCATCGTGACCAACTGCGGCATCGACCGCGAGCGCGCCCACGGGCTGCACCGCTTCGATGGGATGCACATGTATGTCTCCCGTGGCCTCGGCACCTCGAAGTATGCGCCGGTGCGGCTCAACTGCCCGCCCACCGCCACCCTGCTGCGCTTCACCGAACGCCACTAGCTGCTGTTTTGTAGTTTCTTCCGGCGCTGTCCTATAGTGTTTCAGGTAGCGACGGGATATGGCGCAGCTTGGTAGCGCGCTTCGTTCGGGACGAAGAGGTCGCAGGTTCAAATCCTGTTATCCCGACCACTTGAAAAGGTCAATCATCCACCCGATGATTGGCCTTTTCCCATGTCATACGGCGTTATTTAGAGCTCGCCGTAAACCAGCTCGCCACCGAGGATCGTGGCCAGCACCTCCACGCGGCCGATCTCCTCGGGCGCCACCTGCAGCGGGTTGCGATCCAAGAGCACGCAATCGGCCAGCTGGCCGGGCATGATCTGGCCCTTGCGGCCCGCCCAGCCCGTGGCCGCCGCCGATCCAGCGGTATAGGCGTAAAGGGCCTGCTCCGCGCTGAGGCGCTCGCTGCCATAGTAGAGCTGCCCCGACTGGGTGGTGCGCGTCACGAAGGACTCGATGGCCTGCAATGGCGCCCCGTCGGTGACGGGACGGTCCGAGCTTCCGGGCAGGATGAGGCCGGCGTCGAGAAGCCTGCGAGCAGGGTAGGAAAAGGCGGCGCGCTCCTCCCCGAGAACCTGGATCACGGCATCGCCGAAGGCGTGCACGAAGCGCGGCTGCGGCGCAATCACGATGGGGCGGCCGTTGATCGCGGCCAGCTGATCATCACGCACCACCCCGCCGTGCTCGATGCGGTGCGGAATCTCCGGCGCGCCATAGGTGTCAATAATCTCGGAGAGAATGGCCACGGACAGATCCACTGCAGCATCGCCGAGCGCATGCAGGGCCAGCGACCAACCGGCCGCCGCCGCGCCGAGCGCTTGTCGACGCATCTCTGCCGGATCACCCTGAAAATAGCCGCGGTGCGGGCAGCATAGGTAGTCCTCCGCCATCGCTGCAGTAGTGCTCAGTATCGAGCCATCCATAAACATTTTGGTGGGCCCGATCTGCAGCCACTCATCGCCCAGGCCGGTACGAATGCCGCCATCGAGACCATAGCCATAGCCATCCGCCGAGTGGCCGGCGATCTCGTGCAGGGCGTCGATGGTGGGCATGATCTGCATCCGGGTGTGGCGGGTGGCCTGCTGATAGGCCCCAATCTCCCGCGGGCTGTGCCCAATCCAGCCGCCGGCCACACCACAGTCGGTGACCGATGTCAGCCCCTCGGAGAGATAGTGCGCGGTTGCTTTCTCAATGGCGGCGGCGATCTCGGTACTCGATTCCGGCAGCAACACCTGCTGCACCAGGCGCATCGCATTCTCGTCGAGCAGGCCGGTGGCTGCCCCAGTGCTATCGCAGACCACCTCGCCGCCGTCCACCAGCGGCGGATGCGAGGGATCCACCCCAGCCGCCCACAGGGCCGGGGTATTGACGGTGTTCGCATGACCCGAAACATGTTTGATCAGTAGTGGCCGCCCCGCCGCGGCGCGATCGAGCGCGGCGATAGACAGCTCGCCATCCTGCAGGGCGCTGGGGCGAAACCCCGCGGCAATCACCCAGTCCCGCTCCCCCACACCGGCTGCCGCGGCAGCGATCGTGTCATAGACCTCGGTGGTGGTACACGCAGCCGAGAGATCCACCTCGGACAGCGTCTGGCCAAACCACACGGTGTGGGCGTGGGCATCGTTAAACCCGGGAACAAGGGTGGCGCCGCCGGCGTCGATGCGTCGATCCGCGGGCAGGCGGCGGGCATCCTCGTCGAGCGCCACGAACCGCCCCTGGAGCATCGCCACCGCCGTGGCGCTGGGCTGCTGCGGATTCTGGGTGAGAATCCTCGCGTTCTCCACCAACACAATCGGACTGTGGCTCATAACAACTGCTGTCTCCTCGGGTCATAGATGCATCACGGTGGCTCTGTAGTGCCCCTCTGCGTGGGGGAGTGATCCTGCACCAACCCCGTCGCCCGCTCTAGCCTTGACTGCAATGCCCCATACAGAGCTAGGAGGCTCGACATGAGCAGGACCGATCCCACCATCGCGGACAGGGCCCCGCAGGGACCCGAGACCGTCGAGGTAGATTCCCGCGAGGTGGGCAAGATCGCCCGCGCCGCCTTCGTGGGCACCGTGTTGGAATGGTACGACTTTTTTCTCTTCGGCACCGCATCGGCGCTGGTGTTTAATTATCTTTTCTTTTCCAATGCCGATGACACCACCGCCACGCTCGCGGCCTTCGCCACCTTCGGCGTCGGTTTCTTCGCTCGCCCCTTCGGCGCACTACTATTCGGCCGCATCGGCGATAAGTTGGGCCGACGGCCAGCGCTCATCCTGTCGATCGTGGTGATCGGAACGGCCACCGGCCTGATTGGCCTGCTCCCCACCTACGACTCCATCGGTCTCTGGGCCCCCGTCCTGCTCACCGTACTGCGCCTCGGCCAGGGCGTGGCAGTAGGCGGCGAATGGGGCGGCGCCACCACGATGGCCATCGAGCACGCCCCCGCCGAGAAGCGCGGCCGCTACGCCGCGCTCATCCAAATCGGCTCCCCCGTCGGCACCCTGCTCTCCTCCGGGGTCTTCGCCCTGGTTCTGCTCATGCCGGAGGACACCGTGGACTCCTGGGCCTGGCGCATTCCCTTCCTTATCGCCTTCCCCTTCCTCGGCATCGCGCTGTGGATCCGCCTCAAGGTAGAAGAATCCCCCGTCTTCCGCGCCCTCGAAGCCGAGGCCGACGACAACGCCCAAGAGCAGGGCTCGCTCACGGAGCTCTTCGGCTCCTACTATCGCCAATTGATCCTGGCGGTCTCTGCGGCACTGCTCGGTATTGGCGGATTCTTCGTGCTGACCACCTATGTGATGAGCTATGCCACCACCGCCCTCGGCATGGCCCGCCAGGACGTGGTGAACGCCACCCTGCTGGCGGCGGTCTGCCAGATCTTCATCAACCTCATTTTCGGCCGCCTCGGCGAAAAGATCGGCCCGGGCCGCATCATCGGCTGGGGCTCGATCGCCACCGCACTACTGTCCTATCCGGTGTGGATGATGATCGACACCGCCAATGTGGCTCTGCTGACCCTCGCGGTGTGCATCGGGCTGAGTGTGGTCACCGTCAGCTATTCGGTCTCGGGGCTTCTGCTCTCCGAGCTCTTCCCCGCCCAGCTGCGCTACACCGGCATCGCCATCGGCTCCAATGTGGCCGGGACGATCTCCGGCATGCTGCCCTTCGTGGCCGCTTGGCTCAATACCTCGGGCGAGCAGCCCTCCGCCTGGCCTGGGATGCTCATCCTCGTGGTGGTGGCGTTCATCAGCGCCGCCGGCGGTTTCCTCGGCGAACGGCACCGCGTCCGCGACGAGGTCGTGCTCGAGGCCACCGACGCCGAGTAGCTAGCTGCTCTCCGGCGGGTCGGGGGTGGCGTCAGGGTGGCGTCGATAAGCCAGCTCTGCGAGCTCGCTTTTCAGCGTGGAGGTCTCCTCCCGCAGCTCGCGCACCTCGTGGGAGAGATCCTGCACGGCCGTGAGCAGCTCCTCGTGGCGGGCGGAATCCATGAACTCCTCCGTCTCCGAGGAGGTGGTTTGCACCTGCTCCACCAGCCAAGAGGACAACATCGCGGTCACCACACCGGCGATCGCGATACCGGTGAGCATCAGCACCGAAGCCACCAAACGGCCCTGGGAGCTCACCGGCGCAATGTCCCCATAACCCACCGTGGTGACCGTCACCAACGCCCACCACACCGCATCGCCGAAATCACCGATCTGGCTGCCATCCTGCGGCGCCTCCGCCTCATAGAGCGTGATCGCCGCCACGATAATCACGAGCACCGCCGTGACCGAGGTGTACCACGCCACGCTCACCCGGGCATTCGCCGCGGAAAAACGCTGCAAAATCACCAAAGTCGGCAAAATCCGCAAAATGCGCAGCGGGCGGAACATCGGCAGCACAATCAGCGCCAACTCCCACAAATGCCGCACAAACCAGCGCCACGAATTCTCCGCCAACACCAGCCGCATCGCATAGTCCAGCAAAAAACACAGCCAGACGCCCCACATGCCCACATTGGCGATCTTGGTCAGCAGCGCATCATTGGCGCCCAAGGCCGTCCACGCGTACAGCACCAAAAACAGTAGTGAGGCCACCAGCATCGGGCCCTCGGTGTGGCGCTCCCACTTCTCCTGGGCGCTCACATGGTGCGGCACATGGGGCGCAAAGATCTCTTTAAGCACCACCGAGGTCTTCCGCCGCAGCGGCATGCCTGAAATATCAACGGGACCCGCATCCTCATCGGCCCCACTGTCGGTATTTTTCTCAGTCGAAGCAGCCACGGCCCCTACTGTGCCACATGCTCCGTCTCCTCGAGCTTATCGACGCCATCCTCCTCTACCTCAGCCGGGTCGGCGGGGCGGGGACTCTGGCTGGGACTGGGGCGGCGGGCGAGCCAGAGACCACCGGCGGCCATAATCGCGAGCACCGCCGCCGAGCTGCCCGCCATCACCCCGTGGGCGCTATTGCCGATGGCGCTCAATCCCGCGGTGGCGTAGTGCAGCGGCATCAACCCCGTAGCGATCTGCACCTCAAGCTCCACCGTGCCGGTCGTGGCGCTCTTCCACACCAGGCCTACGACCAGGAGCTGAATGAGAAATACTGCCCCGACGACACCAGGGGCCAGGCGCTGCGGCAGAAGAAGCTGCACCAGCTCAGCGATGGCCGACCCTGCAATCGTGGCGAGCAGCAGCAGCCCAGCGGAGAGAGCCAGGGCGAGGAATCCGAGATCCCCCACAATGGCCAAGGCCACAGCCGCGCAGGCCGCGATCCCGACAGCGGCCGCGAGCTGCTGCAGCAGGCGCAGCCGCGCCAGCCCCACTGCCGCTCCGAGCCCCATGGCGAGCGCCGCGATAAGCAGCGCATAGAGCGGGGGCAGGGCGTTGGTGGGGGCCTTCGGCGCCTCGGCGGAGTCTGTCTGCGCCGTATGGGCGGGCAGGGCGCGCTGAATACCGGTGATGGAGTTCTTGTTATCCTCGGCCATCTTCTCTACCCGCTCGGCGCCATCGGCCAGTGCCGTGGCCCCCTCCTGGGCGCGGACGCTACCGCGCTCCAGCTCGGCGAGCCCCTGGTTGAGATCCTTGGCGCCCTGGGTGGCCTGGAAGATGCCATCGTGGAAGGCATAGCCGGGGGTATTGAGCTGATTGGCGAGTTCCCGCGAGCCCTCCCGCATGCGGGTGAACTGGGCTTTTTGCTCCTCGCTGAGGGTGATATTTTCCAGCTGCGGCCGGTACTCGTTGAGCTGTTCGCGAAGCTCCTCGGAGCGGGGATCCACCGACTCTCGAAGCTCCTTGTCGATCTGATCCAACGCCGCCAGCAGCTGCCCGCGGGAAGCCTCCACCCCCACCAGCGCCCCGGCGACCTGCTCAATGCCATCGGCGAGCTCCTGGGCGCCCGGGCCCATCTGGCCCACGCCGGCCTGCAGCTGCACCATCCCCGCGGAGAGCTCACCGGAGCCGCGGTGGGCCGCGGAGATGCCGTCGCGAAGCTGGGTGGTGCCCTCGGCGAGCTGGCGGGAGCCATCGCTCAGCTCCTTCACACCGGAGTTTAAGAATCCCGATTGGGTGCCGGCATTGCTGGCTGCGCGGCGCGCCGCGAGGAGATCCGCATCCGAGTAGCCGGCCGGGCTGGCGGCCGCCGGCGCGCCGGAGGGCTCATCCTTGGTGGACCACGCATCGGCGGGTTCCATCCTCATCACAGTCGCCGCGATAGTGGCGAGTAGCACAGGAGCAACAATCACGAGCACAGCCAGGAAGCGAGTGAGCATGGAAGAGCTTTTCATGAGCACTAAATCTATCGCTTTCAAGGACGATTCGGCGAGAGGCCCACCGGTTTACCCAGCTGGTAACGTAGAATGCGGCAATTTTTCCCGGACTCCTAGTGTGGAACTTTCTATGACCCTATCGACCGTATTGCTGTTAGTGGCAGCCACCGTGGTGCTGGCTCCACTAGCAGTTCGCTTGGGTGACCGGCTTGCGGGCTGGCCGCTCGCGCTGCTGTTCTTCGCAGCAGCGGGTGTGCTGGCCGCCAAGCTACCGGACATCATTGACGGCGACTCGCCCACCTTCTCCATGACGTGGATCAGCGATTTCGCCGCCACAGGCGTAGATGTAAACCTGAATTTTATTGCGGATCCTCTCAGCACCTTCTTTGCTTTGTTAGCGCTTGTGATCGGCGGCGTGGTCTTCATATATTCCGCCGCCTATCTGCACAACGATGACTTCAACCTCAGCTTCTACTGGCTGATGTCCGCGTTCACCTTCTCCATCCTGCTGCTGGTACTCACCGACGACATCGTGGTGCTGTTCATCGCATGGGAGCTCGTGAGCATGGCCAGCTTCATGCTCATCGGACGCGCCAAGGGATCCAGCGGCCAGATGGGCGCGATCCGCACCCTGATCCTCACCTTCACCGGCGGACTCACCCTCCTGACCGCGGTGGCGATCATGGTGGCCAAGACAGGCACAACCTCCATCAGGGAGATTCTCGCCTCCGACTTCTGGGCGGCGGATCCGAACCTTACTACTGTTTTGGCGGTCTTGGTCGCGGTCTCTGCCTTCACCAAATCCGCCCAGCTACCCTTCCACTTCTGGCTGCCCGAGGCCATGGCCGCCGCCACCCCCGTGTCGGCGTTCCTACACGCCGCCGCCGTGGTGAAGGCCGGCGTCTATGTGCTCATGCGTTTCTCCGCGGTCTTTGCAGACAACCACACCTGGAATGTGCTGCTGATCTCGGTGGGCATGACTACTGCTGTGATGGCGGCATTCTTCGCCATCCAGAAGACCGACCTGAAGAGCCTCACCGCCTACTCCACCGTCTCCCACCTGGGCTGGATCGTGGCGACAATCGGCGTGGGCACCCCCTTCGCGCTGGCCGCCGCCCTCGTGCACACCCTGGCACACGGCCTGTTCAAGTCCAGCCTGTTCATGCTCATCGGCGTGGTCGACCACCAGGCCGGCTCCCGCGATATCCGTCGCTTGGGGCCGCTGTATAAGAAGATGCCCTTTACCTTCGCCTCCGCCGCCATCGGCTTGATGTCGATGGCCGCCGTGCCGCCGCTCTTCGGCTTCGTCTCCAAGGAGGGCATGCTGGAGGCCTTCACCGAGGCGCCGCTGACCTCCACGGGCGTGAGCTCACTACTGATCGCGGCCGCGGTGGGCGCATGGTTTACCTTCTCCTACTCCGCACGCTTCTTGTTCGGGGCGTTTATCGACGGCGACCGCTCGGTGGATGACGTCCACGAAGCGCCGGTATCGCTCTGGCTGCCCGCCGCCCTGCCGGGCCTGATGTCGCTGCCGATCGTGTTTGTTCTCGGCGTGCTGGATAAGCCCATCGCCGCCGCCGTGGGGTCGGTCTCCGCCGAGCCGGAACTACACCTGGCGCTGTGGCACGGGGTGAACACTCCGTTCATGATCTCCATGGGTGTGCTGGCCGCCGGCCTGCTCACCATCATCTACCGCAAGCCGCTCTTTAAGGCGATCGGCGAATACACCTTCGCTCCCTTCACCGGCAACCAGGCGCTCGCCGTGCTCATGGGCTCCGCCGCCGGCTGGGGCAAGGCCGTGGGCCGCATGGCGGATTCCTTCTCGCCCTCTCGGCACCTGGCCCCACCGCTGGTGGTGGTGTGCATCCTCGGCATCATGGTGAGCTTCTTCAGCGGCGGAGTCGATGGCGTTGCCATGCCGCCGCGCGTGGAGGGCACCGATACGCTTATGGACTTGGTGCCACTACTGATCGTGGTGATGTCCGTCAGCGGCCTCATCCGCGCCAAGTCCCGGCTGCACGCAGTAGTGCTTGTGGGCACCGCTGGTGTGGGTGTGACCCTGCAGGTGCTGCTTTTGGGCGCGCCCGACGTGGCACTGACCCAGTTCACCGTGGAAATCCTCATCACCGTCATGATGATGCTGGTGGTGCGCCTGCAACCGCGCTACTTCCACCGGACCTCGGATCGGCGCCGCTACTGGTCGGCCGTGCTGGCGATCGTCACCGGCATTGTCACCTTCCTCGCCGTCTACGGTCTGCTGGCCCGCAATGGCGGCCGCTCCGAGATCGCGCAATGGTACATCGATAACGCCCCCGAGATCTCCGGCGGCACCAACATCGTCGCGGTGATCCTGGTGGAGTTCCGTGCACTCGATACCCTGGGCGAGCTGTCCGTGCTGGGCATGGCCGGCGTGGTCATCTACTCGGTGGTGTACTCGGTGCCGAAGCACAGCTTCCTGCCGGGCACCAAGCCGCCGCGCTTCGGCTTTGAGGATCTCAACGCCACCCCGCTGCGGCACGTGTTCAAGGTTGTCGTCCCCGTCCTCATGGTGCTGTCCGTGCTGATCTTCCTGCGCGGCCACGAGGACCCGGGCGGAGGATTCGTGGCGGCCCTCGTCGCCGGCGGCGCCATCGCCCTCGGCTACCTGGCGAAACCCGCCGACGAGCGCATCGTCAAGCCCAATACGCCCTTCCTGCTCATCGGTTTCGGCATCATCCTGGCGCTCACCCCCGGCTTTTTGGGACTGACGGAAGGCTCCTTCCTCTACGCCATCCACGGCCACATCGGTGACATCCACCTGACCACCTCGCTCATCTTCGACATGGGCATCTACCTGGCGGTGCTCGGCATGATCACCATGGGCATCAACGCCCTCGGTGGCCGCCTACGCCCCGGTGCCTACCCCGGCGATCTCGCCTTCGTCCGCGACGACGAGTCGCCCCTGCCCGATGTCAGCTTCGACGAAGACCCCGAGGCGGAACTGACCGACCCAGACTTCCACCACCAGATGGACGTCGAAAAGCAAGAAGGAAAGTAAGGTGCACCAGCAATGATCATGGCACTGACCATCGCGGTCCTCGTCGCCGGCGGTGTGTACCTCGTGATGCAACGCGGCATGATGCGCATCGTGCTCGGCATGTCGCTCATCAGCCACGCCGCGAACATCATCATCCTCGTCGCCGGCGTCCCCGCCTACCGCGGCGAAGTCTTTGGCGACCGCACCGACATCGCCGACATGGCCGACCCGCTGCCCCAAGCCTTCGTGCTGACAGCCATCGTGATCACGATGGCCACCGTCACCTTCATGCTGGCGCTCGCAGCACTCGGCCTCGACGACGACACCCGCAACCCCACCGACCCCGAAGCACCCGCCGCGTGGAACACCGCCGGCCGCAAAGTCCGCACCAACCAATCACCCCGCCGCGCCGAAAAGCTCAAGCAACGCTATAAGCGGCACCTGAAGGATGCGGAGGAAAACGACTAATGGACATTGTTCTTCCGCTGTTTGTTGCGATGCCACTACTGATCGCGGGCATCGCGACACTACTACCCAACAAAACCGCCCGCGACGCCCTGCACCTCATCGTGCCCGCGGGGACCATCATCGCCGGGCTGTGGCTCTTTAGCTACACCGCCGAACACGGCCCCATCGCCCACAACGTGGGCAAATACGTAGGCGGCGTCGCCATCCCCTTCGTGGCCGACCCCTTCTCGGCGGTCATGATCGTCACTACTGCCATCGTGGCACTGGCGGCGAACTGGTTTGCCACTACTGTTGGCGAAACCCGCGCCCGGTTCTATCCGGCGCTCACGCTGATGCTGCAAACAGGTATCAACGGTGCACTACTGACCGGCGACCTGTTCAACTTCTTCGTGTTCATGGAGGTCATGCTGCTGCCCTCCTACGGCTTGCTCGCCATGACCGGCACCTGGTCGCGCATGGCATCGGGCCGACTGTTCGTGCTGGTGAACCTGACCGCCTCGACACTACTGCTCATCGGCGTCGGCATCCTCTACGGTGTCGCCGGCTCGGTGAACATCGCCGCCCTCGCCGGGGCCGGGGCAGGAAACGGCCCCGTGACCGTGGCGCTCGGCATCGTAATGATCGCCCTCGCTATCAAGGCCGGCGTGTTCCCCGTGCACACCTGGCTCCCGCGCACCTACCCAGGATCCTCGGCGGCAGTCATGGCGCTGTTCTCCGGTCTGCACACCAAGGTGGCGGTGTACATGATCTTCCGCATCTACACCGTGATCTTCGACCTCGACGACCGCTGGAACGCCCTCATCATCGTGGTGATGGTGGCCTCCATGCTCGTCGGCGGCTTTGCTGGCCTCGCCGAGCACACCATCCGGCGCGTGCTCGCCTACCAGATGGTCAACGGCATGCCTTTCATCCTGGTCATGCTCGCTTTCACCACCCTGGACCCGCAGCGTGCACTCGCCGCCGGCCTGCTCTACGCCCTGCACCACATGATCACCATCGGTGCCCTCACCCTCACCTCCGGAGCGATCGAGGAAACCTACGGCACCGGTCGGATCATTCGGCTCTCCGGGTTGATGCGGCGCGATCCGCTCGTAGCCGCCATCTTCGCCGCCGGCTCCTTCTCCATCGTCGGCTTCCCGCCACTATCGGGCCTGTGGGGCAAGCTCTTCATCATGGCCGAGGTGGCGCGCCCCGCCACTACTGCCTCGTGGATCGTAATCACCACCATCATCGTGGCCTCCATGGGCGCACTACTGAGCATGCTGCGCGTGTGGCGGAAGGTGTTCTGGGGTAAGCCGATGCAGACCTCCGAGTTCCCCGCCGACTACGTGATCGCGAAACCGATCATCGCGCCGGCCGCGGTCATGATCCTGCTGTCCTTCGCCATGTTCATCTTCGCCGGCACCATGTTCGATGTGGTGCTCACCGCCAGCGAGGGACTACTGGACGTGAGCAGCTACCAGCAGGCAGTCCTAGACAACTTCGATCAGGCCGTCGGCGTCGTCGCCGGGGCGGCAGGATAGGACAACAATGCACTGGATTAGCTACACCATCTGGTTGATTGGTCAAGTGATTGCGTCGGCAAGCAAAGTCGCAATCGACACGGTACGCATCAACAACACCCAAGACCCGATCATCGTCAACTACCCCGTGCGGGTCACCGGTGAATGGGAGCGCACGCTGTTCTCCACCTCCATCACCATGACCCCAGGCACCCTATCCGTGGGCTTCCGGCCCGTCGACGTCATAGAGGGCGCCGAATCCGAATCTGGCTACATCCTGCTCGTGCAGGCCGTGTACGGATCCGATCCCACCGAAGTGATCGCCGACCTCGCGCACATGGAAGAAAAACTGGCGCCCCGCGTCAAAGACACACCCCTGCACTACAGCGCATGGATGTATGCCGGCAACGTCGGCGATGGCTACCGCAACGATATTGACTTCCCGCTCGCGGAACTCGACGAAAACAGCGCCAAAAGCAAAGAGCAAAAGCGCGTCGACCGCGTCAAACAAGCCCGTATCGAGGCCGCCAAACGGCAACAGCAGCAGAAAGGAGACAAGAAATGAGCGTTCTTGAGATCATCTGCTACCTCGGCATAGCCGCCTTCACCATCGCACTGACCATTGCGCTATCGCTCGCCATCCGCTCCCAGGACCCGGGCACACGCGCACTACTGGCCGACATGGTGTTCTACTGCATGCTGGGCATCTACCTCATCTGGACTCTCACGCACCCCGTATCCATCGCCTATGAGGTAGCCATCCTAGCCTCGATCATGGGTGCGCTCACTACTGTTTCGCTCGCCCGCATCCTTTCGAAAGGCAGGAGGTAGTCATGACCATCAGCGACATTATCGTCGGAGCCCTCGTGCTCTTGGCCGCATTCATTGCCATGGTTACCGTGCGTTCCATTTGGGAGGCCAAGGATGCGCTGACCCGCGTGAATCTTTTGAGCCCGCTCACGGGAGTAGCACTACCACTGCTGATTATCGCGAACCTGGTGAACGACTTCTCCACCAAGGGGTTTGACCCCAATAACCTCGTTCGCGCCATCATTTCGATCGCTTTCCTGCTGGCAGTAGTAAGCGTCTCCAGCTTCTACCTCGCCCGCGCCATCTACGGCGTCTCGGTGGATGACCGCGTGCGCCTGGCCAAGGAGCGTTCCTCCCAGCAGGAGGACGATGCGCCTGCTGAAGGCTCCGCCGCTGAGCCCGATCCGCAGGTGTCTGAACAGTAGTCCCGTTCTCACCACCAACCCCCAAGGAATCCTGATCCTTGGGGGTTGTTTCGCTCGCACCTGAAGCCCCACCGCATCCTGGGCGCGGAGGGGCTGAGGCGACTAAGGGGTTAGCTCGCGGGTGGTTCACACCCGGGCGGCCATGGTTGGTTGCGGATGCGTCTGCCGGCGGAGCGGGAGGCGGCGTATCCGTTGTTGATGTTCACCGATGGGTTCGGGGTTCCGCGGGCGGTGCCGACGATTCCGGTGTGGGGGTCGCGGCGGGCGTGGTGTCTTCGTGGGTCGCGGTGGGTGTCGTCGTTGTCGGTGTGGTGGGTGCGGCATCTCACGGTGAGGTTTTCTATGTCAGTAGTGCCGCCGTGTTCCCACGCAGTGATGTGGTGGATGTCGGATCGCGACAGCGGTGTGGAGCAGCCTGGGTGGGAGCACACCCCTTCGGAGGCGAAGAGGGCGAGTCGTTGGGCGAAGGTGGCGGTGCGACGCATGCGGCCGACGCGCAGCGCCATCCCGGTGGAGGGGTCGTGGATTACGTAGAAGCCGTATTTGTTGGCCCCGAGTTTTTCGATCTGGTCGAGGGTGAGGTTGATTCCGGTATTGGTGGGCAAGGTGTAGCCGGCGGCGATGAGGTCCTCGCGGTCGAAGTCTTTGGCGGAGAAGCTGAACACCATGGCGCTGCTACGACTGGTGTCGCCGCGGTTCATGACGGCGCTGGCGGCGTCGGCACTGCGCTGGTCGAAGGTGCGGGTGTCGCCGTGGGGCCGCGGTTTCCGGAGTTCGGCGTCGAGTTGTGCTTTGAAGTCGGCAATGGCAGCGGCGGGGAGTTTGGCGTTGATGGAGCAGGTGCCGTCTTCGTCAGTGCGGGTAATGCGGAAGAAGCGCTTGCGGCGGCCGCGATCGGGGTTGGCTCCGAGCCTGGCGTTGAGGGTGCGGACGCGTTCGATGGCGGCGGCGCGCACGTCGGCGTAGCTATGGGTGGTGGCATAGGTGACGAGCTGATTGCGCAGGGTTTCGCGGATCAGGGCGTTGTCGGTTTTGAGTTTGGCGAGTTTCGTTTCGATGACGGTGCGGGTTTCGGCGGAGATGAGGGCCCGGCGCAGGAGTTGTTCGCTGGCAGTGCGTAGCTCGGCGGCCTCCGCCCGGTGGGCGCGGACCTCGTCGTTCTCCTCGGTGGTGTCATCCACCATAGGCCCGTAGAGCCGGTGCGCTTGGGTGGAGACAGTAGTGGCACGGCTGCGGGACCAGCCGAAGTCTTCTTCGAGCACCCGCACGGATTTCCCTGTTCCGGCGACCACGCTGGATAGCCCGTTGGCGAGCCGGTGCGCGAGCAGCACGTCGATGTGTGCTTTAAGTCCCATGAGCGCATCCATGGCGACAATCTCGTCCCACTGCTCGGCGATCTCGGCGTCACTGGCCGTAGTGAGCACCGATTCGGCGGCCTCGAGGGCGGCGGCGAGATCGGCGCGGGCGCGCTGCAGGGTGGTCATGGCTCACATCGTGGCCCAGCCGCCCCGCGTTGTCATCACGCTGCGCGCTTATCGACGCCATCCTGTGCATAACCCGTTTTTTCATCCACAGCCTCTAGCCGAGCAGCATCACCCAGCCGAGGATGCCGGTGAGTACCACAATGGGGATGGCCACGGATACTACTGCTATGTCTTTGTAGGATTGCCGGTGCGTCATTCCGCATACGAGCAGCATCGTGAGCACCGCGCCGTTGTGTGGCAGGGAGTCGAAGGACACCGAGGCCATGGCCATGAGCCGGTGCAGCAGCTCGGGGTCGATGTTTTGTTGCGCTGCCAGCGCCGCTAGGTCGGGGCCGAAGGCTTCGAGGGTAATGGATAGTCCGCCGGAGGACGAGCCGGTGACTCCGGAGATCGCGGCCACCGAGGTGATGCCGACCAAGATGGCGTTGTTGGCGAGCTCGAAGATGGCGTCGCGAAGCACCGCGAATACGGCAAGGGAGGCCACCACCGCGCCGTAGCCCACCTCGGAGGCAGTAGTAAGCGCGGGAAGGATCGCGTTTTTGGCGCCTTCGGATAGGTCTGCCACTAGCTCGGATAGGTGCCGGAAGCGCATTGCCATGATCAGCAGGATGCCCGTGGCCAGCGCCACCACGACGCTCCACAGTCCCCGGACAGCGTCGATGGTGGTGGAGCCGTATTTCTCTGAGTCCAGGTAGGAGAAGTCCATGGCGTCGCTGAGGACGTAGATGAAGAGGAAATTCATCACGATCACTACTGCAATGGGCAGCAGCCCGCGCAGTCCGCGCAGCGCCACGTGCTCGGTGTTCGAAACAGTAGTGTCCTCGGGTTCATCGTCGCCGAAGGGTTCCCCAGCGCGGATGAGCGCCCGGGCGCGGCGGTTAAGCCACGCCATACCGAGCGCGAACATGGCGATGGAGCCGATGAGCCCCACGACGGGCGCCGCGTAGCCGGTGGTGCCGAAGTAGCGGGTGGGGATGACGTTGTGTACCTGCGGGCTGCCGGGCAGGGCGGCGATGGCGAAGGTGATGGTGCCGAGCGCCAGCGCCGCTGGCATGAGCCTTTTGGGGATCCCGGCCTGCCGAAACAGGGGCGTGGCAATGGGCACGATAGTGAAGGCCACCACCCAGGCGCTCACACCGCCGTAGGTGAGTAAGGCGGTGGCGAGCACGGTGGAGAGGATGGCGCGCTGCGGGCCGAAGAGCGCCGAGATGCCGCGGGCGAGGTCCGCGGCGAGTCCAGAGCTGGTCATGAGCCGGCCGAAGATCGCGCCACTGAGGAAGAGCGGGAAGAAGCTGATAATGAACCCGCCGAGCGCCGGCATGAAAATCTGGGTGTAGGTGGCCAGTAGTGGGGCTCCGGACAGTAGTGTCGCGAGCAGTGCCGCGATGGGGGCGACGATAATCACGGAGTGCCCGCGGTACGCGAGCACGAGAAGCACGCCCAGGGAGAGGAAGATTCCGCTGAGTCCGAGTACCATGTTTTCTGCCTTTCTGGGCACCGGCGCTGGCCGGTGTACTTATAATGCGGGGCATGAGCACTGATTCGGCGAATGCCCGCACCCGCATTCTGGTGGTGGCCCGCGAGATGTTTGCGGAGAGCTCTTTCGCGGCGGTGTCGTTGAAGGAGATCGCCCGGGTGGCGGAGGTGTCGCCGGCGCTGATCGTGAAGCATTTTCACAGCAAGGAGAACCTGTTCGCGGCTACTCTCGATTTTTCGGAGTCGGCGCGGGCGCTGTTTGCGGGTCCTTTTGCCCGGCTGGGTGCCACCGCGATCGAGGAGACGCTGACGGCACCGTGGGCCGCTCCTTATTCGATTGTGCGGGCGCTGACGATCGCGGATGGTTCCTTGGCGTCGCTGCAGGCGATCGGTGAGCGTATTCAGCGCAATATTTTGCAGGTGCTCACTGACCGCATCACGGCGGAGGCCCCGCATCCTTATCCCGCGCCGCGGTTGCGCGCCCAGGCGGCGATGTCCCTGCTCACGGGCTTATCGTTGATGCGCCGCTGCGGGGATGTGGAGTTTGCCTCCTTCCCCCACGAGCAGCTGGTGGGCTTCTATGCCACACAGCTGCAGTCGCTTATCGACGGCCACCCGCAGCCACGCTAACTACTGCGCCGCACGCACCTGGTTGATCACCACGGAGAAGTCCCGCTCCCCTTCTCCGGCGTCCTGCAGCTGGGTGAATAGCTCGAGGGCGTGCCGCCCCAGCTGGGTGTCGGTGCTGGTCTGGGTGGCGGAGTCGATGGCCAGCGCGAGGTCTTTGCAGATGAGGTTGGTGGAGAAGCCGGCGGCGAAGTCCCTATTGGCGGGGGCGCTATCGACCACATCGGGCACGGGGCAATTGGTAGTGAGCGCCCAGCAGCTGCCGGTGGAGTGCGAGACCACGTCGAAGAAGGCGCGGGGGCTGAGACCGAGTCTTTCGCCGAGCACCATGCCCTCGGCGATGGCGATCTGCTGGATGCCCAGGATCATGTTGTTGCACAGTTTGGCGGCCGCGCCGGCGCCGGGGCCGCCGCAGTGGGTGAGGGATGCACCCATGACCTCGAGCACGGGGCGGGCCTGCTCCACGGCCTCGGTCTCGCCGCCGACCATGAAAGCCAGCTTCCCGGCGCGGGCGCCCACCACACCTCCGGAGACGGGGGCGTCGATGTAGCGGTGCCCAGCCGCGGCCGCGGTGGCGGCGTTGCTGGTGGCTTCGTCGACGCCGATGGTGGAGGAATCAATAAAGAGCGCGTTGCCGGGGTGCTCGCCGATGATCTCGCGGAGGGTGGCGTCGACAAGCGTGCCGTTGGGGAGCATGGTGATGATGATGCTGGCGTCGCGGGCGGCGGCAGCGGCGGAATCGTGGACGTCGATCCCGGCTGAGCGGGCGGCGGTGATGGCCGGTTCCATCACGTCGAAGCCGGTGACGGTGTAGCCGGCGGCGTGGAGGTTGCTGGCCATGGGCCCGCCCATGTTGCCGAGGCCGATGAAAGCGATGGTGGTCATTGCTCTCTCCTTCTCTCTTTAGTCCACGACCGGCATCACGAAGTGGGAGCCGGAGTGGGGGGTGATGGCGGCGTCGTCACGCGTCCAGCGGGAGGTGACGGTTTTGGTCTTGGTGTAGAAGCGGAAGGCGTCGGGGCCGTGCTGGTTGAGGTCGCCGAAGCCGGAGGCCTTCCAGCCGCCGAAGGTGTGATAGGCGATGGGCACGGGGATGGGCACGTTGATGCCCACCATGCCCACCTGGATGCGCTGGGCGATATCGCGGGCGGCGCCGCCGTTGCGGGTGAAGATGGACACGCCGTTGCCATAGGCGTGCTCGGTGGGCAGGCGCAGGGCCTCGTCGATGCTGTCGGCGTGAACGATGGTGAGCACGGGGCCGAAGATCTCGTCGGTGTAGATCGACATCTCGGGGGTGACGTGGTCGAAGAGGGTGGGCGCCAGGTAGTAGCCGCCGCTGAGGCCCTCGCCCTGGAAGCTGCTGTCGGTGGCGCCGCGCTCGCGGCCATCGACGACAAGCTCGGCACCGGCCTCCACTCCGGCGTCGATATAGGAGCGCACTCGCTCCACCGCGGAGGCGGCCACCAGCGGGCCATAGTCGGCGTCCGGGTCGAGGCAGTGGCCCACCTTGAGGCCTTCGATGCGTTCCACCAGTTTCTCGCGCAGCGCGGTGGCGGTCTCCTCACCCACGGGCACGGCCACGGAGATCGCCATGCAGCGCTCGCCGGCCGAGCCATAGGCGGCGCCCACCAGGGCGTCGGCCACCTCGTCGAGGTTGGCGTCGGGCAGGATGAGCATGTGGTTCTTGGCGCCGCCGAAGCACTGGGCGCGTTTGCCGGTCTCGGCGCAGCGGGTGTAGATGTACTGGGCAATCGGGGTGGAGCCGACAAAGCCGACCGCTTGGATCACCTTGGAGTCGAGGAGGGCATCCACCGCTTCCTTATCGCCGTGCACCACGTTGAATACCCCGTCCGGCCCGCCGGCCGCGGTGAACAGCTCGGCCAGCTTCAGGGGCACGGAGGGGTCGCGCTCGGAGGGCTTGAGGATGAAGGCATTGCCGGCCGCGAGTGCTGGGCCGGCCTTCCACAGCGGGATCATGGCGGGGAAGTTGAAGGGGGTGATCCCGGCGACCACGCCAAGCGGCTGGCGCATGGAGTAGGTATCCACCCCAGTGCCCACCGAGTCGGAGAACTCGCCTTTGAGGAAGTGCGGGGCACCGAGGGATACTTCCACCACCTCGAGGCCGCGTTGGACATCGCCTTGGGCGTCGGCGAAGGTTTTGCCATGCTCCAGCGACAGCGCGGTGGCCAGCTCATCCATGTGCTCGTTGATCAGCCGAATCCACTCCATGAGCACCCGCATGCGCTTTTGTGGGTTCAGCGCGGCCCACTCGGGCTGGGCGACGCGGGCGTTAGTGATGACTTCCTGCACATCGGCGGTGCTGGCCAGCCGCACCTGGGCTTGGACAGTGCCGGTGGAGGGATTCATCACGTCCTGGGTGGCAGTGGAGCTGCCCGCCCATTCGCGGCCACCGACGTAGTGGTTGATGGTCTTCATAGGAGTCTCCTTACTACTGTGCGAAAGTGCTATACACCACACCGTAGTGAGTCCTTCATCACATTCCTAGTGTTTATGCGATGGTGAACACCATTTACCCCAGACGCGAAAAACCCGCCCCCGGTACACAGGGGCGGGCATCACGCGCAGTTTTAGCTCTGGGTGAAGAGCTCCTTGACGCGCTGAGAAAGGTGGGGATCCACCTTGGCCCAGTACTCGTAGACCTGCTGCTCTACCTGCTCGCTCACCCCGGCCATGGCGCGGGCAATATTGCCGGCCATGCGCTCGCGGGCGGCGTCGTCAAGCACCTCGCGATAGAGAAGACCGGCCTGGGCAAAGTCATCATCCTCGGGGTGCTGCACATAGGCGCCGCGGGTGAAGTCGGTGCCGTGGGTCTCATCCCACAATCCGAGATCCCCAGCCACACCCACGGTCACGCCGGAACCGGAGGTCTCCTTATCATCGTCCGTACCGGCGCCCTTGGCGTAGGCGTTCGGGGAGTAGACGGGATCGGAAGGATCATTGAACTCATAGGCCATCGCGCCATCCTTGGCGTAGGTATTGACCTCGTTCAACGGGCGGTTAACCGGCAGGTGGTGGGCATTGGCGCCCACGCGGTAGCGGGCCGCATCGGCATAGGCGAAGCTACGGGCGATGAGCATCTTGTCCGGGCTGAAGCCGATGCCACGCACCAGATTGCTGGGCTCGAAGGAGGCCTGCTCGATCTGGGCGAAGAAGTTCTTCGGGTTGCGGTTGAGCTCGAAATAGCCGACATCAATGAGTGGATAATCCTTCTGGGACCACACCTTGGTGAGGTCGAAGGGGTTCCAGCGATAATCCTCGGCCTCGTCGAGGGGCATAATCTGCACCTTCACGTCCCAGCGCGGATAGTCGCCACGCTCGATGGCGTTGAAGAGGTCCTCGCGGGAGGTATCGGCATTGGCGCCCACGGCGGCCTCCGCCTCCTCATCGGTCCAGAACTCCCAGCCCTGCTGGGTCTTGAAGTGGTACTTCACCCAGAAGCGCTCGCCGTCCTCATTCACCCACTGGTAGGTGTGGGAGCCGAAGCCGTCCATATGGCGGAAGTTCGTGGGGATACCACGATCGCCCATGAGATACGCCACCTGGTGGGCGGACTCCGGGGTGCGGGTCCAGAAGTCCCACTGCATATTGGCATCGCGCAAGCCGGTATCGGGCAGGCGCTTCTGGGAGTGAATGAAGTCTGGGAACTTTATCCCGTCGCGAATGAAGAACACCGGGGTGTTATTGCCCACGAGGTCATAGTTGCCCTCCTGGGTATAGAACTTCAGGGCGAAGCCGCGCACATCGCGCCAGCCGTCCGGGGAGCCCTGCTCGCCGGCCACGGTGGAAAAACGCGCCAGCATCGGGGTGACGCGCCCCGGCTGGAAAAGATCGGCGCAGGTATAGCGGGACACATCCTCGGTGATGTGCAGCTCGCCGAAGGCGCCGGAGCCCTTAGCGTGCACGACACGCTCGGGCACGCGCTCGCGGTTGAAGTGGGCAAGCTTCTCCAGCAGGTGCACGTCGCGCAGGTCGACGCTGCCTTGCTGGCCCTGTGTGACGGAGTGGTTTTCACTGCTCACAGGGGCGCCATTCAGGCGGGTGGTCTGCTCGCCGCCGGGGGTGCGGGCACCACCATTGACGATGGAATCTAGGTCAGAATTGTGCTGTTCAGCCATGGCTCCTCCTCAAAGGAATTTTTATAGGCATCGTCTAATTGATGCCTGATACTTAATAACTATACCCATAGTATCAGAATTTCCAATTAATCACCGGATAACCCATAGGCATTACCGAAGGCAAGCCTTAGTTCACGATCCGTTTTGCTAGGATCATCAGGTATGAGACCACCCGCCGGCGCAGGGAACCCCGAGCGCGATGACGAGCACGTCACCGAACTCGCACTCGCCGCTGGGCGCGGCAATAAAGCCGCCCTCACGGAGTTCATTCAGGCCACCCAAGCAGATGTCTGGCGCCTACTCGCCCATCTCGCCGGCCGCGATCACGCTGATGACCTCACCCAGGAAACCTATCTTCGCGTGATGAAGGCGCTGCCGAAGTTCGCCGCCAAGTCCAGCGCCCGCACCTGGCTGCTCTCCCTCGCCCGCCGCGTCTGGGTCGATAGCGTGCGCCACGATATGGCGCGCCCCCGCAAATCCATCACCGAAATCGATGATGTCCCTCGCTCCACCACCCCGGCCGCGTTGCCCGAGTGGATCGATGCGCGGATGGTGATTGAAAAACTCCCCCCAGATCGACGCGAGGCCCTCATCCTCACCCAGGTACTGGGCTATAAATACGAGGAGGCAGCCAAGATCGCAGGCTGCCGCGTCGGCACCATCCGCTCCCGGGTGGCGCGCGCCCGACAGGACATCATCGCCGCCACCGCCACCCAAGATTCCCCCGCGCGCAGCTCCTAGCGCTTGGCTGCGTAGTAGCGCCCCATGAACTCATCACGGAACTCGTAGTAGTAGCCGCCCTGCAGCGACGCCCGGATACGATCCACCAGCCCCACCATGAAGTAGAGGTTGTGCATGGTGCAGAGGGTGCCGGCCAAAAACTCTTTGGCCTTGAGCAGATGGTGGATATAGGCGCGGGAGTAGTTCTCGCTCACATAGCCGCCGAGCTCCTCGTCGATGCCGCTAAAGTCGCGCTTGAAGCGGGCGGCGGCCAGATTCATCCGGCCATCGAGGGTATAGACCCCGCCGCGCCGCCCCAGCCGCGTCGGCGCCACGCAGTCGAAGGTATCGGCCCCGGACTCCACGGCGGTGAAGATATCGTCCGGCTCGGAAATGCCCAAGAGATGACGGGGGCGATCCTCCGGCAGCTCATCGCACACCCAGCCGACGATGGTGCCCAGATTCTCCTTCTCCAGCGCCCCACCAATGCCATAGCCGCCGAAACCGCGCTGGCCCTGTTCCTCCTGCTCATTCGACAGCTGCACCAGCCCCCGAGCGGCCTGGCGCCGCAGATCCTCATATTGGGCGCCCTGCACCACGCCCCATAGTGACTGCTCCGGCCGATGGCGGCGCTCCTCGGAGAGCCGCTCATGCTCGAGCAGGCAGCGCTGGGCCCAACGGTGGGTGCGCGCCACCGACTGCTCCTGATACTCGCGGGTATCCACCAGGGTGGTGAGCTCATCGAAGGCGAACATGATGTCCGCGCCCAGCTGATGCTGGATCTGCATGGACACCTCGGGGGTGAAGCGGTGCTTCGAGCCATCGATAATGGAACGGAAATCCACGCCGTCCTCATCCACCAGCGCCATGCGGTCCTTCTTCCGGGCGCGAATATCCCCCGCATCAAGCCCAGAGGTATCCATGGCCAGCACCTTTTTAAATCCCACGCCGAGACTCATCACTTGGAATCCGCCGGAATCGGTATACGTGGGCCCGTGCCAGTTCTCGAAGGCGGCCACGCCTCCGGCCTCGTCCACAATATCGGGGCCGGGCTGCAGGTAGAGGTGATAGGCGTTCGAGAGAATCGCCTGCGCCCCGCTGAGCCGAATCTGCTCTGGGGTGAGGGTTTTCACGGTGGCTTTCGTGGCCACGGGAATAAACGCAGGCGTGGCAATATCGCCGTGCGGGGTGTGAATCACCCCGGCGCGGCCGTGCTGGCCCTCGAGGCGACTGGTGACATCAAAGTAGTTCATGGCTATAGCTCTTTTCCTGCTTATCGACGCCCACTCGCCGTCGATTCCATCTCTTTTTCTAGGCTAGTTCCCTCCACATCCAACGAGGGCAGGATGCGATCGAGCCAGCGCGGCATCCACCAGGTGGCCCGGCCCAAAAGGAACATGGTGGCAGGCACGAGGGCCATGCGGATGAGGAAAGCGTCGACAAGCACGGCGACACCGAGGGCGAAACCGAAAATCTTCACGAAGGGCAGCGGCTGGGAGATATTGGCGAAAAAGACCGCCATCATAATCAGCGCGGCAGCGGTGACCACGCGCGAGCCCAGCAGGAAGCCCTGGACGGTGGACGCATCCACCAAGCTGAAGGGAGTGGTGTTCTCCTCGGGGTGTTTCTGCAATTCGATATAGCGTTCCCGCACGCGGGTGACGAGGAAGACTTGATAGTCCATCGCGAGGCCGAAGGTGACGCCGATGAGGAAGATCGGCATGAAGGAAATGATCGGCCCGGGTGTGTCCACGATGCCCCACAGTCCCTGCTGCCAGAAGAGGATGGTGGTGCCGAATGCGGCGCCGACACTGAGCAGGAAGCCGAGACCAGCGACCAGCGGCACCATGAGCGAGCGGAAGACCATGAGCAACAAGACGATGGCCAGGCCCACCACCACGGAGAGATAGATGGGCATGGCGTGGTCGAGCTTGGTGGTCACATCCTGCTGCACGGCGGTCAGGCCGGTAATGCCGATCTCGATGCCGAGGCTGCGGCGCAGGTCATCGGCCTGGGCGCGCAGTGCGTGCAGCAGCTCGGTGGAGAGCGGATCATTGGGGCCCAGCCGCGGGGTCACCAGAACCTGAGCGGAGGTGCCGGCCTTATTCACCCGCACCACCTGGGCGTGGGCCACATCGGCGTTGGCGTTAAATTTCTCCGCCGCCATCTGATAGGTCAGCGGCGCCAGTTGCTCAACCCCGGCATCCTCCGGGATCCCGGCGGCGGCGCGATAGGAGTTCAGCGCCGCGGCCTGGGTGTTCATATCGCTGACATCCATGACCACGAGGAAGGGGGCGTTTTTGCCCTCGCCGAAGCCTTCCGCCAAGAGCTCGGCCGACTTGCGCTGGGTGGTATCGCGCTCCGCCACCGAGTCCGAGGGCAGCGCCAGATCGAGGTGCGTGACGGGAATGCTCAAGGCGCTCAGGCCGATGGTCACGGCCGCCAGCACCAGCGCCGGATAGCGCTGCACCTTCGTGATATAGCGATAGGCCAGCCCGGAGCTGCGCTGATAGGAGGGGCCCGCCGTGCGCTTGGTGGAGCGCAGCCCGGGGATCTTCAACCCAAATACCCGCCCCTTGAGCACGCCCAGCAGGGCGGGGATGAAGGTAAGGGCGATCAGCACCGCCACAAACACCGTCGCCGCGGCGGCAATACCCATCCAGGAAAGGAAGGGAATCTTCGCCAGGGTGAGCGCCGCCAGGGCGATAATCACGGTCAGGCCGGCAAAGACCACCGCCGAACCGGCCGTGCCCAGGGCCATGCCCGCGGACTCCTCTAGGGATTGCTCCTCGCCCTTCTCGTCCAACTCGGCGCGATAGCGAGAAAGAATAAAGAGGGCATAGTCGATGCCCACGGCCAGGCCGAGCATGAGCGCCAGCACGGGCGTGATGTTATTCAGATCCACCACGGCAGTACCCAGCACAATGCCGAGCGCGCCAATGCCCACGCCGATCACCGCGGTAATCAGCGGCATGCCGGCGGCCACCACGGAGCCGAAGGTAAACAGCAGCACGATCAGCGCCACCCCGAGACCGATCATCTCGGACTTAGACTGCACCTCAATGGGCTCGGCGAAGCCCGGGCCGCCCGCTTCCACGGTGATTCCCGCCTCGCGGCCGAGCTCGATGGCCTTATTCACCGCATCGCGCTGCTCCTGGTTCACATCCCCCGGCGCGGGGGCATCGAAGGCGAAGCGGGTGGTGCCGATGGTGCCATCATCGCTGAGCACGCGAAGGAAATAGGCATTGGTTTCCGCGAGTTCGCGGGGCAGGCCCTTCTCCACGGATTGCTCCACCACGCCCTCGATGAGCTTGGGATTGACATCCACTGGGTTGCCGAAGGTGCGCTCCTCGGCGGCTTCGGGCAGATCCGCGCGCAGGGAGTCAATCACCTTCTGGATGGCCTCGTGATTCTTCGGATCCGCCAGCTTCTCGCCCGGCGGGGCCTGGAACACTAGGTCCACGTCGGTGGCGAAGCCAGGGGAGACACCGCCTTCGAAGTTGTGCTCCATCATCTGCCCCGCCTCACTGGAGGGCATATCGGGGATGGAGAAGGCATCATCGAAGCCGTCTTGGAAGGCCACGGCGCTCACGCCGACGGCCGCTAGAATGCCCACCCACAGCAGAACCACGATCCACTTCAACCGAAAACACAGTTTGCCGAGGTGATACAAAAACTTCGCCACAGTATCTTCTTTCCGCTTCTTCTCCAGCGTGGGGTTCGCTCGGCCAGCGCACAACGCGGCGGCACTGTCTCACTCATGCTAGTAAACAACATGGACACGTACGTAACAGCACGGTTTTTAGATACGCTGAACACTACGATGACTTCCTCCTCTGGGCGGCGCCGCCGCGAACCCCCTCTGCCCGTCAAGGATGGCCTCTCCCCATCCCGCGTCCGCCTGCCGGACACTCCGCGCGGGGCGGTGAGCGCCCTCGAGTTCCTCACCGATGTGGTGCTCAACCAGCGCCACCGCCACCCCGAGGACGATGAGGCGGCCATACTCGCCCGCTTCAGCCGCGGCGAAGTGGTCTCCCCCACCGGCCGCGCCTACGCCCCGCAGGACATGGTGAGCGTGGGCGCCGATCTGTGGTTCTATCGGATCCCCGCCCCAGAGCCGCCCATCCCCTTCGACTGCACTATCCTGCACCACGATGAGAACCTGCTGGTGGTGCACAAACCGGCGTTTCTTTCCACCATGCCGCGCGGGCGCCACATCACTGAAACCGCCACGGTGCGGCTGCGCCGTCGCACTGGCAACATGGATGTGGTGCCGGCCCACCGCCTCGACCGGCTCACCTCGGGAATCCTCATGTTCACCACCCGCCCCGAGGTGCGCGGCGCCTACCAGCGACTCTTCGCCGAGCGGGCCGTGGACAAGCGCTACACGGCCATCGCGCCGCTGCGCCAGGAGATCACCCGTGGCACGGTGTGGCGCTCCCATATCCACAAAACCCCAGGTGAGATCCAGGCCGTGGAGCTGCCCGGCGCGGCGATCAACGCGATCACCGAGGTGCTGGCCGTGACCCCGCTCAGCGCCGCTGAGCAGCAGCGTCTCGAAGCCGACTATGGCCCCCAGCCGCCCCTAGCCCGCTATGAGCTGCACCCCCACACCGGCCGCACCCACCAGCTGCGCCTCCACATGACCGCGGCCGGGGCGCCGATCCTCGGCGATCCCTTCTATCCCACGGTCGCAGCCGACGAGCCCGAGAACTACGCCACACCCCTGCAGCTGTGTTCCACCCATCTGGCGTTCACCGATCCTTTCACCGGCCAGCGGCGTAGATTTAGCACCAGTACGGCGGGACATGCAGCGAGTGAGCGTCGATAAGCGCCGTGAATACGATCCATTGACCCCGGTAGAGAGCGAGGACCCCATGCCCACCATCCCCGCGGCCCGCGCCGTGAACCTATACAAATCCTATGGTGAGGGCAGCGCCCAGGTGGTGGCGCTGAACCATGTCACCGTGGAATTCGAGCGCGGCCGCTTCACCGCGATCATGGGCCCCTCCGGCTCCGGAAAATCCACGCTCATGCACTGCATGGCCGGGCTGGACGCCACGAGTAGCGGCGAGACCTATATCGGAGAGACCGAGCTCTCGCAGCTTAACGACGCCGCCCTCACGAATCTGCGACGCGACCGCCTAGGGTTTGTGTTCCAGTCCTTCAACCTGGTGCCCACGCTCTCCGCGGCGGAGAACATTACCCTGCCGGTGGGGATCGCCGGGCAGCGCGTCGATGAAGCATGGTTCACGGAGGTCACCGAGCGGCTCGGGCTGAAGGATCGGCTGCGCCACCAGCCCTCCGAGCTCTCCGGCGGGCAGCAACAGCGCGTGGCCGTCGCCCGCGCCTTGGTGTCGCGGCCGGACATCATCTTTGGCGATGAACCCACCGGCAACCTCGATTCCAACTCCTCCACCGAGGTGCTGCGGATTCTGCGGGCGGCGGTGGACGAGCTCAACCAGACCGTGGTGATCGTCACCCACGACTCGGCGGCGGCCGCCTATGCGGACCGGGTGATCTTCCTCGCCGATGGCAGCATCCGCGATGACATCACCGAGCCCACCACCGAGAAGATCATGTCCATCATGGCCGGGATCGAGGGCCGATAGATGGCGACACCGACCATGACGCCGCCGCGCATGCGCACGATCTCGCTGCGTTCGGTGGCCGCGCATAAGCTCCGGCTGCTGCTGACGGTGCTCGCCGTGGTACTCGGCACCGCCTTCGTGGCCGGCTCCTCCATGTTCACCTCGACCCTGTCCTCCTCCCTGAACTCGGCGCTGACCACCGCCTTCGACGATATTGATGTGGTGGTCGCCGGCACCGAGCGCTCTCCCCAGGGAATCCCCTTCGCGGAGGTGGATAAGCTGCGCGCCCGCCCAGATGTGCGCGCCGTGTCCATCCAAGGCCGCGACTCCAGCGTGATCCTCACCGACCCCGACGGCGCCCGCATCCAGAGCGGAGCGGTCCCCACCCAGGCCATTGCCCTCGTGCCACCGGAGACTCTCCACGGCGAGGACATCCCCAGCCAGGGCAGCATCGTCGAGGGCGCACGGCCCAGCGCGGCGGGGCAGATCGCCATTAACAGCAATGCCGCCGAGCGCGGCGGCATCTCCATCGGCGATCACGTGACCGTGCTGGTCCCCGATACCCGCCTCGACGCAGAGGTCACCGGCATCTACGAGGCCCCCTCCGACCAAGCGGGCTGGCTCTCCATTGCGCTCCGGGAGCAGGACTATCGCGCCCACTTCACCGATGGGGAGCATGCCCAGCTCGCCGCGCTGACACTGCAGGACCCGGACGCCGCCGAGAGCGTGCAATCCGAGCTTGCCGACGCCCTGCCGAACTTCATGGTCAGCACCGGGCAGCACCTCGTAGACCAAGCCAATGAACGTATCGAGTCCGCCCTCTCCTTCGTCACCTACTTCCTGTGGGCATTCGCCGGCATCGCGCTGCTGGTGAGCACCTTCATCATCTCCAATACCTTCGCCATGCTGGTGGCCCAGCGCAACCGTGAATACGCGCTGCTGCGGGCCTTGGGCGCCTCCGCCACGCAGATCACCCGCTCCGTGGTGGCGGAATCCGTGGTGGTCGGACTCGTGGGCTCGCTGCTTGGCGTTCTCGCCGGTGTGGGGCTCGTGCGGCTGATCACCTGGCTGCTCAATCGCTCCGACGCGGGCCTGCCCGATGCTGGCGTATCGCTCACCCCCACCACGATCATCGCTCCGGTTATCGTGGGCCTGGTGGTCACTGTGCTCTCGGCGTGGGCGCCGGCGCGCAAAGCCGGGTCCATTCACCCCGTCCAAGCCATGCGGCCGCAGCCGCCCACCCGCGCCTCGTTGAAGTGGCGCACCCTGGCCGGCGCCGCGGCGCTACTGAGTGGCGCTGTGCTGTGCATCGTCTCGGTTCTCATCGACACCGAGGCCCTGCGCATACCGCTGGCCTTGGTGGGTGCCGGAGCCCTAGCGCTGGTGCTGGGACTATGGCTGGCCGGGCCGGCGCTTTCCATTCCCCTGGTGGGTGGATTGGGCCGGATCCTCGGCGCCCCCTTCCGCACGGTGGGCCGGTTGGCGGCCACCAACTCGCAGCGCAACCCGCACCGCACTGCGGCCACCGCCTTCTCCCTCACCCTGGGGCTGATCATGGTCTCATCTATCGGCATGCTGGCTGCCTCTATGCAGCGCTCCACCGAGGACATCGTGGACGATTCCATCACCGCCGACTTTGTGCTCACCGGCGAACGCGGCGCCGGAATAAGCATGCCGCAGGACACCGCGGAGCGCGTCGCCGCCCTGCCCGAGGTGGACTCCATATCGGTGGTCTCCGCCGGCCCCTTCATGGTCAATGACGTGTCCATGGGCAATGACTTCGGGCCGCCCACCACCCCGGTGGCCGATAATTCCATGCTGGATAGCGTGAATTTCACCGCGGTGGAGGGCGAGATCAACCTCGATGCTCCAGGCCTCATCATGAGCAAGACCACTGCGGACTACGTCCAGGTGGGGCTGGGTGATATGGCGCGGGTGAGTATCCGCGGCCAAGACAGCTATGTGGAGGTGCCGGTGACGGCCCTAGTGGATTCCTCCACCTTGTACGCCGGCGTTCTCTCTCGGGCGAGCGCCGCGGAACTCATCGATCAGACCGGCCTGGTGCCCCAAGAGATTTATGTGCACTCCGCGGCGGGCTTTAGCCCGACCCAGGTGCGGGCGGCGCTGGACAAGGAGGTCGATCGGGATCTGGTGACCTCGGTCAAGGACCCCGATGAAGTGAAGGGGCAAGCCGCCAACGAGGTGCGGGGCATGCTCTCCATTCTCTACGGGCTGCTGGCGCTGGCGGTGATCGTCGCCATTCTGGGCATCGTGAATACCCTCGCGCTCTCGGTGATCGAGCGCCGCCAAGAGATCGGCATGCTGCGGGCAGTCGGCATGCAGCGCCGACAGGTGCGCATCATGTTCTATCTCGAATCCGCGGTAATCGCCCTCTATGGCGCCGTCGTCGGTGCCGTTGTCGGCATCGCCGTGGGCTGCGCCTTCCTCGAGAATCTTAAAGACACCGGTCTTACGGCGATCGTCATCCCCTGGGGCACCGTCGGGATCATGCTCGCCGGCTCCATGCTGGTCGGCGTGCTCGCTGCACTCTGGCCGGCGGCGACGGCCGCGCGGACGCGCCCGCTCGAGGCGATCACGGACTAGCGCCACGACATCGATCAGGGGCCGGACGCGAACTCATCACATCCGGCCCCTTCTAGTCTCTCTTTGGGCGAATTAAGAGACGGTGGTCGAGCCCACGGTCGGCAGCACCGTGCAGCTATCCTCGCCGTTGGCCGTGGTGCCAGCAATCGCGGCAATCACGGGGCCGGAGCCGGTGTTCACCAGCGCCGAGGTCTGGGCGTGCACATTCGCACCGAGGAAGCTCTCATCCAAGGCGTTCACTCCGCCCTTCATGGTCTTCAGATTCAGCCACGCCACCTTCATATCCGTGCCCTTCACCGTCGGCGCGAGACGCTCATCCACGCTGAAGACGTGGAAGTACGCGTGCTCGGCGGGGATATGAGGGTCCAGGAGATTGCCCTTGCCTAGCAGCGGCCCAGCACCATAGTTGGGGCCGGGTTGCACGGTTGCCAGTGCACCGGTCACCGGCAGATCGCCGATACCGCAGCCGAGCACGGGAGCGGGATAGTAGAACTTGCTCTTCTCCGTGGAGTCCCCGCGCTGCACGGCCTTGGTCTCCGTGACTCCCTGCGGGAGTGTAGAGGACAGCGCCGAGAGGTCAGCATCCTCAGCCTCATCCATGACGGCCGCGATGGCCTGCTGTATCTCATCCGACTGGCTACTAGCCAACTCGAGCAGCGTATCGACGTTCACTCCACCCGGCTGAGCCAAATCGATGGAGGGAATCTGCACCTCGGCCTGGGCGGGCTGCACCCCGGCGAAAGCGATTCCGACGGCCGCGAGGACTGCGGCGAGGGTCTTGCTGTGTGCCATAAATCAACCTTTGTATTAGGAACCAGCGCCGAGCCACGACAGCCCGCCAGCTAGCGAGAAACATATTCTTACGCTCACGAATATTACTACAGTAAACTTCTGTGAACTAATGTTTATTTCGTGACATAATATTCATGCTGGCGTCAGGGATGTGCAGGCATGCCTGAAGGCGGGGGAGGAGGTGAATGGTGTGTTCGCCTTCTCCCCCGCCTTGGGGCTATGTGAAGTTTTAGGTCGGCGGTGACTTACTCTCCCACACCCTCCCGGGTGCAGTACCATCAGCGCTGTCGGGCTTAGCTTCCGGGTTCGGAATGGGACCGGGCGTGTCCCCGATGCTATAACCACCG
>NZ_PQMR01000009.1:0-99707 GCF_008930935.1 Corynebacterium sp. 11A
CGGTGGTTATAGCATCGGGGACACGCCCGGTCCCATTCCGAACCCGGAAGCTAAGCCCGACAGCGCTGATGGTACTGCACCCGGGAGGGTGTGGGAGAGTAAGTCACCGCCGACCTAAAACTTCACAAACACCGCACAAGGGGCGGGGGAGAAGATCAATCACAAGTGATCTCCTCCCCCGCCCCTTCCGCACGCCCGAATCAATTAGACTGAGGGGCTATGCGAAAACTCTCAACTCTAGCTGCAATCTACCTCGGCATTGGTCTGATCGCCGGGGTTTATTATCGCGAGTTCACCCGCTTTCACAACTACAACGGCGAAACTCAACTCTCCACCGTGCACACCCATGCGCTGGTACTCGGCGTGATTATGCCGCTGGTCCTCATCGCGTTAAGCGCGGCACTAGATATTGATACCCACAAGCGCTTCCCAGCGTTTTTCCTCAGCTACACGGTGGCGCTGACGTGGATGATCACCCACATGCTGGTGAAGGGAAGCTGGCAGGTGCTTCACCCCGGCGAGGAGTACTCGGCGGCGCTCGCCGGCATCTCCGGTATCGGGCACATCCTCATGTCGGTAGCGCTGGTGCTGCTGCTGATTATCGTGCAGCAGCGGGTCCGAGTATTCCAACGCGCGCGGCGCTAGAACACGACGGCGCCCGTCCACCAGGCGACTGCACCCACGCAGAGATTACTCACGAGCGTTATAGCCGCGAGTCTCCAGTTCTTGTCTTGGAGGCTGGCGGCTATTTCTTTAGCCAAAGTAGACCAGGTAGACAGTGCGCCGGCGATTCCGGTTCCTAGAACGAGCAGCAACCAATCCGCGAGGGGAGCGTCGACCACCACCCCGAGCAGGAAGGTCGCGGCCGCATTCGCCACGAGCGTTCCCCAGGGGCTACGCAGGTGGGTTGCGAGCCAGGCACGGCTCATGCCGCCGAGAAAGGCGCCGGTGGCTAGTGTGATGGCGTCGACAAGCATGAGCCCCTCAATCCCATATAGGCGCTAGCTACGCACACCACGACGGTGAGCAGTGCATAGTGGATGTCCAGCGTCGCGATCGCCATATAGGCGCTAAAGGAGGTAAAGCCGCCGCAGAAGCCCGTGGTCCAGAAGACGGGGGCGCCGCGACGGGTGAGGACGCCCAGGGCATAGGAGCCGAGGGCGTTGATGAGTAAAAGTGTCCACAGGGAGTCGAATCCGCCGAGGAGAACCCAGCGGCTCACTGCTCCCAGCGCGGCTCCCGCGCCGGCGAATACATAAAAGGTCATAACACTTCTAGAAGCGTAGTCGAAGTGTTATGACCTTAGGGGCGTGTGGTGGGTATTTAAGACCAATCGAGTTTGGAGTCGATGCGGAATTGGCGCACCTGCTCGTCGGTGGCCTTGAGCTTCGGGTCGAAGCGCAGGTAGGCGGTGGTCTCGCGGACGATGAGGCCGGAGAGAATGAGGATACCGATGAGGTTCGGCAGGGCCATGAGGCCGTTGGCGATATCGGAGATCGTCCATACCACCTGGAGCTGGCTGACGGCGCCAATAAAGACGACCACAGTGAAGATCATGCGGTAGGGCAGGGAGCCGCGCCAGCCCACCAAGGATTCCACGCAGCGCTCGCCATAGTAGGACCACGCGATGATGGTGGAGAAGGCGAAGAAGGCGACGGAGACGTTGACGATGGTACCCGCCCACTGGCCCGGCAGGGCGGTCTCGAAGGCGCGGGCCGTCATGTTGCCGGCCTCGTCCTTGCCGAGGGTCCACACCCCGGTGGTGATGATCGCGAGACCGGTGAAGGTGACCACGATGATGGTGTCGATGAAGGTCTGGGTCATCGATACCAGCGCCTGGCGCACGGGGTGGTTGGTCTTTGCCGCGCCCGCAGCGATAGCGGCGGAGCCCATACCGGACTCATTGGAGAAGATGCCGCGGGCCACACCCATTTGCAGTACCACCAGGATGCCGGAGCCCACGAAACCGCCGGTGGCGGCGGTGCCGGTGAAGGCGTCGCCAAAGACCTGAAGCAGGGCGTTGGGGATCTCGTTGACGTTGATCACCAGCACGGTGACCGCGCCCACGATGTAGATGATGATCATCAACGGCACGAAGGCGGAGGTGACGCGGCCAATGGCCTGAATGCCACCTAGGAGCACCGTGCCGACGAGCACGAACATGCCGATGCCGGTGACCATGGGATCAATATCGAAGCTGTCTTGCAGGCCGGTGGCCACGGCATTCGCCTGGGTGAGGTTGCCGATACCGAAGGAGGCGATGATGGCGAAGAAAGCGAAGAGGAAGGCGAGGATTTTACCCACCGGACCCTTGATGCCGCGCTTGAGATACTGCTGCGGGCCGCCGGATTGGCCGCCCTTCTCATCGGTGACGCGGAAACGCACGCCGAGGAAGGCCTCGGAGTACTTCGACACCATGCCCACTAGGCCGGTGATCCACATCCAGAACAGGGCGCCCGGGCCGCCGATCGAGAGCGCGGTGGCCACGCCGACGATATTGCCCACGCCCACCGTGGCGGCGAGCGCCGTGGTGAGGGCCTGGTAGTTACTGATGTCTCCCTTGCCCTCTTCGCCCTTGTCATAGAGCCCGTGGCGCAGTGCGACGCCCAGCTTGCGGAACTGCAACCCGGCGAGGCGGATCGTCATAAACAAGCCCGTGCCCAGCAACAGGGGAATCAGCAGGAAGGGGCCCCACACGAAGCCGCCGATTGTGCTGAGAATGTCCAGCAATGAGTCCATTGTTCTTCCTTCGGTCGAACGTGAGCAGGGTAGCGGCGCCATCGTGCGTGAGCACACAAGCTGAGGGCGCCTTAAGTGTGCTCAGCATACTCCTAATGTGTGTCCTAGGTAACTCAAATGCGTGTTTTTCTGCATACTGCACAGATTCGGGGGTGCTGGGTGGGCCGCGGGGCCAGCGGTAGTGGGGCAGGAGGGCGGCGTCGATAAGCGTGGGCACCAATGTGGGGCAGGCCGCTGCGCGATCGACGAAAAGGGAGGATGATGGAAGTGATAGTTCACTTCTAACGACAACCAAGGAGACTGATTTCCCTATGGTTCATGAGCGCGCGGGCACGGTCGCCCTCGACTCCGATCTCATTGATATCGCTGAGCTGGTCGCCGCCTACTACACGCGAATCCCTGACGCCTCCGACCCGGATCAGCAGGTGGTGTTCGGAACCTCCGGTCACCGCGGCTCGTCGCTGAACACGGCCTTCAACGAGTACCATATTCTGGCCACTACCCAGGCCATCGTGGACTACCGCGTCAAGGAGAAGATCAACGGCCCGGTATTCATCGGCCGCGATACCCACGCGCTGTCCGAGCCGGCGATGCTGTCCGCTCTCGAGGTGCTGCTGGCGAATGACGTGGATGTGCTTGTCGACGCCGCGGGGCGCTACACCCCCACCCCAGCAGTCAGCCACGCCATTTTGCGCCACAACCGGGGCTTGAGCGGCGGCGTGACGGGCACGGACCCGAAGCGCGCCGATGGCATCGTGATCACCCCCTCGCACAACCCGCCGCGAGATGGTGGCTTCAAGTACAACCCGCCCAATGGCGGCCCCGCCGATACCGGCGCCACCGACTGGATCGCCCAGCGCGCCAATGAGCTGCTCGCCCAGGACCTGCAGGGGGTCAAGCGCACCCCCGTCAGCGGTGTGCTGGATGAGCGCGCCGGCACCTATGACTACCTGAACACCTATATCGACGATCTGCCGAACGTGGTGGATCTCGCGGCCATCAAGAATTCCGGTCTGCGGATCGGCGCCGACCCGATGGGCGGGGCCTCCGTGGACTATTGGGGAGTGATTGCCGAGAAGCACGGGCTGGATCTCACCGTGGTGAATCCGCGTGTGGACGCCACCTGGCGCTTCATGACTCTCGACGCCGATGGGGCGATCCGCATGGACTGCTCCTCGCCCTATTCCATGGCCTCCTTGGTGCACAACCGCGACAAGTTCGACATCGCCACCGGCAATGACGCCGACGCCGACCGCCACGGCATCGTCACCCCCGATGCCGGGCTGATGAACCCCAACCACTATCTCGCGGTGGCCATCGACTATCTCTTCGCGCACCGCCCCCACTGGGCGAAGGACACCGCTGTGGGCAAGACCCTGGTGTCCTCCTCCATGATCGACCGCGTGGTCGCCGAGCTTGGCCGCACCCTCGTGGAGGTGCCGGTAGGCTTCAAGTGGTTTGTGCCCGGCCTCATCAATGGCTCCGTCGGCTTCGGCGGCGAGGAATCCGCCGGCGCCTCCTTCCTGCGCCACGACGGCACCGTGTGGTCCACCGACAAGGACGGCATCATCCTCGATCTGCTCGCCTCCGAGATCACCGCCGTCACCGGCAAGACCCCCTCGCAGCGCTATGCCGAACTGGCCGAAACCTATGGCGCGCCCTCCTATGCGCGCACCGATGCGCCGGCCAACCGCGAACAGAAGGCCGTGCTGAAGAAGCTCTCCCCGGAGGATGTCACCGCCACCGAGCTCGCAGGCGAGCCCATCACCAACAAGCTCACCGACGCCCCCGGCAATGGCGCTGCCATCGGCGGGCTGAAGGTGACCACCGAGTCCGCCTGGTTCGCTGCCCGCCCCTCGGGCACGGAGGACAAGTACAAGATCTACGCCGAGTCCTTCCAGGGCGAGGAGCACCTGAAGAAGGTCCAGGCCGAGGCGCAAGCCCTCGTCTCGGAGGTCCTAGGCTAAGCGGCCGCTTATCGACGCCGCCGCGCAGCACATCACCCACCAGCTCGCGCTCTGCGCGCCGGCTGGTGGGTGATGTGCGTCTGGCCCACCCCTGCCAGCTGTCAAAATGCTGTGAATCCCCTTGAAAGTGACCGACATGGTTTTATTCACGCGGGGTGCTTTAGTAACTTCAAGGCTGTGACCACCACTCAACACCAGCCCGCGCCGCGTCGAGGAATACAGGGACTGATCAGCACGCCTCTTGTGGGCGCGCTCGCCCGCCTTGCCTTGGCCGGTATCTGGATTGTCAGTGGGGCAACCAAAATCTCCGACCCCGTAGCCTCCTCCCAGGCAGTACATGCCTATGAGCTGGTGAGTTGGGAGATGGGTAACTTTATCGGCGTGGCTCTGCCCGCCGTCGAGTTGATCCTCGGGATCATGCTGCTTAGTGGCCTCTTCCTGCGCCCCGCCGCCGCGTTCTCTGCGCTGCTATTTGCGGTGTTCATCATAGGCATCGCCTCTGCGTGGGCCCGTGGTCTCAGCATTGACTGCGGCTGTTTTGGCGGCGGTGGGGTAGATGCCAGTGTCACGGGCACTACCTATGCGCTGGAGATCCTGCGCGATCTGGCCTTTATTGCCCTAGCGGCGATCGTCTGGATCAACCCCTTCCGCCGCTGGGCGCTTTACCCTTAAGTTTTCCCCTCTCGGGGCAATCACCCGAGAGCACCACCCAATGTGAAAGATGAGACCTCTTCGTGAGCAACAAAATTAAGAACCCTAACGACAAGGGATCCGGATTCCTCTGGGCGCTCGTGGCGCTACTGGTCGTTATCGCTGTGGTTGTTGGCTACATCGTGATCCAAGGCCGCAACGAAAAGAAGGCGGAGATCGCGGCGAACACTGTGAACACCTCCATCAACCTGGAGGTCACAGACAACGCCATCCGTCTCACGAGCGACAAGACCAGCACGGACGCCGCCGAGGTAGACCTCTACGAGGACTACTCCTGCCCGCACTGCGCTGACCTTGCCAAGGCCACCGATGAGGATATGCTCAAGGCCATTGAGGACGGCACCCTCGTGGTGAATATCCGCTCCCTGAACTTCCTCGACCGCGGTAACGATGGTCCCTCGTCGAAGGCCGCAACCTCGGCCTACACCCTCGCTAAGTCCGGCACGGCCAATGAGTACTGGAACTTCCGCTCGCATCTGATGAATAACCAGAAGGCGATGTATTCTTGGGAGCCGGATCAGTTCGCTGCCGCCGCTGGGGAAGTAGGGGCTGACAAGAGCCTGCGCGACGCCATCGCGGACCAGTCCGATCGCGAAGAATACAGCGAAGCAAGCGCCGCCAACAGCGCCAAGCTGGAGGAAGCAACCGGCCGGGCTGTGAGCAGCCCGCACGTGATCCACAACGGCGAGGATCTGCTGCCCAACGATAACTGGGTGAAGGACCTCGTGGGCTAGTAGCCCGAGGCTTCAGCAGCACCCTTAGTAGGCAAGGCGGCACAGTGATGTGCCGCCTTGGTGCGTTGTAGTGTCCGAGCAGGGGCGTGGGGCTCTGGGGCTTGGAGGCTTCTGACGGCTTCTGGAGGCTTCCGGAAAACAGGTCCTGAACAGCTGATTTGCTTAAGATGAACGGGGCTGTGTAAGTTATAGAGCGTCCAAGGGGCTATGGCGCAGCTGGTAGCGCACCACACTGGCAGTGTGGGGGTCACGGGTTCGAATCCCGTTAGCTCCACTTGATACGAAAACCCTGTTCCCTTTTGGGAGCAGGGTTTTTTCGTGTTCTCAGGTGCTTAGCTGCACTGACTAGTGGTGGTGGCTTCCTAGGTGGGTGATGCTGGGGTCGATTCCCAGCGGGAGTCATGGCTAGCGATTCAACCGATTACACCCCAGAGAAGGCGTGCCAGACGGTCGCCAGTCCGTGTTCAACCCCGCTCACGCCGAGGTCATGGGGGCTGCGAGCGGCTCCACCAACGCTGGCGACACGCTGCATTTGGCAGCTAACGGCAACCGGAGAAGCAGCGGCGAGAGGCCGATCAGGGGCGTCGCCGCTGCACAGAGACCGAGCAGCACGGGGTGCTGCTAGTCCTGTTAATCCTGCAGGTTATCCACGGCGTACTGGGCCTGCTCGGGGGTGAACTTCTCGCCGTACTCGCTGATGAGCTGCTCATACACCTGGTCGCGGGACATGGCCATGTCGGTGTAGTACACCTCAGCCTTCTTCAGCGCAGCCTGGTTGTAGTCTGCGTCGAGATTATCCACGGCCCACTGAGCTGCCTCGGGCGGGAAGTTCTCTCCATATTCGGAGGTGAGCTGGTCGTAGATGCCGGCCTTCGACATGTGCTGCATGGAGTAGTAGAGCTCAGCCTTCTTCAGGGCGTTCTTGTACTCCCGCGGCACCTCCTGCTCTGCGGAGTTGTCCTCAGCCGCGGGCTGCTCCGCTGGCGGCGCGGCGGGTGCCGCCTCCGCGGGGGCTTGATCGTCCGCTGCAGCCTCGGTGGCCGTCTCCTCCTGCGAGCTTTCTTCCGCCGCGGAGCTGGACGTCGAGGAATCTGCAGTGGTGTTGCTATCGCCATCGGAGAACATGGCGGAGCAGGCGCCAAGGAGGATGAACACCGCAGCGACGATCCCGCCCCAGAACAGGCATCCCTTCTTCTTTTTCTGCGGCTGCTGCGGCGGGAAGGGCGGCTGCCCCTGCTGCGGCTGGCCCTGGTAGGGCTGCCCCGCATAAGGCTGCCCCGGCTGGCCATTCTGCGGGAACTCGCCATACTGCGGCTGCCCGCCTTGGGGAGTATTTCCGTTCTGGGGCTCCTGCCCGTTGTGAGGGAACTGGTTGGTCACGGTCTGTGCACTACCTTTCGTAGATCAGTGGCCTAGAGGCCGGAGGGTGACACCGTGTGTCGATGAGGTAGACGGTGCATAGCGACACCGGTGGCGAGAATGGGGGTGCTGATCGCAGGAGGAATGAATAAGGGGAGGCGATCAGCGGGGAATTGTTTGGCACCGCGTAAAATTCAGGGATATTCGACTATAGGGTTCTCTTTCTTCTCTTCACTGCTGTTAAGAGTGATACAAACATGCGGCCTGGACACCGTTTGTCGAACGCGTCGAACATCCCAGTTCAGCGCTAGTATTTCATCGAACACCACGGGTATGTGGGCGCATGTTTTCTGGCCCCTCCATCGCTTTTATGTGCACCGCGCGTAGTTGTGCGCACCCCGCCGGCCCGAACCCCGCCCGCACCACTAGCCCACGCCCCACCAACACCGAGAACACAGCGAGCACAGAGCCGAGTCCCCAGCGTGCCGTGTGCGAGGCTCTCTTTTTGGGCTTCTATGGTGAATGATGGAGGATAAGTGCGTGCGTCCAGATTCTCAGGGTGGGGCTATCGGCTAGCCACGGATGGCCCAGCGTTAATTATCTGGTCCTAGAGTCGGACATACATGGCCGCAGTGGATGCTGAAGATCCACGACTAGCTGTGGAGTCCGAGGAGAAGAAAGCGAGCCCCTCATGCGAGCAGATGCCCAAGCGAACCGTGAAGCCATTGTGATGGCGGCCCAAACCCTCTTCCAAGAGGAGGGTATTGACGTGTCTTTTCGGCGAATCGCCACCGAAGCCGATGTGGGGGTGGCCACGGTGCACCGCAATTTCCCAGATCGGCGGGTCCTCGTTAATGCCGTCACCGAGCGCGTCACCGCACAGGCGCACGATATTGTGCGGGCCCACGAACATAGCTGGGACGAGGATCCGTGGCAGAACTGGAATGATGTCATCCTCGAGCTGGTGCGGTTGGGGATCACCCCGCTGGCGGAGCAGATTTCGCGCTTTGCGTATGACGAGAACCTCCTGGCCGAAATCGTGGAGCAGCGGCGCACGGCAATCAGCGAGGTCTTTGCTGGGCTATTAGATAAGGCGCGGCGGCACCGCTTCATTCCCGCGGATGTCACTCCCATCCGCTTCGCCGTGGGCATCGGCATGATCTCTCGTGAGCTGCCCGCCGTGGGGCGGCAGCTGGTGGATGATCAACAGGAATGGTTTGCGCGTGTGTATCTCGAGGGGTTGCGCTCGCTGGCCCAATAAACACACAACACAGCCCGCCACCCCATGTGGGGAGACGGGATGGGAAGGAGGCCGCTATGCACTGGATACCGCTCGCCACGGCCCTCGGGGTGCTCCTCACCGGAATAATCACGGTGTTTAGCACCGGCGGGGGAGCGCTTGTCGCGGCGGTGGCCGCGGGTAGCTCCGCGCTTTGCGGGGCGTGGGCGGTGGCTCACCTGCGTGTGGCGCGAGGCATGCTCAGCGGCTACACGATGGTGGCTCTCGTAGCACTAGCTGGCCTTGGATTAGGCCTTGTTGTTGAGGGGAACGCGGCCCGCGTGGCCCACGTGGTGTGGGCGCTGGCTGCGGGAACCTTGTGTGTGCTCGCAGCCAGCGTGGCGGTGTATCACCCGCGAGCGCTGCGTCGTTAAGCCTTAGAGTCCTGCTGCTCGGCGCTATCGTCCTCGTCCTCGATCTCGGTGCGCTCCTCATCGGCTACGGTAGCGAGTAACTTCTCGTTATCGGCCTTGGAGCGGTCGAGCTCGTGGTTGAGCTCGAGGGAGTGATCATCATAGGTTTTCGGGTTGATATACGCGCGGGTGAGCTGGCGAATGCGGTGGCGGCGCTGCTTCTCACCAGTGATGAGGTGCGACCAGCGGATGCGCCAGATCACGAAGATCACGCCGATCACCATGCCGATATAGCCCAAGATCGGGAAGATGATCTGGATGAGCGGGCCGAAGCCGATGAGGCTGATCGCCCAGCTGATACCCAGAATCACCAGCAGGTTCACCCACTGCGGGGTGGGGGTGGCCACCTGTATGCGGCGGGAGAAGGCATAGACATCGCCGAGGGCGGTGTTGAAGATCATCACCAGAATCAGCAGCGACAAGCCATAGCCGGCCACGGGGTGAATGTTGGTGACGATCGCCGCCATCGGAATGTCCTTGCCGGCAGCAGTGTCCACATTGAAGAACAACACGACGGTTTCCAGCACCAAGATGACGGTAAGGATGAGTCCGCCCAGCATGCCGCCGACGGCTACGGCTTTGAGCTTGGTGTAGGAGCCGCCGATCACTAGCGACATACCCACCGCGCAAATCAGGGACATACCGGCGTAGTTCATGGCCGACCACCACCACGGCTTCACGGGAGTGGGCTCATTGAGTGCGATCTCATTGGCGGCCTCGACGGAGAACCCCTCAGGGATGTTGACGATGGTGTAGATGAACAGCGCGACGATGGCCACGACCATCAACGGGGTGACAGCGCCAATCACGCTGGAGACGCGCACAGGATTAAGGAAGCAGACAAAGTAAACGATCACCGCCATGATCAACGAGCCCAACCAAGAGGGCACGCCGAAAGACTGCTCGAAGGTGGAGCCTGCGCCGGCGAGCATCATCATGCCCATAGTGGCCATGGTGATGGATACGGCGATATCCAAAATCCACGAGACTCGCGGGTGGGCCACATTTTTAAATACGGCGCTGTGTTCATCGGCGAGGAAGAAACTGCCGATCTGGAGGATGACGGCGCTCACTACTATGAGGATGACGCCGGTGAGCACGAGTGCCCAGATTCCGGTTCCGGTGCCAAAGGAGACAAAGTATTGCATCATCTCCTTGCCGGTGGCGAAGCCCGCCCCCACGAGTAGTCCGACAAAGGCCATGGCGATTGCCATGCTCTCTTTCATGGTGTGTTGCCCCTTAGGGATATATGTAAGGTCAGGTAACGTGCGCCCCATCTTTCCATGAATGTGGCCGTTCTTCTAACACGCTACAGCGCAGAGAGCGCTTATCGACGCCATCTCCGCCACGCTTTCGACTCGCCGGAACTACCCCAAAATGGTGGTTGAATCGTTTTGTTCGGTGAATTTCCTCACAGTCGCTGGAGTAGACGGGTGGGGCGTGTTCTTAGTGGAGGGGCAGCGTATTGTCGCAGCTGGTGCCGTATATGTGAGGTGTCCTGCGAGGCGATGATGTGAGGGGCGGGGAGGTGAGAGGCCCAAATGTGAGCTGGCTCGCCCACCAGTGCTGGCTGGGAGTGGGACAATGGGAGCTATGGCTGACAATGATGTTGTAAAGATTCTCACCGACGACGAGTGTGTAGAGAAGCTAGGCACCCAGCAGTTGGGTCGTGTGGTGGTGCGCCGCAAGGACGAGATGGACATCTTCCCCGTGAACTATGTGGTGGACGATGGCTGTATCTATATTCGCACTGCGCAAGGCAACAAACTGTTCTCGCTCTTCGTCAATCCCGACGTTCTCTTTGAGGTGGACTACTTCACCGAGGAGCGCGCTTGGTCCGTGGTGATTCAAGGTACCGCCGAGGTGCTCGACCGCCAGGAGGACATCGACTATGCCGAGGGGTTGAACCTGAAGCCGTGGCTGCCGACGCTGAAGTACAACTTTGTACGTATTACCCCGCAGCAGCTCAACGGCCGTGCGTTCCGGCTCGGTGAGGAGCCGGAACGCTACTAGCCTAGGGGTGAAGCGGGACTAGCTGCGCCACCAGCTATCTGCATAGGTGGCGGGCAGCGTCCGCTTGTGGCGGCCGCGCTGCCACAGCTCCTCGATGCGTTCGCGGGCGGCATCAGCAATAGTCTTGCCCTCGAGGTAGTCGTCGATATCGCTATAGCGCACCCCTAGTGCGTCCTCATCCGCGAGCAGCGGGCGATCATCTTCGAGGTCCGCGGTGGGCACCTTAGTCCAGGTGCTCTCGGGGGCGCCTAGTTCGGCGAGCAGGGCGGCGCCTTGGCGCTTATTCAGTCCCCAGAGTGGGAGCAGATCGGCGGCACCATCGCCGAACTTGGTGAAGAATCCGGTGACATTTTCTGCCGCGTGATCCGTGCCCACGACCAGCAGGTTGCGCTCGCCGGCGATGGCGTAGTGCATCACCATGCGTTCGCGGGCCTTGACATTGCCGCGATGAAGATCGCTCATGCTGGTCTGCTCGAGGGCTTGGGCCACGCCGTCCTCCACCATGTCGGTGGCGGGCTTAATATTGATGCGCAGCTCGTGGTCGGGGCGGATGAAGCGCATGGCCACATCCACATCTGCCTCGTCTGCTTGTCGGTCATAAGGCAGGCGCACGGCATAAAACTCTGCCTCATGGCCGGCGGCGCGGCGCTTCTCCACGGCAAGTTGGGCGAGCTTGCCCGCCAGCGTGGAATCCTGTCCGCCGGAGATACCAAGCACGAAGCCGGCTAGCCCAGTGGTCGCTAGGTAGTCGCAGAGAAAATCCACGCGGCGGGTGAGCTCTGCGGCAGGGTCTATGGTGGGGTGGACGTCGAGGTGGTCGATGATCTGAGCTTGGAGTGTCTGCATGCGGCCGATAGTAGTCTCGTACCGTAGTCGGCGGCATTTTGTACAATGGTGCGCCGGTGGTCTATGATAATCGTTCGTGTCATTGAACCCCGTGAATGCGCTGCACTCACGTCGCGGTTCGGCAGGGCGCCCACGGTGGGTGACCCTTAGAACTTATAAGCGCTAATAGAAAGGAGCGCCCGATGAAGGTCCGCAAGTCGCTTCGGTCGCTGAAGAACAAGCCGGGCGCCCAGGTTGTGCGTCGTCGTGGCAAGGTATACGTCCTGAACAAGAAGGACCCCCGCTTCAAGGCTCGCCAGGGCTAATCCTGTAGGTCCTTGGCTTGTCAGCCTACCTAGATACACCGCCTGTCCTTACCTTGTGAGGATGGGCGGTGTTTTTTGTTGGTGGGCGGGAATAGATCCCAGAATATAACGATTCGATAACGACGCTCCTGCGGTTTTAGCATTCTCCCAAGACGGGTAAAGACAGAATTGCTTTTGGTCGCGAACGTGTCTCGCCAGATGTAGTGCTTACATGGATGTCATCTTGGGAATTTCCAGCGTGTAACTACTACATATTGTGCTCTTGCGGTAAATGGATACTACGTATAGTGTCTAGTTCAGCAGCTCACCACAAGGTCCTCACTTGCTGGTGACACCACGTACCACCGCAGCACCCCTTTGACTGCGATTCATTCCCCAAGCAATAAGGATTACTCCGACGATGGCTATCACCCTCTACACCAAGCCCGCCTGCATGCAGTGCAACGCCACGAAGAAGGCTCTCGACCGTGCTGGTCTGGAGTACTCGCTCGTGGACATCAGCATGGACAGCGAGGCGCTCGATTATGTGATGGCTCTCGGCTACGTTCAGGCGCCCGTCGTGGTGGCTGATGGAGAGCACTGGTCGGGCTTCCGCCCTGAGCGCATTCGCACGCTCAGCGCCCAGGTTGCCTAGCCGCTTATCGCTTGCGGATAGTAAAGGGCCACTCGTAGTAGTTACACAGTACGAACGAGTGGTCCTGTTTCTATTGGCCCACCTAGATACCAGGATTCGGCAGGCGCATCATGCTTGTAGTGTATTTTTCCTCCGCGACGGGGAATACGAAAAAATTCGTCGATAAGCTCGGGTTTCCCGCGCGAAGGATTCCGCTTCGTAAAAATGACGAGCCGCTCATCGTGCATGAGCCTTATGTGTTGATCTGCCCCACCTATGGCGGTGGGGTCTCCATTATGGGCCGCGAGCCTAAACCAGTGCCCGTGCAGGTAATTCGCTTTCTCAACAATGACCACAACCGCTCGCTTATCCGGGCTGTGATCGCCGGCGGGAACTCAAACTTTGGAGCAGATTTTGGGACGGCAGGGAATGTTATTGCCGCCAAATGCCATGTGCCCTATGTGTATCGCTTCGAGCTCATGGGGACTGATGAAGATGTGCGCCTCGTACAAGAGGGGCTCAGGGAGAACGCCGAACAGCTTGGCCTGCGGCCGGTATCCCAGCACGCGGAGAATGCCAGCGGCTTCTAGAGTCGGTGCTCTAGGATGACTAGAGCTGAAGCCGTCACCGCGTAGAGACAAAAACAACAACAGCAACCACAGGTTGGCGCCGCTCAGCGCGCACAACCGAAATTTCAAGATGTAAAGGAAAAGATCGACTGTGGCCGAGATGGGAAAGAATGTCGCCGAACCGGTGCGCAAGGCGGATCAGCTGGATTATCACGCGCTCAACGCGATGCTGAATCTGTACGACGATGAAGGCAAGATCCAGTTCGATAAGGATCGTGAGGCGGCTAACCAGTTCTTCCTGCAGCACGTCAACCAGAACACCGTCTTTTTCCACAACCTCCGGGAAAAGCTGGATTATCTGCTGGACAATGACTACTACGAGAAGCATGTGCTGGATAAGTGGGACTTCCCCTTTGTGAAGTCCCTGTTCAAGCGGGCCTATGCGAAGCGCTTCCGCTTCGAGACCTTCCTCGGGGCCTATAAGTACTACACCAGCTACACCCTCACCACCTTCGATGGGCGGCGCTATCTCGAGCGCTTCGAGGATCGCGTGTGCATGGTGGCACTGACGCTCGCCGATGGCGATGAGCGTCTTGCAGAGATGCTGGTGGATGAGATCATGGGTGGCCGCTTCCAGCCCGCCACCCCGACCTTCCTCAACTCCGGTAAAGCCCAGCGCGGCGAGCCGGTGTCCTGCTTCCTGCTGCGCATCGAAGACAACATGGAATCGATCGGCCGCGCCATTAACTCCGCGCTGCAGCTCTCCAAGCGCGGTGGCGGCGTGGCATTGCTGCTCTCGAACCTGCGTGAGCAGGGCGCACCGATTAAGAAGATCGAAAACCAGTCCTCTGGCGTGGTGCCGGTCATGAAGCTGCTCGAGGATTCCTTCTCCTATGCCAACCAGCTGGGTGCCCGGCAGGGTGCCGGAGCCGTGTACCTGCACGCCCACCACCCAGACATCATGCGCTTTTTGGACACCAAGAGGGAGAACGCGGATGAGAAGATCCGCATTAAGACTCTCTCGCTCGGTGTGGTGATCCCCGATATCACCTTCGAGCTGGCGAAGAAGAACGATGACATGTACCTCTTCTCGCCCTATGACGTGGAGCGGGTCTACGGCAAGCCCTTTGCCGATGTGCCCATCAGCGAGCACTACGCAGAGATGGTGGAGGATCCCCGGATCCGCAAGACCAAGATCAACGCGCGCCAGTTCTTCCAGACGCTCGCCGAGATCCAGTTTGAGTCCGGCTACCCCTACATCATGTTCGAGGACACGGTGAATGAGGCCAACCCCATCGAGGGGCGCATCACCCATTCGAACCTGTGCTCTGAGATTCTGCAGATCTCCACCGCCTCGGAGTTCAACGATGATCTGTCCTATGCTCACGTCGGCGAGGATATTTCCTGCAACTTGGGCTCGTTGAATATCGCCAAGACCATGGACTCTCCGGACTTCTCCGCCACCATCGAGGCCGCCATCCGCGGGCTGACTGCGGTGTCCGAGCAGACTGCGATCGATTCGGTGCCGTCAATCCGCAAGGGCAATGACAACGCCCACGCTATCGGCCTCGGCCAGATGAACCTACACGGCTTTTTGGGCCGCGAGCACATCCACTATGGCTCCGAGGAGGCCCTGGACTTCACCAACGCCTACTTCGCCGCGGTGATGTACGAGTGCATCAAGGCCTCTAACCAGATCGCGAAGGAGCGTGGCGAGCACTTCACCAAGTTCGAAACCTCCGACTACGCCACCGGCGAGTTCTTTGACCGCTATGATCCGGCCGAGTTCGCGCCCCGTACCGAGCGGGTGAAGGAGATCTTCGACAACTCCACCATTCACACTCCTACTGCAGAGGAGTGGGCGGAGCTGAAGGAATCGGTGGCCACCTACGGCATGTTTAACCGCTATCTGCAGGCGGTGCCGCCGACGGGCTCGATCTCGTATATCAACAACTCCACCTCCTCGATCCACCCGATCGCTTCCAAGGTGGAGATCCGCAAGGAAGGCAAGATTGGTCGCGTCTACTACCCGGCGCCGTATATGACCAATGACAACCTGGACTACTACCAGGACGCCTACGAGGTCGGTTTCGAGAAGATCATCGATACCTACGCGGTGGCCACCAAGTACGTGGACCAGGGCCTCTCGCTCACGCTGTTCTTCAAGGACACCGCCACCACCCGCGATATCAACCGCGCCCAGATCTACGCTTGGCGCAAGGGTATTAAGACGGTCTACTACATCCGGCTGCGCCAAACCGCGCTCACCGGCACCGAAGTGCAGGGCTGCGTGAGCTGCATGCTCTAGCCCCTCCGCGCCTCGCGCCGTCTTTGCTGACAGCCTCATCCCGCACGGGGTGGGGCTGTTCGGCTTTATGGGGTGAGTAAAACCTAGGCGGTGTCCGCTCGGTCCACATAGGCGAGCATTCGCGTGCCATCCACATGCGGAAATACCAGCCACATCCAGCCCCAGACGGCGAGGGCGAGCAGGGCGGTGGCCCAGAGGGCGGCTGGGGCGAGCACGGGGGCGAGCATTAGCGCCAGCCACACCGGAAAGAGCGGCAGGAGCATGCTGGCGCGGGCGCGGTACTCAAAGCCGCGCGCTTCGAGATACTCGCGGATGTGCTGCCGATAGGGGTGGGTATAAATCAGCATGATGCCCAAGGCGAGGCACGCCACCATGATCGCCACCTGTATCCCGCGCGACAGGGAGGTGGTCAGCACAGCCACGCCCAGGCCAAAGAGTACAGAGGTGCCCAAGCGCACCGGTGCAGGCGTGGGTATCGGGTTGGGAAGGGAACGCGCTTCGCTTATCGACGGCATACTCCTAGGTTATCGAGTGCCTCGGACGGCAGGGGAGCAGGGGGTGATTGCGGCATAGTTGACGCGGACTCAAGCGCGGTGTTTACTAGCACTGGTAAGAACGAGTGTTCGATACGCGAGGGTGTGGACGAGGATTGTGGCGACGCGCACGAGGGGGTGATTCCGTGAGTTTCTGCAGCGAGCAGCGCGCTGATCTGAGCGCGCTCAGCCGTGAACAGAAAGTGGCTGCCCTGCGTGCCCAGCTGGTGGGCCTTGAGGGCGGAGGGGCTGCTCGCCCTGCTGAAGTGGCTAGCGTCGAAGAGCGAGAAATGGCAGGTAGTGTGCGCCTTCCGCAGGTGCTCGCGGGGGCTATAGCTGGCGGCGGTCTGCCGCGCCGTGGGATCACCCTCGCCAGTGATTGCCCGGCATTGGTGGTGTCCTTAGTGGCCTATGTCAGCGCCCAGGGGCAGCGAGTGGCGCTCGTTGGCTGGGATGATCTCCTGCTCGCCGAGGTGCCCGAAGAGGGAGGGCTATTAGAAAATATCATCGTTGTTCGTGGTGCGGCTGAGGACACGATACAGATCGCCGCCGTACTTGCCGAGGGCATGGATGTGGTGGTGGCCTATCTTCCCGCACTGCGCCACGTGGGGGCCGCCGCGGAGCGGGCGCTGCGGGCGAAGCTGCGCCGCGGAGACTGCGCCGTGATACTGGTCGGTGGCCCGCAGCTGGTGGCGAATGCGGAGCTGGGGCTGGGCGCTACCCCGCAGCGTTTTCATGGCATGGACATGACAGGCCGCGGGCGCATTACCGGAGTGGATATTGCGGTGCAGATACAGCAGCGGGGACTGCCTGCGCGCACAGTGCATTATGAGCTGCGCGGTGCGGCGCCTGCCGCAGAGTCCGCCGCGGCGGTGGGCGAGCCAGAGATAGTGCAGTTGCAGGTGATCTAGAGTGCGGGTGCTGGCACTGTGGTACCCCGACTGGCCGGCGCAGGTGGTCTCTCGCGTCACAGACAGCGGGCCGGATGTACCCGTGATTGTGCACCACGAGCAGCGGGTATGGGTGGTCAACCAAGCGGGGCGTCGCCGTGGGGTGGCGCGAGGCATGCGTCTGCGCGCCGCCCAGATGATCTGCCCCGAGGCAGTCACCGCGGCGCGAGATGACACCGCGGATGGGGAGGCCTTCGCGGTGATCGTGGAGTCGCTCTCCCAAGTGGCGGCCACCGTGGAGGTGCTGCGCCCCGGGCTGGTGCTGGTGGCGGCAGATAGTCTAGCCCGCTACTACGGCACAGAGGATCGCGCGATGGATCTGGCGATGACGGCCGCTGCAGAACAGGGTGTCGACCTGCGCATGGGGGTGGCCGATGAGCTGGCAACGGCGATTATCGCTGCCCGCAGTAGCCGCCTTGGCGCGGTGGTGCCCGCAGGTGGCAGTCGCGCATTCCTCAAGCAGGTGGGGCTGAGTGCTGTCGGCGCCGAACCCAGTCTGGGAGTGGGGGAGGAGCTGGTGGGCCAGCTGGCGGAGATGGGGGTGCGTCGCTGCGGCGAGATGTTGCAGCTGCCGCGCGCGGCGGTGGCCACGCGATTCTCCCGCGCCGGGATGCGGCTCTATGCAATCTGTGCGGCCGATAGCTCCCGACGCTTAGCGCCCGCAGCGGAGAACACGCGGGGAGAGGCCGTGGTGTATGTCCCCGAGGAGCCTCTGCTGTGGGTGGACCAGGCGGCTTTTATCGCCCGCTCCCTCGCGGCGCGCCTGCACGAGCATCTCGCCGCGGCGGGCCGGGTATGCGTGCAGCTGGCGATTCGCGCCACCGTGGATGATGGCGCCGGCCAGTGCACGCTGGAAAGGGTATGGCGCACCTTCGCCCCCTTGGATGAGGCGGCTACCGCCGACAGAGTGCGCTGGCAGCTGGGCGGGTGGATCACCCACCGGCAGCAGCATGCCCAGGGGGAGGAAGAAGAGTCTGTCGGTGGGATCGTGGAGCTCGAGCTCATCCCCCTAGAGACGGAACAGCCAGGGGCGGATACCGGGTTATGGGAGGCGCTCGGCGATACGGCGCAGCGGGCCGAGCGGGCCGAGAAAGTCATCACCCGCGTGCAGTCACGCTATGGCAGCGATACGGTGCTGCGCCCCTTCGATCAGGGCGGGCGCGGGGTGGTAGAGCGCATCGGCTATGTGAGCAATGGGGAGCGGGTTCCCGCAGCCGATACGGGCAGCTGGCCGGGGCGGCTGGCTGCGCCGCTGCCAGCCCGGCGCAGCCCCGGATGGAATCATCCGGCCAGCAAGATCGGGCTTTATGATGCCGCCGGGGAGCCAGTGGCCCTCGCAGAGGATCTGCTGCTTAGTGCCACACCGCAGACGGTGGTGTGGGGCACGCGGCGGCTGCGCGTGAGCGGCTGGGCCGGGCCCTGGCCTGTGGACGAGCAGTGGTGGTCGGCCGCGCCCGCACCCAGCGCCGGCATCCACCCCGCGCACGCCCGGCTACAGCTCACGGCCACTGATTCGCGCCGCGTCTATGGCTGGGTGCTGGTGTGGGTGCGCGGCTCGTGGCGGATTGAGGCCAGCTATGTCTAGGCCTAGTGGGCGATATCGATCACTACCCGCGTCGGGTTCTCCAGCACCGTGACAGAGAAGGGGCGTTGGCCGCCGCTGAGGCCGATCACGAATTGGGTGCGGGCCTCGAAGGTGCCGGCGTCCAGCACCTCTTGCACGATGCCCTTGCCGGAGGTGTTGCTCCATTCCAGCGGCGGGAAGTCCTTGCCGAACTCCATCGGATAGGCGGTGCCGGTGAGATCCACTTGGAGATAGGTATCGCCGGCGACCTCGAGGGGGCGCCCGCTAGCCTGCTGCAGCGGCTGTGCCTCATAGACGGCGCGCCAGCCTGGGGTGCTGCCCTTCTCCACGTCAAGATCAATAACAACGCGGTCGAAGTTCTTGTGGCGGCCCACGCGCACCGCGGTCGGGAGCACCTTGCCGGTGCCAGCGCCCCATTCCTCGCTGGAGGTATTTTCGGCGGTGCTGAGCTCGCCGAGAGGAGTAATACCCGGATCCTCGTTCACCGGCTCCCGATCCTCCGAGTCATATTCCGCCGGCAGGGTAGTGGAAGAGGTGATGGTCTCCGTAGAACGGGTAGTGGAGGTTTCTTCGGAGGTAGTTACCGAGGCGCTGGGGTCTGTGGCGCTATCATCACCGCCGGGGGAGCAGCCAGCCATCGTGAGCGAAGTAGCGAGGGCCACGCACGTCAGGGCGCGGGCATAGGGGCGGGACAGTACACGGGTAGAAGCGATGCTATTCATATCTTAATCTTACTAATTTGCTTAACGCGTGTGGCCGCGTTGTGCTGGGGCGCAACGGATGGGGGCTGGAGGGTGGCGTCGATAAGCGTGCAGGCGCCGCGTGGTGAGCGACAGGCGGATATAGCCCACTAAGCTGGTTCTCATGACTGAGAGTGCAGCCCCTGAGATTCCCACCGATGGCCGTTTATCCTGCGAGCCGGAGCAGATCTCCTGCTCAGAGCTGAAGGAGGAGCCCATCGAGGGCACCGCCAAGGCGGGGCAGAAGTTTGTGCTTTTCGAACACCACCAAGGCTGGAGCCGCGATGTGCTCGATGGCGGCTCCTTCGGCGGGGAGCTCAGCGGCAAGCTCAGCTACTTCTTCGGGATGCATAACGCCTCCTTCCAGCTCATTCGCCCCGCAGGCAGGCCGAAACCGCGCGAGCGCTATCGCGTGTTCATCATCTTCACCGGCAATGGGCTGCAGCAGCCCGTGGTGGAGCGGCTGGAGGTCAGCTGCCCGCAGGACCTTTTGGAGCTCAACCTCGATACGCCGCTGGCCAATGGTGGGCAGAAAGTGACGCACCCGCTGGTGCTGGTGTGCACCCACGGCAAGCGCGATAAGTGCTGCGCCATTAAGGGCCGGCCCCTCGCCGCGGAATTGGCGGAGCGCGCCGAGGAGGAATGGGTATGGGAAACCTCGCACATGAAGGGGCACCGCTTCGCCGCCACCCTCATGCTCATGCCCTGGGGCTATTCCTATGCCTATATGGACACCGAGCGTGCCCTCGCCATGCTGGAGGCGGTGCAGCGCGGGGAGCTCTACCTGCCGCAGCTGCGCGGCCGGGGCTGTTTCGACCCCGCCGGGCAGGTGGCCGAGATCCTCGTGGCGCGCAGCTATGGCAGCCCCGAGATCGGGTCGCTCTATGTGGAGACTGTGGACCTGGGCGGGGAGAAGAACCCGGAGAAAACGGTGCGGGAAGTCAGCCTGCCCGATGGCTCCAGCTATCACGTGTTCCTCGAGCGCCGACCGGCAGGGGAGATGATCCCATCCTGTGGGAAACCGGCGAAAAAGGCCCACAAGTGGGTGGGGCGCGTGCGGCGAGTCGTGGCGGAAAGCTAGGAAAAAGTCACGGGTGATGGGATGCCAGCATAGGCTGGTGTCTATGCCCGCACTCTTTCAGAAAAAGTCAGCCAATATCGGAGTACCGCCCCAGCCGGAGGGGGCCGAGTACCCGGATCATTTTCCCGAAGAGCTCGCCGAGGGCAGCCCGCAGCAGCTGCGGGAGGACCTCGAAGCACTGCTCGGTACGCGCAATGTGCATGCTCGCGCCCTCGACTTGGTGCGCTATGCCACCGATGCCAGCCCCTATCGGCGCTTCCCGCAGATCGTGGCCAGCCCCAGCAGCGAGCAGGAGATTGCGGATATCTTTGCCTATGCGCAGAAGAATCACCGCACCGTGACCTTCCGCTCCGGCGGGTCCTCGCTGAATGGCCAGGCCCAGTCCGATGACATTCTGCTGGATGTGCGGGAAAACTTCCGCGGGCTCGTGGTACACCCCGAATCTGTGACGGTACGCCCCGGCGAGGCCCTCGGCGGAGTACAGAATGTGCTTGCCCGCTACGGGCGGGTGCTGGGCCCGGACCCGGCGTCGGCAAGCGTCGCGACGATCGGCGGCGTGCTGGCGAATAATGCCGGCGGTATGCGCTGCAGCTTGGAAAAGGATTCCTATCACAGCGTGCGGGGGCTGAAGATCGTGTTGCCGAGCGGCACCATCATCGATACCCGCCTGCCCGATGCAGAGGAGACGCTGTGGCAGCGGGAGCCGGAGCTTGCCCAAGGACTCATCGAGCTGCGGGATGAGATACGCGCCGACGAGGCCCTGGTGGCGCGGCTACGCACAAAGTTCTCCATCCGCAACACCATTGGTCTGCGCCTGGATGCCTTCCTCGACGCCGATACCGCCAGCGGCATCCTCACCAAGCTGATGATCGGCTCCGAGGGGATTCTCGGCTTCATCGCGGAAGCCGATATCGCCACCCTGCCCAAGCCGCGCTATACCGCCGTCACCTGGGTAACACTGCCCAGCCTGGAGCTTGCCGCGGACTATGTGCACCGCCTCATGGAGGCCGGCGCCCTGGCCTGTGAGCTGCTCGTTTCCCCAGTATTGAAGGGCTCGGTCGGCTCCTTTAAGGGGGCCCACGATGAGTGGGCATCGCTTGACGACGACGCCTCGGCGCTGCTCCTCGAAGTGGGAGGAACCACGGAGGAGGAGCGCGACGCGGCCGTGGCTGCGGCACGGGCCGTGCTGGCCGATGCGGAACTAATCTCCCCGCTGCACTTCATGGAGGACGCCATCGACCAAGCCAATGCTTGGGAGATTCGCTCCGGACTGATGCCGCTACTCGGGCACCAGCGCCCGCAAAACTCCTCGCTGATCACCGAGGACGTGTGCTTCCCGCCGGCACGCATCGGTGAGGCCGCCAAAGACCTCATGGAGCTGCTGCGCGAATACAACTATCCGCCCTCGGTGATGGGGCATGCCGCCTTCGGTAACCTGCACTTTTTCATGACCCCCTCCTTCGGCTCTTCGGAGGAAGTGCGCCGCTATGACCAGTTCATTGAAGAGATGACGGAGCTAGTGCTCAATAAGTACGATGGCTCCCTCAAAGCCGAGCACGGCACCGGGTTGAACATGGCCCCGCTGGTGGAACGCGAATGGGGGCCCCAAGCCTTCGACCTGATGTGGCGGGTGAAGCGACTGATCGACCCCGCCGGCATCCTCGCCCCCGATGTGCAGCTCACCAGCAACGCCGAGGTGCACCTCCAGGACTTCAAGTCCACCCCCGCCATTGAGGCGATCGCCAATGCCTGCATCGAATGCGGCTTCTGCGAGGAAGTCTGCCCCTCCCGGCACGTCACCACCACCCCGCGCCAGCGGATCGTGCTGCGCCGCGAGATGGCCCGGCAGCCCGCCGGCTCCCAGATGCTCGGGGCGCTCATCGACGAGTACGGCTACGACGCTATCGACATGTGCGCCGCGGACTCTAGCTGCGCCATCGCCTGCCCGCTGCGCATCGACACCGGCAAGATGATGAAACTCTTCCGCGAGCTGGAAAACGGCCAGATCGCCAACCGCGTGGCACTCATCCTGGCCAAGAACTGGGCGGCCGTGGAGACCGCCGCCCGCAGCGGCCTGAGCGCCCAGGACGCACTCAAGAAAGTGGTGGGGGAGAAACTCGGCGCCCGCTCCGTGTCCATCGCCACCGGAATGCTGCGTTCCTTCATGGACAATGATCTCGTGCCCTCCGCCGAACACGGCCTACCCGGCGGGGCAGCCGCACTGCCTGTGGGGGATGATCCGGCCGAGGCGGATGCCGTGTACTTCCCCGCCTGCGTGAACCGCATGTTCGGCCGCTCCGGGGAAGGCCACTCCCTCCCCGAAACCCTGCTCGCGCTCTCTCAGCGCGCCGGGCAGAAGGTGGCGATCCCCCAAGATGTGGCCGGTACCTGCTGCACCACGCCGTTTAGCTCCAAGGGCTTTCACGATGCCAAAACCTATATGGCGCGCCACACCGCCGAGAAACTATGGGAATGGTCCCGCCACGGCACCATCCCCGTGATCGTGGACGCCTCCAGCTGCACCCACGGCATCCTCTCCGGCATCCCCGAGTCCCTCGACGGCGAGCTCGCCGAGAACTTCGCCCAGATCGAGATCCTCGACTCCACCCAATGGGCCGCTCGGCTGATCGAGCACCTTGAACCCACCCGCCGCCTCGGGCGGGTGGCCGTGCACCCGAACTGCTCGCTGGCCCACATGGAACTCAGCGACACCCTCGTGCGCGTCGCCAGTTTCGCCGCCGACGAGGCCTTCGTGCCCCGCGGCGCCGGCTGCTGCGGCACCGCCGGCGACCGCGGCATGCTCCACCCCGAACTTCTCGACGCCGCCACCCGCGATGAGCGCGTCGGGCTGGCCGAGGCCGAAGCTGATGGGCGCGTGGACGCCTATGTGTCCTCCAACCGCACCTGCGAGCTGGGCATGGAGCAAATCACTGGGCGGAGCTATGAGCACGTGCTGTACCTGCTGGAGGAGGCGACGCGGTAGGTCGCGGGGCGGTGATCCTGCAGAAAGCCACAGGCTTGTGGTTGTGGGATCATCGCAGCGCAGGGCTTGGAAAGCGGTACTGCCGTTAAGCGTGATGCAGCGCCATAGGCTTCCACCGAGTATAGCCACTATGCCCACTTTCGCTGGGGTTCAGTTCGGTATACCCCTGATAGACTTCAACCCCCACCCTTCTGTAACTGGGGCTAGCTGGGGTTCAGTTCGATATACCCCTGATAGACTTCGCGCCGAAACCGCCGCGCTCGTCCTGCAGCTGGGGTTCAGTTCGATATACCCCTGATAGACTTCTCACCTTGCACTTGATGTTCCACAGCGCGCTGGGGTTCAGTTCGATATACCCCTGATAGACTTCGCGCCATGAGCGGCGAGCCCGCGCCCAAGCTGGGGTTCAGTTCGATATACCCCTGATAGACTTCACGAATCGGGCTGGGATCCTAACGCGGTGCTGGGGTTCAGTTCGATATACCCCTGATAGACTTCCACACCAAAACCCCGCCGATAACCAAGATGCTGGGGTTCAGTTCGATATACCCCTGATAGACTTCCAACAGATCACCACCCACATCTCAGCAAGCTGGGGTTCAGTTCGATATACCCCTGATAGACTTCCATGTACCAAGCCGCCCACCAACCAGCAGCTGGGGTTCAGTTCGATATACCCCTGATAGACTTCGCCCTATTTCACGTCTGCCGACGCCTCCGCTGGGGTTCAGTTCGATATACCCCTGATAGACTTCTCCCACACCGCCTTACCGATCTCCATGAGCTGGGGTTCAGTTCGATATACCCCTGATAGACTTCTGACTTGCGCGGTCGCGTACTTCAGCGAGCTGGGGTTCAGTTCGATATACCCCTGATAGACTTCTGCCACTCTGGCACGAGACGGGCCATCAGCTGGGGTTCAGTTCGATATACCCCTGATAGACTTCCCTATCGCGATCATTATCGCAGCATCTCGCTGGGGTTCAGTTCGATATACCCCTGATAGACTTCTGACACACCAGAGTATGTGACCGAGGTAGCTGGGGTTCAGTTCGATATACCCCTGATAGACTTCAGACGAGTCTGACGCAAGCATCGTGGTGGCTGGGGTTCAGTTCGATATACCCCTGATAGACTTCGATCCTATAGGAGAAAAATAGTGTTTCCGCTGGGGTTCAGTTCGATATACCCCTGATAGACTTCGCTCGCGCGGGAACAGCTCACACAAGTAGCTGGGGTTCAGTTCGATATACCCCTGATAGACTTCCTTTCTGTAGGTGAGAGTCCCACGACACGCTGGGGTTCAGTTCGATATACCCCTGATAGACTTCGGATGACATCGGGGCTGCCGCGCGGACGGCTGGGGTTCAGTTCGATATACCCCTGATAGACTTCGCCTCGGTGGCACACCATCGCCGCACCTGCTGGGGTTCAGTTCGATATACCCCTGATAGACTTCGCGCGCGCCGGGCTTGGGCTCGATCAGGGCTGGGGTTCAGTTCGATATACCCCTGATAGACTTCGGAAGAAGAAGTACCGGCGTATCCTCATGCTGGGGTTCAGTTCGATATACCCCTGATAGACTTCATTCGGCAGCACCGGCCAGTAGCCCCGAGCTGGGGTTCAGTTCGATATACCCCTGATAGACTTCGCCGCCGCCTTCCGTGATCCGCAGCTCGGCTGGGGTTCAGTTCGATATACCCCTGATAGACTTCTACATCGTCGAGGGCCTACTGGAACATAGCTGGGGTTCAGTTCGATATACCCCTGATAGACTTCGGAATCAACTGTCCCGCTTCAGCCGGATGCTGGGGTTCAGTTCGATATACCCCTGATAGACTTCACGACCAAAGGCGTGCCATACGATCTCGGCTGGGGTTCAGTTCGATATACCCCTGATAGACTTCACGACCAAAGGCGTGCCATACGATCTCGGCTGGGGTTCAGTTCGATATACCCCTGATAGACTTCAGTCAGGCCCAGAAACAGGGCCTGAACTGGGTCTTTTTCAGCATGCGTTTTTAAAAAATCGTGAGTTGAGAGGGGATTTTCTCGACCGCTTGTTCCTTGTGGCTCGAAAAACGGATCGCCTTTGCCCACTGCTGGTCTGTCACGGACAAGATACGCACTTCACCGCCTGCGGGAAGTTCGCATTTCACCTGTTTTACTATCGTGCTGAGACGCGCCGCCAGTGGGAAATACTGAACGTAGACACTGAACTGGGCGCGGCAGAAACCAAGGTCGAACAACCGGTTACGGAACCGATTAGCTTCCCTACGTTGGTTTTTGGTCTTGACCGGAAGATCAAACATTACGACGCACCACACCGGTTCACTGTCCTTCGCTGGCACTGAGCTGCCCTTCCCAACGTGGCACCTGTAGCCGATCCACTGTTCCTTCGACGTATAAGCCAAAATGCTGCGCAAAGTCTTGAAAGACCGTAGAAACACTCTGGCCATCGCTGTTGAATGCGTGACTGTGAAGGAAGGATGAAAGTTGATGTTTTTGATCTGCGGTGAGCGGTGAAGTCGGTTCCAGAATAGAGAACACGAACTGATCGATGAAAGGACGGAACGGCTCCATGAGGTCATCGACCAGAGCGAAGGCGTTAGCACGGCCATGGTGGAACACGCCAAGCGTCCCAGCAAGCCCGGCACCAGCAACTGCCCGTATTCCAGTTCCTCTAAGAAGCGTGTAACCGTAGTCAAGCGCAGAGTTGAACCCGTCCGAAGCAGCGCCTGGTTGTCGTCTGAAATCTGGGCCTTCCGAGAGCGCTTTCCAATAGATTCGCGCGGCTACTGCTTCTTTGTTGTCCAAGTCGCCTGAGCGAACACTACGGCTGAGCTTCTTTAAAAGGTGGGAGCTCTCCCTATTCAGCGCCTTCGCGGTTGCCGCTTGTCCGTAAATCTTTGCACTCACGATTCGCGCCCACGCCTGTTTACGGCGGGGGAGGGAAAGCGAAGCCTGTGCCTGCTGACGTGCGCCGATACGAGTGTGTTCATTCCATGGGCTCGCTCCGGCAACAGGTACCCCACGCCAATCGGTAATGAGGAGCGCAATGTCGTATTCGCTGAGCTTTGCGAGTACTGCGCCGGAAATATTCACCTTCGTTCCGACCATGACGACCGCGATATGACTCAACGGGACGGTAACTGCTTCTGATGCGGTGTCCGGCTGGATGGCCAGTTGACCTCGACGATAACGAATGGTCCCCTCGAGGTTCGAGCAGTCTACAACCCTCCAGCCGGACTGCATGCTAGCGCACCTTCCAGGAGACGGGAAGATGTGCTGCGCTAGACAGGCGTACGCGTCCTAGCGAGTCTCGACGAATGACTGTTGGCTGCCCCTTGCCGAAAACTGTATTGACACTTGGGGTCCACCCACGACCTTCAATGATTACTCGCGCCTCTTTAGGGGCATCCGAGCCAATACCTTCAGCACTCATGAGTAACGGGCGCAAACGTAGCCTACCTTCGCCGTAAAAACCGTCGAGCCGCCATCTTGACACTGTTCCGAAAACTTCCTGCAGCCCGGCGATTTGTCCAGTGGTAAAGCTGGATGTGTCAATCACAAACTCATCATCGACAACGAGCCACCCTAGGTACTCTGCGCTCCCCTCCGCCAGCGCCTTGCGGAGCTTTGGTTCTGCTTGGCGAGCAGAAATTGTTTGGGGCTTGATCTCGACAGCGAATAAGTCTTCGTGTCTATGACGAAGAAGGTCGACATTGTAGACGCGCAGCATCGCGTAGGAAGGTTTCTTTCCCGATGTGATTTTGTAGATGCGCGCATGATGGAATCGGCTCAGTTCCGCATAACCACCGCGGACCTTGATGCAACCCGCCCCGACTGGAAACACCTCGATCTCGTCATCGGCATCGAACCACGAACCGTGAACTCGAATACGCCTATTCGGATTCGCAGGGAGGCCTTCTTTAGGATCAAAGTCGGGTTCACGCGTGAGCGCACACCACAGTGCCTCCGAAGAAGCTCGATCGATATCTGTGGCAGAGATTTCTCCACCGACACGAATTTTCTTGAGCGCTCCGATCGTATCTTCGTGTGCACGTCCATTCCCCAGTCGCAGTCGTAGATTGGAGGTGACAACGATTCGGTCCTCGTCGAGCGCTGCTTGGAGCATATGCGCAAGTTTACGAACCTTGGGCACCCAAGAATTCCAAGCAGCACGGTGGGCGTCATCGGCTCCCGTATATTCTTTCCACTGATCTGGTGCGTTTTCGATAAAAGCTGCTTGGCGCTTGTTAGCACGCTCAGCTAGGGTTTGCGCAACGTAGGGAGTGGTGAAAGCAATAATTGCTGCATCGACGGCATGATGCCGGCGATCCAAACGGGATTTTCCAGGGCCATCGATGAAACGCAGACGCTTGTGAATACCAGAAGCTTTACGCGCCTCAGCCGTCAGGGCGCCTCGATAAACTCGGACGCTGGTGTCAGCCTCATGGAAGTGCTGTGCGACACGTCCCCTCACCTCATTAGCCATCCACGCCACAGACTCGATGGAGCGGGAATCTAAGGGCTCATCAGCGTGGGTTCGTTTCAACCGTTCGCAGACAGCACTACGAAACGCGTTAAAATCCGACTTCTTCTGGCCAGGCTCAGGAAGCCAGAACTTGGTGCGTTCGAGGGCTTCAGTGAGGGAAACGCCAGGTATAGGACATGTTTCTGCTCATACTGCGAAAGGAATATTTTTCTTTGCGAGGTTGCAGCGATGGCACACGGCCACCAGATTCTCTCTCACGTTGGTTGAGCCTTGCCCTGCACGTGGCACGATATGGTCCATCTCACTATTGGAATAGGTGATGGGCGCGCCACAGTAGGCGCATTGCTCGTTCTGACGCTGGAGCGACTGGTAGCGCCATAGATCGGAGCGGCGCACAGCGCCATCGATATTGAGCTTTTCCTGCATCTCCGCGAACAGTTTAAGGTTTCTTTTGTGGCGACGGTCATTTTCACGAGTGATCTCCCTAGCAACGTTTTCACTGGAGAAACCATCACGCACATGCTCGATAACGATGGACTGCGGCGCACCCCATTCGGCCTCGGCTGCTTCTATCCACCGTGCAATTCCCTTGAGAACACGGTCCACCGCTGGGTTTCCTACTGGTTCACCGATGCGTGGTTTGGGCGGAGCCCAGTCTTCGGAGACGCCAAACTCTGCACGGCGTGCCTCATACAAGTCCATATTTTCCGACTGCATTCGAGCGGTCAGCCGCGTTAAGGTGTCCTCACTATAGGCTGCACGCCCGATGGGCAGGTGAAGCGAATCGAGTTTCTCATGCTGGTCATCATCTAATTCAGCAAAGAATGCCTGAACCGCAGCCCCTTCCTTGGAGTCAAAGTTGACTGCCTCGGAGTTGGACAGCGCCTTGACCATCTCGGCTCGGTGAGCGGCATCGGCTGTAGCCCACCAGGTAACGAGAGGTTTAACGCGGCAGCGCGAAATGACTCGATTGGTGTCATGCACCGGCGGCCTAGCCCCAGCGCGTTCACCGTCGTCGGTAAGGGTTGCGGTGCCCCGCAGCCGCCCGCGATCGACGGACAGGATAGCGGCAACATCGAGCCATGAAGGGTCCTTTTTGGCCGGAAGATTGATCAAGTGATCGAATACCAAGGCTCGTTCTTCGGCGGTGAGACGCCTCGTTTTTCCTGTGCTTTCTTTGATGCGCAGATTGCCGATCAGCGCGGAGACACGATAGCGCTGGAAGCTATCGGAGGCCTTAGCAGCACGCATTTGTGTGGGGTTGAGAGGATCTTTGCCTGTACGGCCTTGTTGCGCGCCCTTGGGAGATTCAGCAGCGAAGACGAGATCAATGATCTTTTTCCGTAGGGTGTCGTCGATTTTCTGGACACGACATATCTCATTGATTTCCCGCGCATGGTCGCTCTGCTGGAGCCGGGCCGATATGACCGCCTGCTTTGCCTGATCTGGGTTCTTCTTGTCCTTCTCCTTGCCGCCGCCGCGAAGGCGATGGTGGCCGAATTGCGCGAAGGAGATCAGTTGCCCCACGGTGGCATCGTTGGGGATGGGGCGGCCAGTCTTTTTGCTGAGATTTTCGCGAATCTCATTGAAGGCATCGCTCGCTTCGCCGGGGGAGTACAAGCTAGCAGTTGAATGGTAGGGGTTTCTCCATCCACGGTGGTTAGCGATGTGGCGCAGGGCCACCGACAGGTATTCCCCTCGTTGGACTTCGTCAGCGATGAAGCCATTAACGAGTGCGACCCGAGCTTTCCACGGGAAATAGGGATCTGAGTACTCCTCGAATGGACGTGTCGTCCAATTCTGCGCTTTGAGGAACTTTTCGAGTTTTAGCGTGCGGTGCTTGCGTCGCCGGTAGAGGCGCCGGGTCCGACGAGCCACACCAGATACTGCAAGACGTGTGTTGGCAGTCTTATTTGAGTCCGGATCAACGCCAGAATCGTGAATAAAAGAAACGGTGTTCAATAGCTGGAGAGGATTTCCAGCCTCATCTACTTCGATGGCGGCGCAGCCGAGTGAATACGATCCGACATCGATGCCTACGACATACCTCGTGGACATGAGGTGTCCTCCTAGATTAAAAAGCCGGACCCGAAGGTCCGGCTGGAGCATTCTGCAACCGGAAACTAGCCGGCGCTTACTGAGGTTCAGTTCGTCATTGATATTAGCAGTGAGACTATTTATGAACCAGCGAATCGGCTGTGTATCCCCCATGTGGAGGATAGTGAGGTGATGCGTATCCGGTACGTAGCGAAGAGGACTACGTGTACTTCCGCGAAACGGGAGGTGAATCATGGTCCGGCCCTCTAGTTTCGCGTGATAAAAGAGGCGGAGGTGTATAAAGGTCGGACGCCGTTGGACACAAGAGAACAGTTCTTCCTCATCCTCGGCTGGGGTGCTGCTGATGTTTGTCCTGTTCTTCCGTGTACCCTGAGGCCTTGTCGGCATGAGCCAGTAGTGGCGGATAATGCGAACAGCGCCCCCGATGAAGCGGGGACGCTGCGTCGATAAGCGTGCTGCGATGAGCCGAACTAGCGGCGCATGATCTTCTTCGACAGCCAGTTGCCGAAGAACTGCGCAAGCTGCACGATCACGATGATCACTGCGGTGGCCACGAGGGTGACGGTCCAATCGAAGGAACGATAACCGTAGACGATGGCGAAATCGCCCAGGCCGCCGCCGCCGATGTAGCCGGCCATGGCAGACATATCCACCACCGCGATGAAGATAAAGGTGTAGCCCAGCACGAGGGGGCCCAAGGCCTCTGGGACGATCACCGAGGTGATGATCTTCCACGGTGAGGCGCCCATCGCTCGCGCCGCCTCGATCACGCCCGGATCGATGGCCACTAGATTCTGCTCCACGATGCGGGCGACGGCGAAGGTCGCGGCGATCGACATCACGAAGGTGGCGGCACCGGTGCCGATGGTCGAGCCGATGGCCACCTTGGTCAGCGGGCCGATGAAGGCGATGAGGATGATGAAGGGGATTGGGCGGATGAAGTTCACCAACACGTTGAGTACGGCGTAGACAAACGAGTTGCGCAGGATGCCGCTCGGGCGCGTGGTGTAGAGCAAAATACCCAGAACCAGCCCGAAGAAGCCGCCGGCCACCATCGTGATGCCCACCATGTAGAGGGTCTCGAAGATGGAGTCGATGAAGGTATCGCCGAGCCGATCCCAGTCAGCTGCGAGATAAGTGGTGTCCATTTAAGAAATCTCCTGAATCTCGGTGGTCTGCGTGAGGGAGCGGTAGAACTCGTCGATGGCGGCATTATCGCCGTTCAGACGGACGGTGACCTTGCCGAAGGAATTACCCTGCAGGGTGGTCACGCCGCCGTGCACAATATCGACGCTCACATCGGCCTCGCGGGCGTGGCCGGCCGCGGTGAAGAAGCCGGAGGTCTCGGTGAGGTTGACGGTAAATAGTCGTCCCGGTTTGCCGCGAAGATCATCCGACTCCACATTGTCCGGCTCATTGCGCAGGGTGGTGGCCACAAAGCGGCGGGCCACGGCGGTCTGCGGATTCGAGAACACCTCGAACACAGAGCCCTGCTCCACCACGCGGCCGTTTTCCATCACCACCACCTTGTCGGCGATCGAACGCACCACATCCATTTCGTGGGTAATTACCACGATGGTGATACCGAATTCCTTGTTCACCTTGCGCAGCAGCGCCAGCACATCCTGGGTGGTCTCGGGATCGAGAGCGGAGGTGGCCTCATCGGCCAGCAGCAAGGAGGGGTTAGTAGCCAAGGCGCGGGCGATGCCCACGCGCTGCTTCTGTCCGCCGGACAGCTGCTCGGGGTAGGAGCTGCCCTTATCGGAGAGGCCCACGAAGTCCAGCATTTCCTGGACCCGCTTTGTACGCTCGGCCTTGGAGATGCCGGCCAGCTCGAGGGGATAGGCGATATTGCCGGCTGCGGTGCGCGCGGAAAACAGGTTGAACTGCTGGAAGATCATGCCGATGTGGCGGCGCAGCTGGCGCACCTTCTTCTCCGGCATGCCCACGATATTGGTGCCGTCCAGCAGAATCTCGCCGGAGCTCGGCACATCGAGTCCATTGATCTGGCGCACCAAGGTGGACTTGCCCGCACCGGAGTAGCCGATCACGCCGAGGATCTCTCCGGGGGCGACGGTGAGATTGACGTTATCCAGGGCGGTCACCGTGCCGCGCTTCGTGGAGAAGGTCTTAGACACGTTGCGGAATTCAATAGCGGTGCCAGTAGTACCGGAAGGGATGGAGCCGGCGGCGGCCGCGTGTGGTTGTTGTGCCACGAGCGAAATGTTCCTTAAAACGTAGGTGAATGAAAACAAAGGCCCCCTAGGAAAAGGGGGCCGTGGTGCGGGGATTAGCCCTTGCGGATTTCGTCCTCGAGACGGTGCAGGATCTCCTGCAGCTCCTCGGCGGGGCGATCCACGGCGACGGAGGTGCCGGCGGTGTCCTCTTGATCGGCATCCACCACAGCCTGGGTGTGCCAGATTTCGGCGAGCTTCTTCAGCTGCTCATTGTCCTTATCCTCGGCGCGCACAACCACCACGTTGATGTAGGGCTCGGCGAGCTCAGAGTTAGGGTCATCGGCGAAGATGGAGGACTTCGGGTCGATGCCGGCGCGATCCAGGAAGGAGTTGTTGATGATGGCCGGCTTGCCCTCGCCCCAACCGGTGGGGGTCTGCGCGGCATCCACCGGCTGCACCTTAACCTTGGACTTATCCTTATCGATGTCGGCTGGGGTGGGGTTATTCACGTCATTCTTCAGGGTGATCAGATCCGCCTGCACCAGCACGTTGATAGCGCGGCCCTGGTTGGAGGGATCGTTCGGGATTACGATCTCTTGGCCCTCGATGCCGTCGAGGGAATCGTGGTCCTTCCAGTACAGTGCCAGCGGCACGATGTAGGTGGAGCCGATCGGCAAGAGGTCATCGCCAGAGCCCACATTGTGCTCGGCGAGGAACTTCAGGTGCTGGAAGCTATTGGCGTCGATCTCGCCCTCAGCCAGTGCCTTATTGGGGGTATTGAAATCGCTGAAGTTCACAACCTCGAGGTCGATGTCGTTCTCGTTGGCTGCGTCCTCCCACGCGGCGAACTGCTTCAGAGTGGAATCAGTAGAGCCGAGCTTGATGGTGGAGGAATCATCGCTGCCGCAGGCTACCAGCGCGGTAGCGGACAGGGCCACGGTGGCCAGGGCGGCGGTGGTGCGGGTAAATCGCTTCATGGGAACATCCTTAGAAAAAGTAGTAGAAAGAGCTGTCTATTTGACGCTGCTCTACGCTAGCACCTTCGTTTCAATCTGTACAGCTTGGTCTACGGGAGGTGTAATAATTGGCTAGAACAGGTGTGCGAAACATGCTAGCGTGGGGCGCATGGAATGGAATGGCTGCTTCTTGGGGGTGAATGCCCGCCCTTTGAGCTGGTCAAAGCTAGAAAGGCTGCTATCTGGCCGCTATGATGGGCACCTCCAGCCTGAGCCCGCTCAGTCTAGTCCTAACGCAGCGCATGTTCGACAATCGGACGGACGTATCGCGGACCTGCATTGCCGCTCGAGTTATAGCTTTTTACACGGCGCATCTGAGCCAGAAGAACTCGTCGCTCGCGCCGTGGAATTGGGCTACCGCGCCCTCGGTCTGTGTGATCGCGATGGCCTCTATGGTGTGGTGAAATTCGCCGAGGCCGCAGCGCACTATCAGCTGGACACGATCATCGGTGCCGAGCTCAGCGTCGGCGAACAGCTGGGGATTCCGGCTACCTTGTGTGTGCTCGCCAAGGACGTCGAAGGCTATCGCCGCCTCAGCCGCGTTATCTCCGCCGCAGCGATGGCCGCCGGAGAAAAAGACCACACGGTCTATCCCTCGCTGGCGGCGCTCGGTACCGCTGCCGGCGGTCGCTGGTATGTGCTTGTTGACGCCACCTGGGCCCCACAGCTCCCCGCCCTGATCGAGGCATTCGGGCGGGAGAATATCCGCCTCGAGTACCGGATTTCTCGCCGCCCCACGGACGCCGATGCGCACGCCGAGCTGGACCGGCTTCGCGCCCAGTACCAGCTGCGGGGGACCGTCTCCGCCGTGGCTACTGCCGCCACGATGGGGGCGCGACGGCTCGCCGCCGCGAAGGATGCCCTCGCTGCGCGCCGCAGCGTGGGCGATCACGCCGCGGAACTCGACCCGATGGGCGGGCGCTGGCTGCTGGGGGAGAAGGCGCTGGCCACCATGGTGCCGCACGCCAGCGAACTCATGGCAGAGAATCTGCGGCTAGCGGAGGAATGCGCCGTGCAGCTCACCCTCGTGGCCCCGAATCTGCCCAGCCACGGAGACAATGAGCTGGCGCAGCTGCGCCAGCTGGTCGCGGAGCGCGCTCCCCAGCGCTATTCGTCCCGGCCCACTGAGATCGCCCACCGCGCCCATGCGCAGATCGACTATGAGCTGGAGGTGATCGAGCAGCTCGGCTTCGCTGGGTATTTTCTCATCGTGTGCGGGATCGTGGATTTCTGCCGGCGGGAGAATATTCTCTGCCAAGGTCGCGGCTCGGCCGCCAACTCTGCGGTGGTCTTTGCCCTCGGCATCACGAATGTGGAGCCGATCAGTGCGCGACTCCTCTTTGAGCGCTTCCTCTCTCCCGAAAGAGAAGGGCCACCGGATATCGATATTGATATTGAATCTGGCCGCCGCGAGGAGGTGATCCAATACGTCTACGACACCTATGGCCGCGACTATGCCGCCATGGTGGCCAATGTGATCACCTATCGCCATAAGGGGGCGATACGCGATGCCGGCCGCGCCCTCGGCTTTGCTCAGGGCAGCTGTGATGCGTGGTCGCGGGGCATCGCCGACCCACCAGAGCAGGTGCGCCAGCTCGCGGCCAGCCTTGAAGGCCAGCCCCGACACCTTGGCATTCACTCCGGCGGTATGGTGCTGTGTGATCGCCCCATCGCGGATGTGGTGCCCGTGGAATGGGCGCGCATGGACAAACGCTCCGTGGTGCAGTGGGATAAGGATGACTGCGCCTCCGCGGGGCTGGTGAAATTTGACCTCTTGGGTTTAGGCATGCTCGAGGCCCTGCACCACATGATCGATCTCGTGGCAGAGCAGCATGGAATCACCGTGCACTTGTGGGAACTCGACCTCGCCGAGCCAGAGGTCTATGCCATGCTCGCCCGCGCCGATGCCGTGGGGGTGTTTCAGGTGGAATCCCGCGCCCAGCTCAATACCCTGCCGCGGCTGAAACCCCGCGAGTTCTTCGACCTCGTGGTGGAGGTCGCCCTGGTGCGCCCGGGCCCGATTCAGGGCGGCTCGGTGCACCCCTATATCCGTCGCCGCAACGGCCTCGAGCCCGTGGAGTTCGATCACCCCTGCTTGGAAAATGCGCTGGGTAAAACCCTCGGCGTGCCGCTCTTTCAGGAACAGCTCATGCAGATAGCGGTAGACGCCGCCGGTTTTAGCGGCGTAGAGGCCGATGCTTTAAGACGCGCCATGGGCTCCAAACGCTCACCGGAAAGAATGGAGACGCTGCGCGCGAAGTTCTATGCGGGCTGTAAAAGCACCCATAATATAGACGAGGACACCGCCCACCGGCTATGGCTGAAAATTATGGCCTTCGCCGCCTATGGTTTTCCCGAATCCCACTCCCAATCCTTCGCCTCCTTGGTGTACTTTTCGGCCTGGTTTAAATACCACTACCCAGCAGAGTTCTGCGTGGGTCTGCTGCGTGCCCAACCCATGGGCTTTTATTCGCCCCAATCCCTGATCCAAGACGCCCGTCGGCACGGGGTGCAGGTGGAGCCGGTCTCGGTGCTGGATTCGGATGTGCAACCACGGGTGGACAACGGGGCAATCCGGCTGGGGCTGTGCTCGGTATCAGGGCTGCGGCGGCAGGCTGCCGACAGGCTCGAGAAGATCCGACACAGCCTCTCGCCGGCATCGACGGTGGCTGATATCGCCCGCGTCGCCGAGCTGAACGTCCGAGATGTGGAAAGCCTCGGCCGCGCTGGGGCCTTCGCGGCGCTCGGGATTAGCCGCCGCCAAACCCAATGGGTGGCGGGCGTGGCTGCCAGTGAGCAACAGGGCATGCTGCCGGGGCTCTCGGCGATCACCGCGCCGCCGCTGCCAGGAATGAACACTTTTGAGCTCATGGTGGCCGATGTGGCCAGCACCGGGATCACCCCAGCCAACCAGCCGCTGGAGCTCATTCGCGCCGAGCTTGAGCGGCGCGGGGTGATACCCGCGGCGCAGTTGCTTGCGCAGGAGGATGGCCGCCGCATCCTCGTGGCCGGCATCATCACCCACCGCCAGCGTCCCCAGACCGCCAGCGGGGCAGTATTTTTTGGCATGGAGGACGAAACCGGTTTGATCAATGTGGTGGTCTCGCCTGGGTTGTGGGCGCGCTACCGCCGGCTCGCGCGCACCGCGACCGCGCTGCTCGTGCGCGGTATCGTGCGCACCGCCACCGGGGCGGCCACCGTGGAGGCCGATAAATTTGAACCCCTAGCCCTTGGGGAGATGCTGGATATCCGCTCCCGCGACTTTCGCTAAGCAGCGGGGCACGGTGCGCACTGTGCTAAAAGTGGGCCTATGGCTTCTCACACCGAACTCAACCAGCGCGACGCCGACGCCATGGGCGTGACGTTTCAGCCCGTCTCCCCAGCCTTGGTGAAGGCGCGGCTTATCGGCCGCATGCCCGTTCTGGTCCTTGCGACACTCGGCATGGCCATCGGCGCCTACTTCGTCTCTGGCGGATGGCAGATTGCGCTCATCGTCGGCGCGATCGCTATGGCTGGGCTCAGCGCGTTTATCGCCTGGCTCACCGTAGTTCAAGTGGCGCGAATCGGCTGGGCAGAAACCGAGGATGAGCTGCTGGTGCGCCGCGGCCGCCTGTTCTACAGCCTCACCGTGGTGCCCTATGGCCGCATCCAATTCGTCGATATCAATAACGGCCCCATCGAGCGTGCTCTTGGGCTGAAGAATATCGAGCTGCACACCGCGTCCTCTACCAGCGACTCCAGCATTCCGGGCCTGCCCGAGGATGTGGCCTCCGAGTTGCGCGTGCGCCTGAGTGAGAAGGCGAAGGAGAGGATGAGCGGCCTGTGAAAGAAGAACTGCACCCCGATGCCGCCGCACTGGACAACGGCGCGGCTGCGGTCACCGCAGACAACGCCGAATTCCAGCGCGTTCACCCGCTGACCCCGCTGATTCGTTTTTGGCGGGCGCTGCTGGCGCTGATCGTCGCCATCGGCATCAACCAGCGGGAGCTCCTCGGCGATATTGTTGATTTTCTGCGCGATCGTGACTCTTTTTCCTTCCTACCCATCGTGGTGGGTATCGGCGGCACCGTGCTTGTGCTCGGGCTGACGTGGGCGCTGTCCCGGATCTGGTGGAAGCGCAATGGCTATCGCCTCGGCAGCGATGAAGTGGTGGTGGAAAAAGGCGTGTTCAGCCGCCAATCCCGGTCCGCGCGCTGCGATAGGATTCAGGCCGTCGATGTGGCCGAGCCCCTTGTCGCCCGCATCTGCGGTCTTGCTGCCGTGCACATTGAAACTGCAGGCGGCGATGACTCGGTGCTGAAGATCGAATACCTGGATAAAAACACCGCCGAGCAGGTCAAAAACACTGTGCTGCGCCATAGCCGCGGAGAACAGGACGCAGCAGGGCCCGCTGCTACCGAGAGTGCCGCGGCTGAACAGCCAGCCGCCGAGAGCCCCGCGCCCGCAGCGACCGCGGCCGCCGCACCAGAGCTGCTGGCCGCTGTTCCTGTGCGTCAGGCCTTGCTCGCACTGGCCCTCCAGTGGTCCACCATCGTCATGGCGCTGGCGCTGATCCTAATCGTGCTCACCCCCGCCGGACTCGCCATCGTGCTGCCGATGCTTCTCGGTGGCTTACCCTCCGTGGTCAGCTTCGCTAATCGGGCGTGGGGCTTTCGTGCTGAACACAATGCCACCACCCATGAGCTGCTGCTGCGCTATGGGCTCACCGAGCGTCGCTCGCAAACCGTGCCGCTGCACCGTGTGCACGGGGTATCCATCACCCAGCCGCTATTGTGGCGGCGCATCGGCTGGTGGAAGGTGACGGTGTCGGTGGCCGGCTATGGCGATAGCAGCGATACCTCCACCACCACGACGGTGCTGCCGGTGGGGGACTATGCCACGGCCACCGCGTTACTCCTGCTGCTCAGCGAGGTCGACGCCGAGCACCTGCAGGGGCCGGCGCAGCCAGGGCAGGTGCACTCGCCGATGGTGCGTTCTCCCCACCAGGCGCGATGGTTGGGGCCGCTGCACTATCGCTACCGCGGGCTCAGCCTGGTGGAGGACTACGCCGTCATCCACACCGGGCGCTTTAGCCGCACCATGAGCGTAGTGGAGCTCGAGCACATTCAGGAGCTCACGCTCAGCGCCGGGCCGCTGCAGCAGCGCTTAGGGCTGGTGAGCGTCCGCCTCGACCTGGTGGAGGGGCCGGTACAGATGGAGCTGAAGCATATCGCCAGCGCCGATGGCTACGCCCTGCTTAATCGGCTCCGCCAGCGCCAGCTCCCTGCGCTGCACAGCCCGGATAGCCCAGCTGCCGCCACGCCTCATAGGCCGCCACAGCCGCCGCATTGGACAGATTCATCGATCTCCGCCCCGCCAGCATCGGAATCCGCACCTGAGCGGTGATGCGAGGATGGGAGAGCGCCGCCGCGCTCAGCCCCGTTGGCTCGGTGCCGAAGAGCAGCACATCGCCGGGCTGGTAGTGCACCTCCGAGTGGCTAAGAGTGCCGCTGGTGGTGAAGGCGAAGACCCGAGCATCGGGCAGCGAGTCGAGGCACGCAGCGAGCGAGGAGTGCACCTGCACCTGGGCGAGGTCGTGATAGTCAAGACCGGCCCGGCGCAGGTGCTTTTCGCTGAGATCGAAGCCGAGTGGCTCGCACAGGTGCAGGGTGGCGCCCGTGCCGGCGCACATGCGGATGGCGTTGCCGGTATTCGGGGGAATCACCGGGTTATCAAAGACTACATGGGCGTAGGGCAGGGCGGTGCTGGGGTTGGTAACGGGCGCGGTGTTCACGTGGCCCCATCCTACGCGGCGGGCGTCTGACATAATGGATCCATGACCGCGATGAAACTGGATGGAAAACTCTACCGCGACGAAATTTTCGTCGAGCTTGCGAAGAAAGTCGAAAGACTCAAGGAACAGGGCATCACTCCAGGGCTCGCGACGGTGCTGGTGGGCGAGGACCCCGCCAGTCAGTCCTATGTGCGCATGAAGCACAAGGACTGCGAGAAGATCGGCGTGAACTCGATCCGTAAGGACCTGCCGGAGGATGTCACCCAGGGCGAGCTGCTTGAGGTTATTGAGGAGCTCAATAATGACGACGCTTGCACCGGCTACATTGTGCAGCTGCCGCTGCCGAAGCACATCGACGAAAACGCAGTACTCGAGGCTATCGATCCCGCCAAGGATGCCGATGGCCTGCACCCTGTGAACCTGGGCAAGCTGGTGCTCAACGAGCCCGCCCCGCTGCCCTGCACCCCTAATGGCTGCATTCATCTGCTGCGCCGCTTCGATATTGAGCTCAACGGCGCCAAGGTTGTGGTGATCGGCCGTGGCGTAACAGTGGGTCGCCCCATTGGGCTCATGCTCACCCGCCGCTCGGAGAACTCCACCGTGACGCTGTGTCACACCGGCACCGCCGATCTGAAGGCGGAAACCCAGCAGGCCGATGTGATTATCGCCGGCGCGGGCGTGCCGCACATGCTCACCGCCGACATGGTGAAGCCGGGCGCGGCCGTGCTGGATGTGGGAGTCTCCCGCAAGGACGGCCAGCTGATGGGCGATGTGCACCCCGATGTGTGGGAGGTCGCCGGTGCTGTATCGCCGAACCCGGGCGGTGTGGGCCCACTGACCCGCGCCTTCCTCGTGCGCAATGTGGTGGAGCGGGCGGAGAAGCTCGCCGGTCTATCCCAGCGCGAGATCTAATACCGTATCCGTGGAACGCGTCGACCCCATCGCGGATCTCAGCGGCAACCCGCACGATCGGGCCCTGCCGCCCTCGTCGCTACCCCTCCGCCTGCAACGGGCGCTCATGGGCGTGTTCTTGGTGGGGCTGATTGTGGCCGCGGTGTTTCTCTTCAGCGATCACTGGCGCCGAGCCACCTTCGTCTTCGGTGCCAGTCTCGTGCTGCTATCCGTGATCCGCTACGTCTGTGATTCCCATGTATTGGGAGTGCTGGCGGTGCGCTCGCGGCGTTTCGACGTCGCCTTCACGGCCGTCGTGGGCGGGTTGATGATGTACGTCTCCGCCTCTATCGATGCCCTCGGCAGCTAGCTGCCGGCGAGGAAGCGGCGCACAATATTGTCCATTTGCCGTTCTTCCACGAGGAAGGCGTCATGGCCCACTGGTGAAGAAATATGGGCCATCCCGATGGGATGGGAGACGTTCCGCGCAATCAATTCCTGCTGGTAGTAAGGGTAGAGAATGTCGGTGTCTACCCCTGCCACCATGGTGGGGGCGGTGATCTGTGCCAAGGCAGGCACCAAGCCGCCGCGGTCGCGGCCGATATCGAAGCGATTGAGCGCTTCGGTGAGTACCACATAGGAGCCGGCGTCGAAGCGATCGACGAGCTTGCGGCCTTGGTGGTCGAGATAGCTTTCTACAGCGAAGCGCTGGGTGGGGTCGCGATAGGCGCCCAAGGGGTTCTCCCCGCGTTGGGCGGTGGTGCCGAAGCGCTCGTCGATCTCGAGCTCGCCACGGTAGGTGAGATGTGCCAGCTTGCGGGCGGTGGTGAGCCCCTGCTCGGGGCGGCGCCCCGTGCCGTAGTAATCTCCGCCCTGCCAGTCGGGATCATAGGTGATGGAGGCAATCTGGATCTGCTGCACGCCGATCTGCCAGGCGCTGGCCCGCGGCGAGACCGCCACCACCAAGCAGGCCTGCACCATCTCGGGGTAGAGCAGCGCCCATTCGAGGGTGCGGGCACCGCCCATGGACCCGCCGGCGACGGCTCGCAGGTGGGTAATGCCGAGATGATCGAGCAGGAGTTTTTCCGCGTGCACGAGATCCCGAATGGATAGCGCCGGAAAGCGCGAGCCCCACGGCACGCCGTCCGGGTCCGGGGAGGCGGGGCCGGTAGAGCCCTGACAGCCGCCGAGTGCATTGGTGCAGATGATGCAGTACTCGGTGGTGTCGAAGGCGCGGCCCGGCCCGATAATCCCGCCCCACCAGTCGGCCGCATTGGCATCGCCGGTGAGGGCGTGTTCGACGAGGATGATATTGGAGCCATCCGCGCGGGGCTCACCGAAGCGCATATACGCCACGGAGATGGGCAGGCTCACACCAGCCTCGGTGCGGAACTCGCCGAGCGGCACCGTGTGCAGCTGGCCGGGTGTGCCTAGGTTCATCCTTGGTGTCCTTTCCCTCTCCGGCGCGGGTGATCGCTGCGGTGGGTTAGCTGAGGGCGGCGAAGCCGCGCTCGAGATCAGCGATGATGTCCTCGAGCGCCTCGATGCCCACCGATAGGCGGATGGTGGACTGGCTGATACCGGCTCGGCGGAGACCGGCCTCATCCGATTGCGAGTGCGTTGTGGAGGCCGGGTGCACCACCAAGGAGCGTACATCGCCGATATTCGCCAGGTTGGAGTGCAGCTGCAGGGCGTCGATGAAGGCCCAAGCCTCATCGCGGCCGCCCTCGATATCGAAGGAGAGCACCGAGCCGGTGGTGGCCAGGCCCAGCTTCTGCGCGGTGGCGTGGAAGGGCGAGGACTCCAGGCCGGCGTAGTTCACCTTGGTCACCGCAGGCTGGGACTCCAGGAACTGGGCCACGGCCAAGGCATTGGAGTTGTGGCGCTCCACGCGCAGGCCAACGGTGTCCAGGCCTTGGGCGGTCACCCACGCATTGAAGGGGGAGGGGGCCGCACCGGTGTCGCGGAGCAGACCCACCCGAGCCTTGAGGCCATAGGCGGCGGGGCCTAGGTCCACATAGCGCAGGCCGTGATAGGCGGGGTCTGGGGTGACGAAATCGGGGTATTTGGGTTCACCGTTGTGTTCCACGGACCAATCGAAAGAGCCGCCGTCGACAAGCACACCGCCCAAACCGGAACCATTGCCGGTGTAGAACTTGGTCAGCGAGGCCACCACCACATCGGCGCCCAGCTCGAGCGGGCGGACCAAGGCTGCGGTGGCCACGGTGTTGTCCACGATCAGCGGCACCTTGTGCTCATGCGCCACCGCGGAGACGGCCGGAATGTCCAGCACATCCGCCTGCGGGTTGGCGAAGGTCTCGCCGAAGAAGGCCACCGTGTTGTCCTGTGCGGCGGCCGCCCAGGATGCGGGATCGTCCGGATCTTCGACGAAAGTGACGTCGATACCCAAGCGCGGCAGGGTGATCTGGAAGAGCGTCTCGGTGCCGCCATAGATACGCGGGGAGGAGACGATGTGGGAGCCGGCGCGGGCCAAGTTGAGGATCGCGGCGGTCTCAGCAGCCATGCCGGAGGCGAAGAGCACAGCGTGCACGCCGCCCTCGAGGGAGGCGAGGCGCTCTTCGACGGCGGCCACGGTGGGGTTGGTCAGGCGGGAATACACCGGACCAAGGTCGGAGAGATCGAAACGCGCGGCGGCATGGGCGGCGTCGTCGAATACATAGGACGAGGTGAAGTACAGCGGCAGATTGCGGGCGCCGGTATCGGAGTCCACCGGCTGGCCGGCGTGGATCGAGCGAGTAGCAAAGCCCCACTCGGCCGCGTTCTCATTGTTGTACTTAGGCATTGATGGTTCCTCTCATCATGGAAATTTATGGGACCACAACGCGGGACGGTTCGAGCCATCCGCCAGAGAACACAGTATGAGACAGCTTCGCCGCGAAGGAGGAACCATAGACCGCGGCGAGCGCTTGAAAAGAAATGACTTCCCAAGAGTCCTTAAGGGAAAGCGGAGAGCGTCGAATCCTCAGCGCCCCGCGTTGCGTTGTCAGCAACCCTAACGAACCGCTCGGTCTAGAGCAAGCATCGAGCGGCCGGCATGGTCGCGGTTAGGTGTCCTGAACTGCAGCGATGAGATAGACAGCTCGGTATGTGAGTTAGCTCATTTTGGGGGTGATCGGCGATATAAGAGGCCCCGCTCCAGCCATCGATCGGCCGCGCGGGGCGTCGTGGGCGAGTGGGGTTTTAGGAGGTGGCGGGGCTCAGCGGCAAGTAGACGCGCTCGCCGCGCTGGGTGAACTCATCCGACTTTTCCTGCATGCCGGCCTCGATGGCTTCAGCCGAGGTGAGGCCATGCTCCTGGGCATAGTCGCGCACGTCCTGGCTGATCTTCATCGAGCAGAACTTCGGGCCGCACATGGAGCAGAAGTGGGCGGTCTTGGCCGGTTCGGCCGGCAGGGTCTCATCGTGGAAGTCCAGCGCCGTATCGGGATCCAGGGCCAGGGCGAATTGATCGTGCCAACGGAACTCGAAACGGGCGGTGGACAAGGCATCATCGCGCTCCTGGGCACGGGGATGCCCCTTACCCAGATCCGCGGCGTGAGCGGCGATCTTATAGGTGATCACGCCCGTCTTCACATCATCGCGGTTGGGCAGGCCCAGATGCTCCTTCGGGGTGACGTAGCACAGCATCGCGGTGCCTGCCTGGCCGATGATCGCGGCGCCAATCGCGGAGGTGATGTGATCATAGCCAGGGGCGATATCGGTGGTCAGCGGGCCGAGGGTGTAGAAGGGGGCCTCATCGCACCAGTCCTCCTCCCAGGTGACATTTTCTGCCACCTTGTGCATGGGGATGTGGCCGGGGCCCTCGATCATTACCTGCACGCCATGATCGTGGGCGATGCGGGTGAGCTCGCCGAGAGTGCGCAGCTCGGCCAGCTGGGCCTCGTCATTGGCATCGGCGATCGAGCCCGGGCGCAGGCCATCGCCGAGGGAGAAGGTGACATCATAGGCGGCGAGAATCTCGCAGAGCTCCGCGAAGTTGGTGTACAGGAAGGACTCGCGGTGCTCCTTCAAACACCACGCTGCCATGATCGAACCGCCGCGGCTGACGATGCCGGTGACGCGCTCGGCGGCCAGCGGAATATAGCGCAGCAGCACCCCGGCGTGCACCGTCATATAATCCACGCCCTGCTCGCACTGCTCAATGATGGTGTCGCGGTAGATCTCCCAGGTGAGCTTGGTGGCATCACCCTTGACCTTCTCCAGGGCCTGGTAGATCGGCACAGTACCCACCGGCACGGGGGAGTTGCGCAGAATCCACTCGCGGGTTTCGTGAATATTGTCGCCGGTGGAGAGGTCCATGATGGTGTCTGCGCCCCAGCGGGTGGCCCACACCATCTTCTCCACCTCCTCCGCGATGGAGCTGGTGACCGCCGAATTACCGATATTCGCGTTCACCTTCACCGCGAATTTCTTGCCGATGATCATCGGCTCGATCTCGGGGTGCTTGTGATTGGCGCAAATCACCGCCCGGCCCGCGGCCACCTCCTCGCGCACCTCCTCCGGGGTGAAGCCCTCGCGGTGGGCGATGAAGGTCATCTCCGGGGTGATGATCCCGGCTCGGGCCCAAGCCAGCTGGGTGCGCACCAGTGTGGTGGGCTGCGCCTCCGACGCGGGGGCGGGGGCCGGGGTTTCCCACTGCGCGCGCAGCGGCTCGAGGCCCTTCTTCAGATCCAGCTGGGGGTTGTCCTCGGTGTAGATACCAGAGGTGTCATAGACCTCGAAATCTTGACCGGTGGTCAGCTCGATGGCGCGCGCCGGGATGCGCATGGTGGTGGTGGAGCCATCGGTGTTGGTGTGGGTGACCTCGCGGTAGGTCTTGTGGCTGCGGTAGATGGGGCCGGTGGTCAGCTCGCCCGGTTCGGGCGCGGCACTGCGGGCCTTCTTGGCGGCAGACAGACGGGTAGTCATAAAAAATCCTTCCTACGCTGGCATGATCCAGACAGGTTCATACGGTCGACCCATGCGCTGGGTCCTCTCAGCGCGCAGCATCAGCGCACTCCCGTGGGTATGAGGTTGTATTTATTTAAGGCTATAGCACGATGGCCGCTCTGTCCTCGCTTTGGGCAATGTCCCCCGCGCTGCCCCTGAGCAGGCGGGGGGACAGAGCACCTCAGCGCGTGGCTAGTAGCAGTCCCAGCTATAGCCGACGCGGGAGAAGTCGCGGGCCCGCAGATCCGCAGCGGAGATGAAAAACGCCCCCACGCCTGTCTCGCCCCACATCACTGGCCCCTCGCTATCGATTTGCAGTAGCAGCACATCGAGCTCATCCTCCGGGGTGCGCAGATCCGCCTGGGTGAAGAAGGGATAGCCGCCGATACGGTGTCCGCCGGTGGTGTGGCTGTCGCGGAGCTGATCCACGAGCTCGCCGATGCCGGCAGCATCAACCTCGATGCCCAGCTCCTCCTCCGCGTCCGCCACCGCATCCTCGAAGCGATGGTCCTCGGTGGAGATGGGCTGGCGGACGAGCTCGAAGTCCATCCCGACGCCCTCGCTGCGAGTAAAGGGGGTGTGGGCCGCGGCGGGCAGGGTATAGGCGCTGCTGTCGACGGTGGAATCAAAGGATTCGCGGTAGATCACCCGGTGGTTATTGCGCCGGATATTGTCGAAGTCGTGCATGCCCAGCAGGTCATCGCCACCGATGAAAAACTGCAGCAGGCCGGTGGCGGGCAGCAGATCATTGTCGGGAAGCTCGGCGAGGTTGAGCTGGGCCAGAAATACCAGCGGCGCGCCGTCTTGGCCCATCGGCGCCTCTTCGCCAGGGTCCAGATAGGGCTGGCCGCCCACGGTGCTTTCGCTCAGCGTCTGCGGAGTGCCGCGCAGCTGAATCTCGATAGAGGGGAGGGTGGAGCGTTCGGTGATATGCGCGAGGAGGCGCTTGGATTCACTGCTCATGGGGTCCTTTCCGCTAAAGCGCTCGCTCAATACTGTGGTGCGCCTCATGCTAGGGTGCCGTGGCATCGAGCGCTAGGGAACACGTGTACGAAGTCGAGGCGGAGGCGGAATACAATGGCCCTATGGCTCGAATAGCGATCATTGGGTGTGGCCCGCGGGGATTGGCGGTGCTGGAAAGGCTGACAGCTTTCGCCGAGGAGCGCGGCGTGCAGGATCTGTGCATCGAGGTGATCGAGGAGTACGCTCCCGGCTCCGGTGCGGTGTGGAATCCCGAGCAGTCGCCGCTCATGCTCATGAATACCGCCAGTGGGGAAGTCACGGCTTTCGTGGACGAGACCGTGGAGCTGAGCGGCCCGCTCTGCACGGGACCCACCCTCTATGAATGGGCCCATAGCGCCGCCGCGGAGCCGTGGCTGGCGCTCGCCGGCGAGTGGGCGCAGCAGGAAGCCGCACGGCTTGCGGCCGCGGATCCCGCCAGCCGGCCCCTCTATGGCCTGTATCTGCAGTGGCGTTTCTCCCAGCTCGACGGCGCGGGCGTGCGGGTGCATACGCGCCGGGCCCGCCGCGTCCACCGCTTCGGCGAGGGCTGGCAGATTGACTTCGCCGATGAGGCGGAATCGATTCGCGTGGACGCCTGCGTGCTCACGCTCGGCCATATCCCCGCCCTGCTGCCGCCGGATGTGCGCCAGCTCGACGAGGCGTTAGCGCAGCTCGGGATCACCAACACGCTGCACATCCACCCCGCTAATGCCGCCGATCACCTCGCGGAGCTCGAGACGCTAGAGCCCAGTGAAACGGTGCTGATTAAGGGCGTGGGGTTGTCCTTTTTTGACTATATGGCCGCCCTCACTGAAGGCCGCGGCGGCCGCTTCACCGCGGCGGGCTATGAGCCTTCGGGGCGGGAGCCGCACATTGTGGCCGGCTCCCCAAGTGGTCTGCCCTATCGCGGCAAGCGGAACCTGCTCCAGCAGTACACGCCGCAGGTGCTCACCCCGGAGGCGATTGCGGATCTCACCCCGCCGATCGATTTCATGCGCGATATCTGGCCGCTCATCACCGCCGAGGTGGAGGCCCACTATCCCGATGTGGATTGGCAAAAGATCATCGACCCCGCAGTGGACATGGGGCAGTGGCGGCAGTGGCTGCACACCTACCTCACCGAGGACGCCTCGTGGTTTGACCCGATTCGCGATACCTGGCCGGTGATCGAGCAGGCCGTGGGCGCAGGACGGCTCTCCGCGCACAGCTACTCGGCGCACTTTAAGGACTTCTTCACTGGGGTCAATAGCGCGAATCTCCAGGGGCCGCCGCAGTTCCGTCTCGCGCAGCTCGATGCGCTTATCGACGCCGGCATCGTCACCCTGCCCGGCCCCGGCTTTTATGTAGAACCCAGTGCCCCGGAGGGCTTTGTGGGCTATTCGCGGATGAACGCCACGCAGCGCTATCACAGCCGGGTGTGTATCGAGGCTCGCCAGCCCAACCCCGATGTGTCGGTGAGTGCCGATCCGCTCATGCAGCAGCTGCTGGCGGAGGACGTGGCCATGGAGATGGTGCTGGAAGATGCCTCTGGTACGGCCGCCACCGGAGCCCTAGCGATCTCGGAGGAGACGATGCGGGTGATCCACCCCGCCAATGGGCAGCCCTGGGCCAGCCTCTATGCCTTCGGCATCTCGGTGGCGGGGCTGCACTGGCCGGTGGCGGAAACCGCCCAAGCCCGCAGCAATCACGGGATTTTGCGCCGCGCCGATGCAATTGCCGCCGATATTGCCGCCCGCTTTATGGCCTAGCGCGGGCAGGCGCCCAGACACGGTACAAGCCCACCGCCGCGGAGGAGGATCTCTGCGGCGGTGGGCCTCTACGCTGTGCTTACTTCAGGGTGTCGAGGATCTCGTTGTAGCGAGCGACCGGACGCATCACAGCGTTGGCCTTCTCCTCATCGGGGGCGAAGTAGCCGCCCAGATCGACGGACTCGCCCTGGACGTCGATGAGAGCCTGGTGGATCTCCTCGGAGGCCTCCTGCAGGGCCTCGGCAACCGGCTTGAAGGTCGCGGCGATCTCCGCGTCATCGCTCTGCTGTGCCAGCTCGGTGGCCCAGAAGAGAGTCAGCCAGAAGTGGGAGCCACGGTTGTCGTTCTCATTGACCTTGCGGGAGGGGGACTTGCCCTCGTTCAGCAGGGTCTCGGTGGCCTTGTCCAAAGCGGAGGCCAGCACGCCGGCCTTGTCATTGCCATTGGACTGCTGCTCGTGGCGGAAGGACTCAGCCAGAGCCAGGAACTCGCCGAGGGAGTCCCAGCGCAGGTGGTTTTCTTCCACCAGCTGCTGCACGTGCTTCGGGGCGGAGCCGCCGGCACCGGTCTCGAAGAGGCCGCCGCCTGCCATGAGCGGCACCACAGAGAGCATCTTCGCGGAGGTACCCAGCTCGAGGATCGGGAAGAGGTCAGTGTTGTAGTCACGCAGCACGTTACCGGTCACGGAGATGGTGTCCTCGCCGCGACGGATGCGCTCCACCGAGTAGGTGGTGGCCTCGACCGGGGACATGATCTGGATATCCAGGCCCTCGGTGTCGTGATCGGCCAGGTACTTCTTCACCAGCTCGGTGAGGTTGCGGTCGTGGGCGCGCTCCGGGTCGAGCCAGAACACTGCCGGCATACCGGAGAGACGGGCGCGGGTCACGGCTAGCTTTACCCAGTCCTGGATCGGGGCGTCCTTGGCCTGGCAGGCGCGCCAGATATCGCCGGCCTCGACCTCGTGCTCCATGAGCACCTCGCCAGCGGAATTAACGACCTGCACGGTGCCGTCGGCCTCGATCTTGAAGGTCTTGTCATGGGAGCCATACTCCTCAGCCTTCTGTGCCATCAGGCCCACGTTCGGGACGGTGCCCATGGTGGTGGGATCGAAGGCGCCATTGGCCTTGCAGTCCTCGATCACGGCCTGGTACACGCCAGCGTAGGAGGAATCCGGGATGACGGCGAGGGCGTCCTGCTCCTCGTCGTTCTTGTTCCACATGTGGCCGGCGGTGCGGATCATGGCCGGCATGGAGGCATCGATAATCACATCGGAGGGCACGTGCAGATTGGTGATGCCCTTGTGGGAGTTCACCATGGCCACGTCCGGACCCTCGGCGAGAGCCTTCTCGAAGGCTGCCTTGATCTCCTCGCCACCCTCGACGGAGTCGAGGCCCTCCAGGATGGCGCCGAGGCCGTTTTCGCCGTTCAGGCCGTTGGCCAGCAGCACATCGCCGTGCTCGGCGAACACATCCTTGAAGAAGGCGCGCACCACGTGGCCGAAGATAATCGGGTCGGAGACCTTCATCATGGTGGCCTTGAGGTGAGCGGAGAAGAGCACGCCCTCGTCCTGGGCGCGCTGTACCTGCTCGGTGAGGAAGGCGTCCAGAGCCTTGGCGGACATGAAAGTGGCGTCCACCACCTCACCTTCCTGGACCTCCAGGTTGTCCTTGAGTACCTGCTCACCCTCGTCGGTGACGAGCTTGATAGTGAGGGAATCGGCGGCGGGCATAATCACGGACTTCTCGTTGTGGCGGAAGTCGCCGGAGTCCATGGTGGCCACGTTCGTCTTGGAGTCGGCCGACCATTCGCCCATGCGGTGCGGGTACTTCTTCACGAAGTTCTTCACGGCGATGGGGGCGCGACGATCGGAGTTACCCTCACGCAGTACCGGGTTCACCGCGGAGCCCTTGACGGCGTCGTAGCGGGCGCGGATGTCCTTTTCCTCATCGGTGGAGGGACTGTCTGGGTACTCCGGCAGGGCGAAGCCCTTGTCCTGCAGCTCCTTGATGGCGCGCAGCAGCTGCGGCAGGGAGGCGGAGATATTGGGAAGCTTGATGATGTTGGCTTCCGGGGTCTTGGCTAGTTCACCGAGCTCAGCGAGAGCGTCATTGACCTTCTGGTCCTCGCCGAGATAGTCGGGGAACTGGGCGAGGATGCGTCCGGCGAGGGAAATGTCGGAGGTCTCCACATCGATACCGGCGGTCGCTGCGAATGCCTCTACGGCGGGCTTGAGTGAGTAGGTGGCCAGCAGCGGGGCCTCGTCGGTGCGGGTGTAAATGATCTTAGCCATGCGTCTCCTACATATATGAGTTGAAGAAATAACAGTACAGCCGTCTACGATACCTGTTCTCTTTTTCCGTGGGGGTAAAAAGGCGTCCGGATCCCACGGGTGTTCCACGCCCGCCTGTCCGGATTGCATTGTGGCCATAAAGGTGTAGTGTCTCAACGTTCGTACTACGTGTTGCACCCCAGTGTGGGAAAGGAGAAGAGCTGTTGCTGCGTCGGACAAAGAGGCTGCCGCGCCAAACCGAGATCTCGGATGCTCGCCGCTATATCGTGATGGCCGCGTTCGCGCTTGGCGCCTTCGGCATCGGCACAACCGAGTTCGCCTCCATGGGTTTGCTGCCGCTGATCGCCACTGACTTCGGTATCAGTGAGGCCAAGGCCGGCACGGTCATCTCCGTCTACGCGCTGGGAGTGATGGTCGGCTCCCCGATGGTGGCGCTGTTTACCGGCTTCATGCCGCGGCGCCGGCTGCTGCTTCTGCTCATGGCGGCGTTTACTATCTCCCACGCGGTCACGGTATTCAGCTCTTCTTATGCGATGCTGCTCATCACCCGCTTCGTCGCGGGCCTGCCGCATGGCGCCTACTTTTCTATCACCGCGCTGGCCGCCGCCTCCATGGCGCCGGCGGGGCAGCGGGGCCGCGCCATCGCCTATGTGGGCATGGGCTTTTCGGTGGCCACGGTGGCCGGCGTGCCCGCAGCTCAGGCTCTGGGCTCGGTCTTTGGCTGGCAGATCGCCTATGCCTTGGTGGCCGCGGTGGGGCTGATTACCCTCATAGCGCTGTGGTTCCTCATGCCGCACATGACCGAGATGCCACCGACCAGCCCCCGCACCGAGCTCGGGGCCCTCGCGAGGGTGCAGATCTGGCTGACGCTGCTGATCGGCACCATTGGCTTCGGCGGTAACTTCGCCGTCTACACCTACATCACTTGGACCATGACGGAGCGGGCGGGGCTGAACCCGCACTGGATGTGGCTGGTGCTCATGGTTTACGGCTTCGGTCAGCTGCTCGGCAATGTCATCGGTGGCCGGCTCAGCGACTGGAACCTCGAAAAGGGCATCATGGGCGCGCTCAGCGCCTCGGCTATTCTCATGACGCTGTTCTATCTCGCCTCGCAGAATGTGTGGCTGGCCGTTCCAGTGTTCGTGCTGATCGGTACCGCTGCCAGCGCGCTGGTGCCCATCCTGCAGATCCGCCTCATGGATAATGCTGGCGAGGCGCAGATGCTGGCGGCCTCGCTCAACCACACCGCGCTCAACACCGCTAACGCCCTTGGCGCGGCACTGGGCGGCGTGGTGATCGGTGCTGGGTTCTCCTATGCCGCCCCCGCGCTGGCCGGTGCAGGACTGGCGGTCTTGGGTGTGTGCACCTGGGCGCTGGCCTATCGCCTGAAGCGGGCGGAAGACGCCAGGATGGCGTCGACAAGCGAGCAGCGCTAAAAGCGCGGCAGGGCAAAGGGGCGCATATCGATGCCCGGATCGCGGCCGGCGACGAGCGCGCTAACGATCTCGCCGGTGACCGGGCCGAGGGTGAGCCCGTGCATATTGTGCCCAGCGGCGACGATGATGTTCGGCTGCGCGCGCACTGGGCTGATATAGGGAAGTCCGGTGGGGGTCATCGGGCGCGGGCCCGTCCATTCCCGCGAGATCGGGGCCGTGTCCAGACCAGTGATAAAGTGCGCGGCCTGTTCGCGCAGAAAAACCATGCGGTAGCGCTCGAAACGCTCCACACGGAAACCGAAATCCATCAGCCCCACCACCCGGGCGCTGCCGCTCATCGGCACGATCAGCGTTTTGCGATGCAGCCCCATGACGAGGCTGCGCGGAAGCGGATCCATATCCACATGGAAGCTATAGCCGGTGCCTGGGGTGACGGCGGAGAAGCGCAGCCCCGGAATGCCGCGGAGCTGCCGGTTCAGCCAAGCGCCGGTGGAGACGACCGCCTTATCGAAGCCGATGGTCTCCACCCCGTGGCCGGTGCGGACGGTGGCGTGGGTGGGCTCGAGGGAGAGCAGCTCGGTGTGCGGGAGGACCGTCGCCCCCATCTCGGTGAGGGCGGTGTGCAACTCCGTGCAGAAGAGATCCGGATCGATATAGCGCTCGGTGGGGATGCGATAGCCGGCAGTGATCTCCTCGCCCAGGAGCGGTTCCTCCAGCTCGGCGCGGCTAAGAATCGGGCCGGGCTCCTCCAAACCGAGATGTCGGGCGCGCGCGACCTGGGCATCGCGGAAGAGACGTAGCGCCGCGGGGTCGGAGTGCACATTGAGATAGCCCCAGCCGCCGCCAGCGAGGGAGATACCATCGCGGTGAAAAGAGTCATAGGCGGCCATCGCCTGGCGCACCAGCTGATCCAGCGCCGCCGTATTGCGCTGCAGCCGCGACGCTGTGCAGTTGCGCAGGAACTGCAGGCCAAATACTGCCAGCCGCGGCAGCGCCAACGGGGCGATGGTGAAGTAGTGGCGCTGCGAGATCACGCCCTCGGCCAGCTGGCTGAGCAGCGCCGGCTCGGGCATGGGCAGCGCCTGCAACGGGGTGATCTCCCCAGCATTGCCGCGGGCCGCGCCGGAGCCTATCCGGCCCCTATCGATGAGGGTGACCGCATGGCCCGCACGAGCCAGACTAAAGGCGGTACACAGCCCCACCAGCCCCGCTCCTGCGACGAGAACCTGCTGCGTTGCCATGGTGAACCACCTTTCTGTGTGAGGATTTTGAGTGTGAAACTAATGCTACCGGCGGGGTTGGGGAGATGGCCACGATAGAATTGCGGGCTATGGCTATCACGATTTCTTCTGTCAACGTCAATGGCATCCGCGCCGCGGTGAAGCAGCGCTCCGAGGACAACCGTGGCATGCTCGCTTGGCTCGAGACCGCCGGGGTGGATGTGGTGCTCATGCAGGAGGTGCGCGCCGACGACACCCAGGCCCGCGCCGCCCTGGCCCCAGCCCTCGACTCGGGCTGGCACCTCGCCACCGCGCCGGCCGCCGCTAAGGGTCGCGCCGGGGTGGGGATTCTTTCCCGCTATGAGCTGGGTGATGTGGAGATCGGCATTCCCGGTTTCGAGGACTCGGGCCGCTTCATCGCTGCCACGCTTATCGACGCTCCCCTGGAGTCGCTGCGCGTGGCCTCGCTCTATCTGCCCTCCGGCTCGGCTGATACCGAGAAACAGGATGAGAAATACGCCTTCCTCGATTCCTTCGGGCCCCTGCTAGAGGAGCTGGCCACAGCCCACCCCGACATGGTGATCGGCGGCGACTGGAATATCTGCCACCGCTCCCAGGATTTGAAGAATGACAAAGCCAATAAGAAGAAGTCCGGTTTCTTGCCGGATGAGCGGGCCTTTATGGACTCGGTATTTGGCACCTTCCCCGATGGGGCGAGCCAGGTGGAGGCCCACGGCAGCTTCGCAGGCGCGGTGAACTATTCCGCGGCGGCGCCGCTGCGGCAGCCGGCCACCGATCCCGCGTGGTTCGATGTGGCCCGCCGCCTCGAAGGCGATGTGGACGGCCCCTATACGTGGTGGACCTACCGCGGTAAGGCCTTCGACACCGATGCCGGGTGGCGCATTGACTATCAGGCGGCCACCGCCGCCATGCTGCAGCGCGCCGAGCGCTGCTGGGTGGACAAGGCCGATGCCTATAATCTGCGGTGGTCCGATCACTCGCCGCTGAATGTGCGCTACGCGGTCTAGTGGTGTGAGGGGAGCGCCGAGAAGCCTAAGAGGGGCCTAAGAGGAGCCGAGTGCAGGCGGGGCGTGAGCGGGGGTTGTAGGATTATTAAACTATGGAAAACTCTCGCTCGACCACCCCACGACCAGAGAAGAAGCAACGCGTCCTATCCGGCATTCAGCCCACCGCAGATTCCTATCACCTCGGTAACTACCTCGGTGCTCTGAAGCAGTGGATTGATCTGCAGGATTCCTATGACGCCTTCTACTTCATCCCTGATCTGCACGCCATTACTGTTGAGCAGAATCCGAAGGAACTGCGCGAGCGCACTATTAAGGGCGTCGCACAGCTGTTGGCGCTGGGCATTGACCCAGAAAAGTCCACCCTCTTCGTGCAATCGCATGTGCCTGCCCACGCCGAGCTGAGCTGGGTGCTCACCTGCCTCACCGGCTTCGGTGAGGCTTCCCGCATGACCCAGTTCAAGGACAAGTCCGCCAAGCAGGGCCAAGACCGCACCAGCGCCGGTCTGTTTACCTATCCCATGCTCATGGCCGCCGATATCCTGCTCTATCGCCCCCAGCTGGTGCCGGTAGGCGAGGATCAGCGCCAGCACCTCGAGCTCACCCGCACCCTCGCGGAGCGCTTTAACTCCAAGTACAAGAAGACCTTCGTAGTGCCGGAGAGCTTTATTCCCGAGGGCGCGGCCAAGATCTACGACCTGCAGGAGCCCACCTCGAAGATGAGCAAGTCCGGCTCCAACCCCAAGGGCCTGATCAACCTGCTCGACGAGCCGAAGGTCTCTGCCAAGCGGATTAAGTCCGCTGTCACGGACAATGACGGAGAGATTCGTTATGACCGCGAGGCCAAGCCGGGTGTGTCCAACCTGCTCGTGATTCAGTCGGCATTGACCGGCACCAGTATCGAGGATCTGGTGAACGGCTATGCTGGACAGGGCTATGGCGCGCTCAAGACGGATACGGCCGCCGCGCTGGAGGAGTTCACTACCCCGCTCAAACAGCGTTTCGATAGTTTCTTGGCTGATCGCGGCGAGCTGGAAAATATCTTGGCCAAGGGAGCCAATAAGGCTTCCGAGATCGCTGAATCCACCTTGGACGATGTCTACGAGCGGGTGGGCTTTTTGGCAGGACAGCGCCGCTAAGCGAGACGCATAAAAGAGACTGAGGAGACACCATCTATGGCGGCACGCACTACCGCTAATCCCGCACACACCGACGTGCACGGCATCGAGCGCACCAACGACGACAACGTCGGCGCCCTCGCCGCGTTTCGCGCCAAGCACGCGTGGTTCGATCACATCATGCGCATGCAGGAACGCTATTCCTCCATGGGGGGCAACCAATACGCCGCCGGCATTACCTACTTTTCGGTGCTGTCGATTTTCCCCATTCTCATGCTGCTCTTTGCCGCCCTCGGCTTCGTGCTTGCCGGCAACCCGCAGCTTCTCAATGATGTGAACGAGCGCATCACCGAGTCGGTGGACGGCTCCATGTCCGAGACTCTCACCGAAATCCTAAACACCGCCGTGAAACAGCGCGGCTCGGTGGCGGGAATCGGTGCCCTCACGGCCCTGTGGTCCGGTCTGGGCTGGATGCATAACCTGCGCTATGGCGTGTCCAAGATGTGGAAGCTCAACCCGGTGGGTGGCAACTTCCTAGTGAATAAGCTCCGCGACTTCGTCGGCCTGATCATCCTGCTGCTGGCCTTGGTAGTCGCTTTCGGTGTGACCGCCGTGGGCGCCTCGGGGCTGACCGTCACGCTGTTGGAACGCGTGGGCTTGAGCGGTGTTCCCGGCATCAGCTACATCACCTATGTGGTGGCCGTGGTCGTCGGTGTGCTGTCGAACTACCTCGTGTTCTTCTGGTTAGTGAAGTTCATGCCGCGCACCACAACCCCGTTGAAATCCTGCGCCAAGGCCGCCCTTGTGGGCGCAATTGGATTCGAAATCCTGAAGCAATTCGGTTCCTTGTTCTTCTCCAATGCGCTGTCTAACCCGGCCGGCGCCACCTTCGGGCCGATCATCGGTGTGATGGCCCTGCTCTACTTCGTCTGGCGTATCCTGCTGTATTCCTCCGCGTGGGCGGCTACCACCGAGGAATCTTTGGCGCTGGTGGACTATGACGTGCCAGAGCCGGCCGTGATCCGCGTGCGCCGCGAAGTGCGCACTCAAAGCGCGGTATCCTCGACCGCCGCTATTGTCGGCGCGGGTGCTGTGGCTGGCGGCCTGCTTGCCGCGATCTTCGGCGGCAAATAGACTCTCAGCCTCTCGGGCCTCGTTCACCCAGCGTGGACGGGGCCCTGTTCTCTGCGATGGGCGGACTGTGCTGTTTCTCAGTCTTTGCTAAGCTGCCAGTGGTCTGCTCAGCGAGACGGATGGAGAGCACACCCAGGTGGCCGCATTAACCTCACCGAATCCCGCGGCGGAGGATGAATTCGGCATTGAACGCGCCGATTCCGTCCCGCCGCGGTTGTGGGCTGCGCGCCGAGCCGCGTGGCCGTGGTTCGATCACGCCACGCGCATGATCGATCGCTATATCCGCTGCGGCGGCTGGCAGTATGGTGCCGCCATCACCTACTTCTCAGTGATGTCCATCGTCCCGCTGCTCATGCTCGTCTTTGCCGCCGCCGGCTTCGTGCTCAATAGCCAGCCGCGGCTGATCGACGGCATCGATAGCTTCCTCCGCGAATACTTAGGCGGCGACGCCGCTGCTCCCTTCATGTCCCTCATCATGGAGGCCATGGACCAGCGCAGCATGGTGCTGGGGCTGGGTGCTTTTACGGCGGTGTGGACGGGCACGAACTGGATGGTGAACCTGCGCTTCGGCACCAGCGCGGTGTGGCTGGCGGATGCCCGCGGCCCCAATTTCTTCATCTCCAAGCTGCGCGATCTAGTGGAACTCATCGGCCTCATGGTGGTGCTGCTCATCGCCTTTAGTGTCACCACCGTGCAGACGAGTGCGGTGGCTGACCGAATTGTCGCCTATCTCGGATTGACCCATGTGCCTGGCGTGGGCGTGGGATTGAGCCTAGCCGCGTTGGCCGTGGCGGTGCTGGCGAATATCATCGCCTTGGCGTGGATTATGAAGGCCGTGCCCACCGTGGCTGTGCCGTGGTCGCTGGTATGGCAGCCGGCCCTCGTAGGAGCGGTGATTCTAGAGCTTTTCAAACGCGCCGCCAGCGCCATCGCCATCTTTTTCTTCAACTATCCGGCGGGGGTGGTCTTCGGCCCCGTGATCGCGCTCATGGTGCTGCTGTTTATCGTCTGGCAGATCGTGCTGCTGTGCACCGCGTGGTCGGCCACCAGCGATGGCGCCCGCGAATTCGTGGAGCTTGAGGTGCCCCAACCCGCCGTGCTGCACATGATGGGGGTGCGTGCCCGCCGCGCCCCAGTCGCCACCGTGTTCGCACTCCTGTGCGTCAGCGCCGCGGCAGCGGCCGTGAGTGTCCGGCGGCTGCGCTACTCTAGAATTGACGACCGTGCCAAAGGAGAACGCTAGTGAATTACCAGCACATTATGGCCGAGCCAGTGGTGGACATTTACCGTTTGCTGGACCTCGATCATGACCCGGATCGAGCCCTTGTGCGGCTGTGCATCATCGACGCTGAACTAGAGCTTGCTGGGCTGGCGGAAGAACAATCGCCGCGGCGCGAGGTGCGCATTCTCATGGAAATCATGAATGATGCCGACACACAGCAGGAATATGACGAGAAGGCACTCGGCCAGCCGTGTAGCTGGAATGAGCTCGACACCCTCGCCAAGATCGGCGAGCTACCCGATGATCTCGGCACCCGTACCCACTTCGGGGCGCAGGCAGCGATGCCGCAGCAGGCTGGGCCGAGAGTAACCACAGCCGGCCACGGTTGGGTGCCGGGAATGCCGGATATGTCTTCCCCCACCTATGGGGTCGCGCCACAGAACCTGCAGCAGCCTGTCGCCGCGCAGGGATATAGCACCGGCGCCCCCAGTGAGCGCCGGCCAGGAGAGGGAACACGCTTTATCTTAGGCGTCGGCGACTGGTTTGTAGCCCAGTTGTGTGCGCAGGCGATACAAGGAGTCTTTGGCTATTCCGACTCGGAAGTCCTGGTGAGTGTCCTCGTTGCCCTCGTGGTCATGCTGGTCTATGTGTGCGGCTCTGAAACTCTCTTCGGAGGTACCCCGATGAAACTCGCCGCCGGATACCGCACGAAGGATGTGCGCACCGGCGAGAACCTCTCGCTTGAGCAGTCGTTGAAGCGCTCCTGGTGGAAGTTCTTCGCCGCCGCCCCAGGCGGCGAGGTGGTATCGATCGTCGCTGGCGCCTACTACAAACACACCATCTCCGAGCAGCGGGGATATGTGGGTAAGCACGACGAGCTCGTTCACGGCGAGGTCGTGCGCAAGCGCTTTGTCGAGGAAAATTAGCGCCGCTGGCGCAGGCGCACACGCCCGCGGCGCCGCCGAGAACGCACCCCAGCCACGCCGACGACCCCGGCGAGAACCAAGCCGAGGATAAACGCCGCCACCAAGGCCACATCCGCACCCCGCGATGGGGAAGCAGGTTCCGGCTCCACCGCGGTGACGTCTTCGCTAGCAGCGCGGGTGGCTGAGGGGGTGTTTGCCTCTGCCGAGCTCACCTCGGCCAGCGCGGCCACCGTACCGGCCGCTTCCGCAGAGGGTGGGGTAGCGGCGGCGGCGTCGATGAGATCATCCGCCATTTGCCAAGCGCGCTTTGTCGGGGTGGTGGTGGCATCCAAGATCACCGCGGCGATGCGGCGTCCATTGACCTCGCGCGCGCCCACGAAGGTGTGGTTGGCATCATCGGTATAGCCGGTCTTGCCGCCGAGGGAGTCCTCATGCTTGGACAGCAGCTGATTATCGTTCCACACCTCGAATCCTTCGTAGTCGCCCCAGCCGGGAAAGCCTATAGAGCGAGTGCGCACGATCTCCGCGAATACTGGATTGGCCCACGCCTGCTTATAAATGAGCGCCAAATCAAAGGCGGTGGTGGACATGCCTGGGCCATCCAGACCGCTGTAGGTGGCGACGCGCGTATTGCGTGCCCCCAACTGCTGGGCGAGGGCATTGACCTTCTCGAGTGCCACGCGATCGCCGCCGAGCTCCTGGGCAAGGGCGTGGGCGGCATCGTTGCCGCTGGCCATGAGGAGGCCGCTGATGAGCTGCCGGTTGGTGTACACCCCATCGGGGCCGATACCCACCGCCGAGCCCTCGATACCGGCCGATTCCGCCGAGACGGTCACCGTCTTATCCAGATCGAGATTCGTGATGCTCACCAGCGCCAGCAAGGCTTTAATCACCGAGGCCGGGCGGTAGCGTCCGTGCGGGTCCTTCGCGGCACTCACCTCGCCGGAATCAAGATCGAACACGATCCAGCTCGAGGCGGTATTGCCCTGGGGCACGGTGAAGCCCTCGGCGGTGATGACACCGCACTCGTTGAGCTTCGGCCCGCCGGCATTGATGGCGGGCACCGGCAGCGGCGCTGGGGAGCCCTGCCCCGGTTTCGGTTCCTCCGAGGTATCCACCGGGGGCGGTGGGGTAGTGGCGTGCGGGCAATGATCCGTATTCGGCGAGGTGGTCCGCTGCATCGTCTCTGAAGTGGAGGGGGTGGTTTCCTCCTGTGCCCAGGACACGGGCACGCCGGTGGTGCATAAAGAGAGCGCTAGAAGACAGGCGGGGAGGCGTCGATAAGCGCGGGAAAAATGTTCAGCCATGATAGGCCGATAGTCTATTGCACTAGGCCACCCACGAGGTAGGAGGCGGCGACGCTGGTGTCACTTTAGAATGTGACCATGATCAACCCCACGTCCTCTCCTCTTCCTCCGCCGCCGCGCGAGATCGTGCAGCAGCTGCCGAAAGTATCCCTTCACGATCACCTCGATGGCGGTTTAAGCCCCGACCTCATGGTGAGTCTCGCTGCAGAGCAGGGCTATGATCTGCCGGAACCCACACCGGAGGCGCTCGCGCAATGGTTTGAACAGAAGGCCAATGCGGGCAGTCTCGCGGGCTATCTCGAGTGTTTTGAACACACCGTGGCCCTGATGCAAGACGCTTCCTCCATCACCGCTGTGGCCAAGGACGCCGTGTTTCAGCTGGCCGCAGACAATTGCGTGTACGCGGAGCTGCGCTTCGCGCCTGAGCTGCACACACATAGGGGCCTGAGTATGCAGGAGGTGGTGGACGCCGCCATCACCGGAATCAAGACGGCCACCGTCATGCTCGATGAATGCGGAGTGAGCATTGTGGTGCGGCTGATCCTCTGCGGTATGCGCCAGCAAAACAACGTGCTGGAGGTGGCGCAGCTGGCCGTGGATAACTACCGTCCGGGCTCGGTCGAAGGCATGGTGGTGGGCTTCGATCTTGCCGGCCCAGAGGAGGGTTTTCCGGCGTCGCGCTTCCGCGAGGCCTTCAAGCTGCTGCGTCGTCACTTTGTGCCTGTGACCATTCACGCCGGCGAGGCCGCGGGGGTGGATTCCATCCGCGAGGCCTTGGAGCTCGGAGCGCGTCGTATCGGCCACGGAGTGCGGCTGATGGATGTGCTGCCGGGGGATGAGGAACTCACCACCGATCCCGTCGCGCGCTATATCTACGACAACGAGATTTGCCTAGAGCTATGCCCCCACTCGAACTACCAGACGGGCGCGGTCGCCCACGGCCACGTGCATCCCTTCGCCGAACTATTCAGCCGAGGCTTCGCCTGCGCCATCAATACCGATAACCGGCTGGTCTCGGGTGTCACCCAGACCGATGAGATGATGTATCTGGTCGAGGAGTGTGGTCTGAGCTTCGAGGATTTGCGCGATATCACCCTTATCTCCATGGAGGCGGCCTTCATACAGCGGGAGGTACGCGATGTGATCCTCGCGGACTATATCGATCCGCGCATGAACGAGGCGCGGGAGGCCTATGCCGCATTTCTCGCCACCGCTGGCGCCTCAGTTGATGCGGAGCTGTCCAGTGCTGCGGATCTATTGGACTACGACACCGCCCGCGTTGTGCATGGCGAGGCCGGCGAGTCAAGCGAGGAGGGCGTCTTGCCCGTGGCCACGGTGGATCCTGAGGAGGGGCGCTGCTACGGCGAGGGCGAGACCATGCCGCTGTTGGTGGTGGAACAGCTCAGGGTCACTCCCTTCTGGGGTGATATGAATCAGGAGCTGGACGGGCTATCCCCAGAACGGGTCGAGGATATTGAGAAACGCGTCGATATGCTGGCGCGCACCTATCTTGTGACGCACCACGTGGCGCTGGACGGGGCGCACCGCGCGCGGCTGTGGCTGCTGCTACGCGATAGCCTCACCATGCTCGATGAGCTCTCCCACGTGGCGGGCCGCCCCATCAAAGCCGTGCACGATATCCTGCCGATCTTTCGCCCCGAGGCCGAGGATGAGCGCAGCCGCTATGGCGGCTACCAGGTGGATGCCAGCGAACTCGCCGCGCTCATCGGGGAGGACGAGGAAGGCGGAGCCGCCGCCAGCGATGAAGCGGACATGGATGAGCCCACCGTGTCGGAGCCGCCGCAAGGTGTGCATTCCTGGGCGAGTCATGTCGATCACGATGGGCAGATTGGGTGGCGCCGCGTCTAGGGCACGAGGGACGCGAGCGCTGGTGTCACGGGGCTAGAACTTGCTGAAGCGCTGGGTGAGGGTCTCGGTGAGGGCCTTCCAGCCTTCGGCTTCCTTGCTAAAGGGCGCATCCGGCACATAGTTCGAGGCGCCGCCGAGCATATAGGAGATGTAGTCCTGCAGGCTGGGACGGGCCAGCAGGATGGAGTTGAGCGAGTCATCGGCGGCCCAGTCGGCGGCATCCGCCAGCAGCTCGTAGGCGCGGCGCATCTGCTCGGTATCCACTTCCTTGGGGCCCTTACGGATATCATCCTCAAGCCCGGTGAAGGAATAGGAGTTGTCCTCGTGCACGGTGACATCGAGGGTGCCGCCATTGACCTCCGTCATCACGGTCTCCCAAGTGGAGAGCTTGGCAAGGTCGTGATCGCCGTGTTCAGCCAGCCAGCGGGGCATGGTTTTGCGGTTATTGAAGGTGAAGATCTCGCCGTACTTACCCAAGAACACGGGCCGGCCTTCCACATAGGTGCGCAACGTATACAGGGTGCGGCCTTCAATGCTGATCTTCACCGGATCGATACCGGCGGCAGCCCACACGGTGCTGTCATAGGGATCAGCGGCCTCGGCCTCTTCCTTGCGCTTGGCCTCAGCGGCGGCCTTTTCTTCCGCAATGCGCTCCTGGGAGGCGGCGATGGCGGTCTCAGCCTCGGACACGGCGGCGTCATCGACCTCGGGGGTGAACACGTGGCCGTCGAGGGCGTCCACCACATCATTCCAGCTGTTGAGCACCACGCGGCCCACGCCGGTCCATTCCTCTGCGCCCTGTTCGCCGATGTAATGATCCGAGCCGCGCTCCAGATTGTCCAGCACAGAATGGCCGGAGAAGAAGGACGTCACCGTCACATCGGCGAGGACCTCGCCCAGCGAGCGCGCCACCCGCAGGGCGCGGGCAGTGCCCGATACGGCGTTGTGGCTGGGGCGCTCGGCGAGTAGCGCGGGCACACCCACCACATCGGCGTAGCCGGAATCCTCCGGCACCACGCGGGCCTCCGGCTTGGATTGGAAATTCGACCAGCGCGGGTGATTCGACAGATCGTGGTGGGGATGGGCCGAGATATAGGCGAGGAGCTCGGCGGGGGAGTGGAAGAAGAAGACATTGTCATCATCACCCAAAAACGCCTGCCAGACGCTGCCGTGTTCGCGGTAAGCCGGCGCCCACAGGGTGTAGAAGTCCCCTTCTGTGAGCGCAATCTTTATAGGAATAATCGTCTGTTGTGCCTCGGAGGAGGAAGAAGTCATGCGCTAAAGCCTAGTCGAGCCTTAGGAGGTGGGGCGATAGAACCCTAGAAACCCCATCCCCATGTTGGTGGTGCGCACCGGATTCTTCTGCACCGGGTCGCCGGCCTCGATCATCATGCCCTCACCGGCATACATGGCCACATGCCCATCCCACACCACGAGATCGCCCGGCTGCAGCTCATCGGCTCCCACCTGTCGGCCTACCGCCTGCTCGTGTGCCATCCGCGGCAGCTCCACGCCGGCCTGGGCATAGGACCACTGCACCAGCCCGGAGCAGTCAAAACCATTCGGGGTGGTGCCGCCCCACACGTAGGGTGTGCCCAGCTGGGATTCGGCGGCCGCCACAGCACGCGCTCCCGCGGTGCTTGTCGACGCCGTCCTGCTGCCCGCACCACCCGCCGCAGAGTCGGGCGCTTGGTCCAGATTGAGCGGGCCGCGCTGCCCGATGTGATCCAGCTGGGCGGTGGGTTCCTCCAGTTCGGCTTCGAGCTGCTGCGTGCGCTGCCCCGCCGCCGCGAGGGTGGCCGGTGAGAGAGCGGCGAGGGCCTGAACGGCAGCGAATTGCTGTGCCGGGTGGGGGCTGAGCGTCTGGGGTGCAAGCCGTGTGATTTCTGAGAGATAGTGCTGGGCTAGCTGCACGAGATCGGTGCTGGCGCGGGCAATGATCGGCCGCGCGATAGCCATGATCTGCTGCAGCTCCCCTTTTTCCGCCTCTAGGGCGCTGGCGGCGTGAGTGAGGCGGTGGGCCTCGGCGCCGAACATGGGAGCAAGACGCTGGGCGGCGGAGACGTCCGTCACCCCGCCGAACTCGCGGGGCAGAGCAGGACTGGGCAGTAGAGCGGCGAGCTGATTGAGTACCTGAAACATCAGCCTTAGACCTGCCTGTTCAGTGTTGCGGCGAGCTCGGCGTCGACAAGCTCAATAGACCGAAGATGGCCGGCTGTGTCCTGGGCGCGCTGTTCGCAGCAGCGGGCGAGCTGCTGGCTGCGCTGCCCAGTGGCGGCCGTGGCGCGGGCGAGGGCGGCGGCGAAGCGCTCCATCCCGGGTGTCGGGGCCAGCGCCGGTGGTGCTGCTGGGGTGGTGGTGGCTGCCGCGGCGAGGAGATCGCGCAGCAATGAGCGGGCATAGCTGGGGATGCACATGAGGTCAGTCATGCTCATCTAGACGTTGCGTGCACCCGTGATGGTTCCCCTCGTCGGAGACAAGGGGCACTGTTCTATTCTGGAACGTATGGAGACCAAGGTTATTGACCACCCGCTCGTCGCAGCCCGACTGACCATCATGCGGGATAAGCGCAGCAACAACGCCACCTTCCGCGCCGCGCTCCGCGATCTCGGAGCAATGCTCATCTACGAAGCCTGCCGCGACGTGCCGGTAGAAACCTTCGACTGCCACACCCCGGTGGCCGTGGCCGAGGGGGTGCGCCTAGAAAACCCGCCGATCATCGTGCCCGTCATCCGCGCCGGGCTGGGCATGATTGACCCCGCCCTGTCCATGATCCCCGACGCCCAGGTGGGCTTCATCGGCTTGGCCCGCGATGAACAGACCCACGAGCCGGTGCCCTATCTGGAGGCGCTGCCCGAGGATCTCACCGACCAGCCGGTGTTCGTGGTGGATCCCATGCTCGCCACCGGTGGTTCGCTGCTGCACGCCATCCGGCTGCTGCACGCCCGCGGCGCCACCGACATCACCGCCGTGTGCATGGTATCGGCGCAGCCTGGGGTGCAGGCGCTCGCTGATTCTGGCCTGCCCGTGCGGCTCGTCACTGCCACCATCGATCCCGAGCTGAACGAGGACGCCTATATCGTGCCTGGTTTGGGTGATGCCGGCGATCGCCTCTACGGTCCGCGCAATATCGACCTGTAAATACCCGCCCACCCCATGGTGGTGCTCCTCACTCTCGAGGGGTTTGCACACCATGGTGTGCAGACTCTGCCCGCTTGCGTAGGCAGAGTCTTTTTGATGGCTGATGACGATAACGTGATTTACTGGCCGAGCTATGCTGTGGCGCTCGGCCAGCGGGTGCGCACGTTGCGCGCCATGCGCGATATCAGCCAAGAACGCCTCGCCGAGCTCGCCGGGGTGCACCGCAACGCGGTGGTCGGGCTCGAACGTGGAGTCTCCTCCCGAAATAGCAGCGCCAATCCGCAGCTCGCCACCGTTTATCGCATCGCGCGTGCCCTCCACGTGCCTATCGCGGTGCTGCTTCCCGACGCCACCACTCCGCCCCGCCGGCTCTGCCGAGCCGCGGAGGCCCTACCCAGCGAGGTGGATGTGGTGTGGCCTCGCGAACCCGAGGACGTGCTGCCTTTCGATGGCTCGCACGTGATCATTGACGGCGATGATCCCCGCTTCGTCGATGAATTCCATCCGCTTTATGTCCTTCGGCAGCAGGCGCGGCGAAAGATCAAGACGCGAGAGGATGCCGAGCAGGCGCAGTCAGCGGCGCTGGGCGTGGGAGAGACCGCCGCAGAGACTGCGGATACCGCGGATACCGTCGAGCTAGAGACGTCCGAGTAACTCCCGCAGCTCGCCGACGATGCGGGTGAGCAGCGCCTCCGAGTGCTCCGCCGAGTCGGTCCCAGAGACGTGGATATAGATCTTGGCTTTGCTCTCCGTTCCGGAGGTACGAGCCAGAATGCGCACACGCCCGGCCTCGCCGCTACCGCTCCAGCCAATGATTTGATCGTCGAGTAGCGGCAGTGGGCCAAGGGGAATGCCGGCCAGTTCCTGCGGCGGCGCGGCGGCGGCCTCCTCCAGCAGGGTCTGCGGATCGGAGGTGCGGATGATTACTTTGCGGCTGGCATAGTAGCCATGGCGCTTGTGCAGCGTCATCAGCTCCTGCTCGAGGGAGGAGCCGTGCATGTTCAGCTCGGCCGCCCAGGCGCAGGTAATCAGCGCCGTGGCCAGTCCATCCTTGTCCGGCACGCGCGCCGGATCGACACAAAAACCTTGGGCTTCCTCATAGGCAAAGGCGAGCTGGCCGGGGCGATCATCCGCGGTTTGGGTCATGTTCTTAAAACCGGTTGCGGATTCCTGATAGTCCCAGCCCCGCGCGGCCGCTAGGGACTTCAAGAGGTGCGAGGACACTCTGGTGGTGGCCACGACTGGGGCCGGCGCATCCGCATGCGCGTCGGAGACCAACCGGGTAGCCAGCAGCGGCCCCAGCTCGTCCGCGCTGAGCATGCGGTGGGTGCCGGCGGCGGTTTTGATACCGATGCCGCAGCGATCCCCGTCCGGGTCGAGGGCAATGATGAGGTCGGCGTTGTGGTGGGCAGCGAGCTCCAGCACCTGCTCGACCGCGCTGGGTTCCTCCGGATCGGGGAAGGCGAGGGTGGGGAAGGTGGGATCTGGATGCTGCTGGCTCAGCACCGGATAGCACAGTGCGAACCCTGCGGCTTGCAGGCATTGGTGTAGAACGCGGCCGGTCACCCCATGCATCGCGGTGTAGACCACCGTCAGCCCGGCGCGCTCGGTGGCCACACGCAGCCGATCATCCGCGCCGGGATCCACCAGATCTACCACATAGTCCACATAGCGGCGCAGTTGATCGTGGGTGGGGCGCACATGTACCCGCGGGATCTCGGGTGCTGGCGGCATATCCTCCATCAGGGCGGTGATCTCTGCCGCCCTATCGGTGGAGAGTAGCCTCCCGTCGCGGGTGTAGAGCTTGCAGCCATTGTCCACCGCCGGATTGTGGGAGGCGGTGATCTGGATGCCGCCATCGAAGCAACGAGTGTGTATTAAGAACGGGATCAGCGGCGTGGGGGTGGGCTGGGGTAGCAGTGTCACTTCGAAGCCGGCCCCAGCGCATACTTCGGCGGCGGCCTGGGCGAAGGCGGATGAGCCATAGCGGGTGTCCCAGCCGACCACCACGCGAATGGGAGCGTCGGTGGCGTGGAGCAGCCGGCCGATCCCGGGTTCTTCGGAGGGGGAGTCGCCCGCGAAACGGCTGGGCGGGGTGGTGCGCTGCGTGGTGTGGCTGGGCAGCCACGCGGCGAAGGCTGCGGCCAAGCGGGTGATGAGAGTGATGTTCATCTGCCGTGGTCCTGGCCCGACGGGAGCGCGGAAGCCGGTGGTGCCATAGACCAAAGGGGCAGCGGGGTGTGGTTCGGAGGGGCGGGATTCCACGACTGACTATCCTTTAGCTGCTTGCGGGAGGGGTCCTGTGTTGAGCCTAGCGTTATTACCCCACGTTCTGGTACGGCAAAGCCGCTAGTGTGTAATGGAAGAAGAGTTCAAGGATTGTTTGTTGCCGCGAGGAGGGACGGAGTCGCGTGAGCGATGTGTGGAGTCATGTACAGGGCTGGATCGAGGAGCACCATGATGTGGTGCTTAGCTGGCGCCGTCATCTCCACAGCCACCCGGAGTTATCGCACCGCGAGTACGAGACCACCGACTTCCTCGAGCAGGTGCTGCGCTCCTATGGATTAGAGCCGGTGCGTTTTCCCGATACGGGGCTGCGGGTGGATCTCGGCCCCGATACCGGGGAGAAGCTGGCCTTCCGCGCCGATATCGATGCCCTGCCCATTACCGAGATCACGGGCCTTGATTTCGCCTCCGAGAAGCAGGGCTATATGCACGCCTGCGGCCACGATGTGCACACCACCATCGCCTTGGCCACAGCCTGCGCATTAAGCAGCTTCGATCTCGACCTCGGGGTGCGCTTCATTTTCCAGCCCGCCGAGGAGGTACTGGAAGGCGGCGCCCCAGAGGTGATCTCCTATGGTGCCCTCGAGGGAGTGGGCAGTATCTACGCGCTGCACGTGGAACCGAAACTAAAGGTGGGCAAGGTGGGGGTGCGCACTGGAGCGATCACCTCAGCGGCAGATAGCCTCACCATCACGGTCTCCGGCCACGGCGGGCACTCGGCGCGCCCGCACCTGACCGAGGATGTGGTCTACGCCTTGGGCGCGCTCGTCACCCAGCTGCCGGGACTATTGTCTCGCCGCGTGGATCCGCGCTCCGGTACGGTGCTGGCCTTCGGTTCGGTCAAGGCGGGTTTTGCCGCTAATGCTCTGCCCCAGCACGGGGTGCTCTTGGGCACGGTGCGCACCGCTGATATTCGGGTCTGGCGCATGATGCAGCCGCTCATGGAGGAGCTTATTCAGCAGGTGGTTGCGCCCACCGGCTGCGAGGCGCAGGTGCGCTATGTGCGCGGGGTGCCGCCCGTGGTTAACGATGATGTGGCTACGGCGATGCTTGCCGACGCCGCCACGAGCGTCGATCCGCACGCCGTGGTGGAAGCTCCCCAATCCTCCGGTGGCGAGGATTTCTCGTGGTATCTCGAGCACGTGCCTGGCTCCATGGCGCGGTTGGGCTGCTGGAGTGGCACCGGCGCCCCCGGGGATTTGCACCAAGGCGACCTAGTGGTGGACGAGCGCGCCATCTCGGTGGGCATTCGTCTCTTCGCCGCGATCCTGAACCGCTACCTCGCCACCGATACTGGGGCCGGTAACCCTGAGATTCCTTAAGGTTTCGTTAGACTGAAGCCACCCATAGTTTCACAATCGTCTGCACGGAGGAATCTTGTCTAAGCGCATTGTCATTATCGGCGGCGGCCCCGCCGGCTACGAAGCCGCTCTCGCCGGCACCAAATACGGTGCCGAGATCACGCTCATCGAGGATCAAGGAGCCGGCGGCTCCGCGGTGCTCTTCGACTGTGTGCCATCGAAGTCCTTTATCTCCACCACCAGCGTCAAAACGGACCTGCGCCGTGCCGATGACATGAAGCTGGTGGATACCGGCGATACCGTGCTCTTTTCTCTCGGCGCCGCCAATAAGCGTGTGCTGGACCTTGCGAAGGCACAGTCCCATGACATCCGCACCCAGCTCGAGCGCGCTGGGGTGCGCGTGATCAACGGTCGCGCCGAGTTTGACGATAGCACCCTCAAGCAGGCCACCCACTTTGTGAAGGTGCACACTGCCGAGGGGGAGAACGAGGTGATCGAGAGCGACCTCGTGCTCATCGCTACCGGCGCCTCACCGCGCGTGCTGCCCGGTGCCGTGCCGGATGGAGAACGCATCCTGGACTGGCGCCAAATCTATGATCTGAAAGAACTCCCGGAGCATCTCATCGTGGTCGGTTCCGGTGTGACTGGCGCTGAGTTCGTCTCCGCCTTCGCCGAGATGGGCGTGCAGGTGACGATGGTGGCCTCCCGCGATCGCATCCTGCCCCACGATGATGCCGATGCCGCCGATACCCTCGAGGACGTGCTCGCGGAGCGTGGCGTGGCGCTGGAAAAGCATGCCCGCGTGGATAGCGTGACCAACACCGGCGAGGGCGTCATCGTGCGTACCTCTGATGGACGTGAAATCGAGGGATCGCACGCCTTGATGACCGTCGGCTCCGTACCCAATACCAAAGACCTCGGCTTGGACCGCATCGGGGTTGAGGTGGCTCGCTCCGGCCACATCATGGTCGATCGCGTCTCCCGTACCTCCGTCACGGGCATTTATGCCGCTGGCGACTGCACCGACCTCTTCCCGCTGGCCTCTGTGGCGGCCATGCAGGGGCGCATCGCCATGTACCACGCCCTTGGCGAGGGCGTGAACCCGATTCGCTTGAAGACGGTCGCCAGCGCGGTGTTCACCCGGCCTGAGATTGCCGCGGTGGGCATCACCCAAGCGCAGCTCGAGTCCGGCGAGGTGGCCGCCCGCCAAATCAAGCTGCCGCTCTCGACCAACCCGCGTGCCAAGATGCGCGCCCTGCGCTACGGCTTTGTCAAGATTTTCTGCCGTAAGAACTCCGGCCTCGTCATCGGTGGCGTGGTGGTGGCCCCCACCGCCTCCGAGTTGATCTTGCCCATCGCGCTCGCCGTGAATCACAACCTCACGGTGTCCGATCTGGCCGATACCTTCTCCGTGTATCCGACGCTGTCTGGCTCTATCACCGAGGCTGCCCGCCAGTTGGTGCAGCACGACGATCTGGAGTAACGCACACGCACGCCTTCTTCAGCCCCGAGATACGCAGCGTATCTCGGGGCTCGATGCATTCTGGGATAGCTGCGGCGGCCTTAGGCGTAAGGGAAACGGGCGGACTGGGAGAGGTCAATCTCCACGGTTGAGCGGGCATAGGGAAAGGCCCGCTGAGTGCATTCGGGCCGTGAGCAGCTGCGGCAGCCAGGGCCGATAGGGGTGGCCGCGTCAGGGGAGAGATTCAACCCGTGGGAGTACACCAAGCGATCCGCGTGGGTGATATCGCAGCCTAGGCCGATGGCGAACTGGGCGGGGTGGTGGCTAAAGCTCGTCGACCGGCGCGTAATTGTGCGTGCCACCCACAGGTAGGTGCGGCCATCCGGCATGGCCGCTACTTGGCGCACGATGGTCTCGGGGGTATCGAAGGCGCGATGGATGATCCAGAGCGGGCAACTGCCGCCACTGTGGGAAAAGTGGAAAGACGTGGCGGATTGCCGCTTCGAAATATTGCCTGCTCTATCCGTGCGAATGAAGAAGAAGGGCACCCCGTGCGCACCAGGGCGTTGCAGGGTAGATAAGCGGTGGCAGGTGGCCTCGAAGGAAGTGCCAAAACGGACCCCGAGGGCCTCGATGTCATAGTTCAACTGCTCGGCCTGCGCGAGGAACTCTCCATAGGGCAGGGTCACGGCAGAGGCGAAATACTGGGCCAAGCCAAGTCGCGCCACGTCGCGGGTGCTGTCCGGCAGTGTGTCAGCGATGCGGTCAAAGAGTGGGGCCATCACGATCAGCCCATATTGCAGGGCCATTTCGAAACAGAGCTGCGCATCGGAGAGATCACTGCGAAGGCGTAATTCCCGATGGGCGCTGAGCTGCCGCTTGGGGCCCACGTGATGATGATTGAAACGGACGCTGATCCCTGTATCTTCGGCGAGGCGTTTGGCCAAGTTCATGCTCCGAAGCGAGCCAGATCCGAGACCCGCAGCGAGAGATTCGGCCTCCTCCTCGATAGCGGGGAAGTGATTGTGGTGGGCATAAAAGAGATCACGGACAGTTTCGTACGGGTTAGAGCCGCTGCCTTTCTCATCTCTCGGGGTGCGCAGCAGCGCAGCTGTGAACTCCGGATGGTGGGTGGCGATCTCGTAGAGCTCATCATCGCTCACCGCGATGTCTGGGGCATGCGCGATCCGCTCTTTGAGCCCGTCGATATGGCGATAGGCGCTGTCCGTGGAGAAGTAGTCCACACCAACCGAGAAGTGCTGTGCCAAGGAGATCAGCAGCGGCGCCGTGAGGGGGCGTTTGTCGTTTTCTATTTGGTTGAGATAGCTGGTGGAGATGCCGAGCAGCCGCGCCATCTGCGCCTGGGTGAGATGGCGGGCGGATCGGAGCGCCCGAATTCGTACCCCCGCAAAAAGTTTATCCATGACTACCTGCCTTGCTATGTGTGCACCTAGCAGTGGATTTTACAGAGTTTACAAAAGCTTCGAGGTAAGTCTGCAAAAGTATTCACTATTTACTGTGACCTGAAAAACATTTTTAGCTCTAGCGTTAGCGGTACCCCATACGGCACGACCCCTCAGGGAGAAGTGACATGAAGATCCATGATGTGCGGACCTACCGCTCCGCTGAAGAGTTTCCGCGAAAAGAGCATCTCGCGGCCAAGATCGCGGCACTCGCCACGGACCCCGTGGCTGTTGATGCAGATGTTGAGGAGATGATCATCAACCGCATCATCGACAATGCAGCCGTGAGCGCAGCCTCTGTGGCCCGCCGCCCGGTGACCGTGGCTCGCCGCCAAGCCGAGGCGCATGCCGTCACCACCGGCGGCGCCCAAGTATTCGGCATCCCCGGCTCCTATAGCGCCGAGTGGGCCGCGTGGGCCAATGGCGTGGCGGTGCGCGAGCTCGATTTCCACGACACCTTCCTTGCCGCCGAGTATTCCCATCCTGGCGATAATATTCCCGCCCTCGTTGCTGTAGCCCAGCACACGGGCCGCTCGGGCGCGGAGCTCATTGCTGGTATTGCCACCGCCTATGAGGTGCAGGTGGACCTCGTCAAAGGCATCTGCCTGCATGAGCACAAGATCGATCACGTTGCCCACCTTGGCCCTTCTGTTGCTGCTGGCCTCGGCACGCTGCTCGGCTTGGACGAGGACACCATCTACCAGGCGATCGGGCAGGCCCTGCACACCACCACGGCCACCCGCCAATCGCGCAAGGGGCTCATCTCCTCCTGGAAGGCCTTCGCACCGGCCTTCGCCGGCAAGATGGCCGTCGAAGCGGTGGATCGGGCGATGCGCGGCGAGGGTGCCCCGGCCCCCATTTGGGAGGGCGAAGATGGCGTTATCGCTTGGCTGCTCTCCGGGCCGAAGCACACCTACCACGTGCCGCTGCCGGAGAAGGGCGAGCCGAAGCGGGCCATCCTCGATACCTTCACCAAGGAGCACTCCGCGGAGTATCAGTCCCAGGCGCCCATTGATCTTGCGCGCCGGATGCGCGAGCGCATCGCTGACCTCTCCCAGATCGAGTCCATTGTGCTGCACACCAGCCATCACACCCACTACGTGATCGGCTCTGGCGCGAATGACCCGCAAAAGTTCGACCCCGATGCCTCTCGAGAAACCCTCGATCATTCGATCATGTACATCTTCGCCGTGGCCTTGGAGGACGGCGATTGGCACCACGAGCGCTCCTATGCGCCCGAGCGCGCCCACCGCCCAGAAACCATCGAGCTGTGGCACAAGATCTCCACGGTGGAAGACCCCGAGTGGACCCGCCGCTATCACTCCACCGATCCCACGGAGAAGGCCTTCGGCGCCCGCGCCGTGATCACGCTGCAAAACGGCGAGGTGATCGAGGATGAGATCGCCGTTGCGGATGCACACCCCCTTGGTGCACGTCCCTTCGCTCGAGAGAACTACATTCAGAAATTCACCACTCTGGCAGAGGGCGTCGTCGATAAGCAGGAGCAGGAGCGCTTCCTTGACGCTGTGCAGAACTGTGCCGATCTGTCGGGCGCGGAGTTGAATCAGCTCAATCTCCAGGTTCGCGAGGACGTGTTGGCAGAGGCGCCGCACACCGGGAAGGGGCTGTTCTAGATGAACGAGCGACTGTTCGCCCCTGCGGCCACTGCCCGCGATATACGCGCCAGCTTCGCGCGCTCCTTGCGCAGCGGCGAATTGCAGCGACTGCCCGGCGCATTCTCGCCACTGGTCGCTCGGGCTATCGAGGACGCCGGGTTCGATGGCGTCTACGTCTCCGGCGCCGTCGTCGCCGCCGATCTCGCGCTACCCGATATCGGCCTGACCACCCTCAGCGAGGTGGCTGCCCGCTCGCGGCAGATTGCTCGGAGCACATCCTTGCCGGTGCTTGTCGACGCCGACACCGGTTTCGGTGAACCCATGTCCGCGGCCCGCACCATCGCTGAGCTGGAAAGCGCCGGAGTCGCCGGCTGCCACCTCGAAGATCAGGTCAATCCCAAGCGCTGTGGCCATCTCGATGGCAAAGAGGTGGTGCCCACCGAGCTCATGGTTCGCCGCATCACGGCGGCGGTGAATGAACGCGCCGATCCGAACTTCATCATCTGTGCCCGCACCGATGCAGCAGGCGTGGAAGGAATCGACGCCGCCATCGACCGAGCGCGCGCCTATGCGGATGCGGGAGCCGACATGATCTTCAGTGAGGCCCTCACCACGCCACAGGACTTTGAGGCCTTCCGTGCCGCCGTCGATATCCCGCTGTTGGCGAATATGACAGAGTTCGGCAAAACCCAGCTGCTCACCGCCCAGCAGCTGCAGGACATCGGCTATAACGCTGTGATCTATCCCGTGACCACGCTGCGTATCGCCATGGGTCAGGTAGAAGACGCCCTCCAGGAGCTCGCAGTGACTGGCACCCAAGAGGGGTGGCTGGAGCGAATGCAGCATCGTTCCCGGCTCTATGAGCTCCTGCGCTACGCCGAGTACAACGCCTTCGATCAAGAAATCTTCACCTACACGAACCCAGAAAGTGGGGCAAAACAATGACTCAGGACACAACAATTCGCAAGGGCCTCGCTGGGGTGGTGGTGGACTACACCGCCGTGTCCAAGGTGGTGCCGGAGACGAACTCTCTGACCTACCGCGGCTACCCCGTCCAGGAACTCGCTCGTTACTGCACCTTCGAGGAGGTGGCCTACCTGCTGTGGAATGGTGAGCTGCCCACCCCTGATGAGCTGCGTCGCTTCTCCATCCGCGAAAAAGCCCTGCGGCATATCGATCGCGGGCTGATCGAATTGGTGAATAAGATGCCCACCACCTGTCACCCCATGGACGTGCTGCGCAGCGCTGTCAGCTATATCGGCTCCCAAGATCCTGAGGCCTATACCAAGGACTCCGATCACATCCGCCGGACCTCGCTGGAGCTCATGGCCAAGCTGCCTACCGTGATTGCCCTGGATATTCGCCGCCGCCGCGGCGAAGGCTATATTGAGCCCTCCACGCGCAAGGGCTTCGCGGAGAATTTCCTGCACATGGTGTTCGGTGATGCTGAGGGATCCCCAGCCAATGATCGCGCCGATATTGAGGCCTTTGATAAGTCGCTCATTCTCTACGCGGAGCACTCCTTCAACGCCTCGACCTTCACGGCACGCGTGATCACCTCCACCATGTCTGATACCTACTCGGCCGTCACTGGCGCCATCGGTGCCCTCAAGGGGCCGCTGCACGGCGGCGCTAATGAAGCCGTCATGCACACCATGTTGCAGATCGGCGACCCCGCTCGAGCGGAGCAGTGGGTGAAGGATGCCCTGGCCAACAAGGAACTGATCATGGGCTTCGGCCATCGCGTGTACAAGCGCGGCGATTCCCGCGTTCCCACCATGGAGGCGGCGTTTCGGGAGCTCGCCGAGAACCACGATGGCGATACGTGGGTGGAGATGTACGACATCATGGCGCGGACCATGGACGAGGCCACGGGCATCAAACCGAACCTAGACTTTCCCTCTGGGCCGGCCTATCACTTGCTCGGATTCGATGTGGAGTTCTTTACTCCCATCTTCGTGATGGCGCGGATCACCGGGTGGACAGCGCACATCATTGAACAGAATGAGTCCAACTCGCTCATCCGCCCGCTCTCCGCCTACAACGGCGAAGAGCAGCGCAAGGTTCCGGCCCATACGGTCGAATAACACGACTTCCGCACCTCCCTATCGGGGATGCCCCCGAGGAGGGGCGGTAGCGTCTCTCACTCACTCCCAAATCCACAGGCATGGTGGGCGCATCACGCAGCCGCGTCGACACGGTGGTTCCTGCACGCACGGGAGATGAAGAAAAAAGCGGCACTCAGGTCTTTAGCGGCAGTCATAACCGAGTTAAAGGCAGGGGTCGCCTAGACTTCACTCTCGCTGATGTGGGCGATGCACCATCGCAGCACACCAGTCGGTGCGGAGGCGTTCGGGCTCTTAGGGTGCGTTCCACATTAGGATGTGGGATGTGTGAGGGAGACGATCATGGCTCCGGTGCATGTTCCTCCTTACATGCGCCGGAGCCATCTGCTCTTCCACGGCGCATACACAGCGCGGCGTTCAACGTCACTACTCTGTGTGATATGCCCGACACAACGGGCACACGACCAAGAAAGAGATATATGAATCAGGATCAGTCCCTGCCCAGTTTTGACAAGGTGCTCGTGGCCAACCGCGGTGAGATCGCGGTACGTGCCTTCCGCGCCGCCTATGAGATCGACGCCAGCACGGTGGCGGTCTATCCCATCGAGGATCGCAACTCCTTCCACCGCTCGCATGCCACCGAGGCCGTGCGCATCGGGGAAGAAGGCGCGCCCGTCAAGGCCTACTTAGATCCGAATGAGATTATCCGCGCCGCCCAAAAAACTGGGGCGGATGCCATCTATCCCGGCTATGGTTTCCTCTCGGAAAACGCCGCTCTCGCCCGCAAGTGTGCCGATGCCGGCATCACCTTCGTGGGGCCGCCGGCTGAGATCCTCGATCTCACTGGCGACAAGGCTGCGGCCGTCACCGCCGCCCGCAAGGCGGGACTGCCCACCCTGGAGGAGTCCACTCCGAGTGACAATATCGATGACATCGTGGCTGCCGCCGAGGGGCAGGAGTACCCGATCTTCGTGAAGGCCGTGGCCGGCGGTGGCGGACGCGGCATGCGTTTTATCCCCAGCCCCGATAAGCTGCGCGCCCTCGCCGAAGAAGCCTCCCGTGAGGCGCTCTCGGCCTTTGGCGATGCGAGCGTGTATATCGAGCGCGCGGTGATTAACCCACAGCACATCGAGGTGCAGATCCTCGCCGATACCACCGGTGATGTCATCCACCTCTACGAGCGCGACTGCTCTTTGCAGCGCCGCCACCAGAAGGTGGTGGAGATCGCCCCCGCCCAGCAACTCAGCGCCGAGCTCCGCGAGAAGATCTGTGCCGATGCGGTGAAATTCTGTCAGTCCATCGGCTATGTGGGCGCCGGTACCGTGGAGTTCCTCGTGGACGAAAACGGCAAGCACGTGTTCATCGAGATGAACCCGCGAGTCCAGGTGGAGCACACCGTGACCGAGGAGGTCACCCAGGTAGATATCGTGCAGACTCAGCTGCGCATCGCCGCGGGTGCGACCCTGAAGCAGCTGGGACTCACCCAAGACGCCATTCACACCGAGGGCGTGGCGTTGCAGTGCCGTATCACCACCGAGGACCCCAATAACGGTTTCCGCCCCGATACTGGCGTGATCACCGCCTACCGCTCCCCGGGCGGCGCAGGCGTGCGCTTGGACGGCGCCGCCATGCTGGGCGGCGAGATTACCGCGCACTTCGACTCGCTATTGGTGAAGATGACCTGCCGTGGCCCGAACTTTGCCACCGCGGTATCGCGCGCCCAGCGCGCCTTGGCCGAGTTCACCGTCTCCGGTGTGGCTACCAATATTGGATTCCTGCGCGCCCTGCTGCGCGAGGAGGACTTCCTGCACGCGCGGATTTCCACCTCCTTCATCGAGGACCACCCGTGGCTCTTACAGGCCCCGCCCGCCGACGATGAGCCCAGCCGCATCCTCGAGTACCTCGCCGATGTCACCGTCAATCAACCCAATGGTTCCGCGCCCCAGGTGGGCAGCGCCAAGGCGAAGCTGCCGGTGGTGCCCAAGGGAGAGCGCCCCCGTGGTTCCCGTGATGTGCTCCAGGAGCTCGGCCCGCAGAAGTTCGCCGAGCAGCTGCGCGCGACCACCACGCTCGCGGTCACCGACACCACCTTCCGCGATGCCCACCAATCTCTGCTCGCCACTCGGGTGCGCCAGTCCGCGCTGGTGCACGCTGCGCGGGCACAGTCTTATCTCACCCCAGAGTTGTTCTCTGTGGAAGCCTGGGGCGGCGCCACCTACGATGTGGCACTGCGCTTCCTCCACGAGGATCCGTGGGAGCGGCTGGATCAGCTCCGCGAGGCTATTCCGAATGTGAATATCCAGATGCTGTTGCGCGGCCGCAATACCGTGGGCTATACCCCCTACCCAGATACGGTGTGCCACTCCTTCGTGCAGGAAGCGGCCCGCTCTGGGGTGGATATCTTCCGTATCTTCGATGCACTCAATGATGTTTCGCAGATGCGTCCCGCCATCGAGGCAGTGCTGGAGACCAACACCGCCGTGGCCGAGGTGGCCATGGCCTACTCCGGCAATCTGGCCGACCCGAATGAGACGCTCTACACCTTGGACTACTACTTGAAGCTCGCTGAGCAGATCGTGGAGTCCGGCGCCCACATCTTGGCCATCAAGGACATGGCTGGGCTCATGCGCCCGCAGGCCGCCCGCACCTTGGTGTCGGCCTTGCGCAAGGAATTCGACCTGCCGGTGCACGTGCACACCCACGACACCGCTGGCGGCCAGCTGGCCACCTATATGGCGGCTGCAGAGGCCGGCGCCGATGCCGTCGATGGTGCGTCCGCGCCACTGGCGGGCACCACCTCGCAGCCCTCGCTCTCCGCGATCGTGGCGGCGTTTGCCAATACCGAGCGCGACACTGGGCTATCACTCAAGGCGATCTCCGATATGGAGCCCTACTGGGAGGCCGTGCGTCAAATGTACGCCCCCTTCGAAACTGGGCTGGCCGGCCCCACTGGTCGCGTCTACCGGCATGAGATCCCAGGCGGGCAGCTATCGAATCTCAAGGCCCAAGCCACCGCGTTGGGATTGGCGGATCGCTTCGAGCTGATCGAGGACTACTACGCGGCCGTGAGTGATATGCTTGGCCGCCCCACCAAGGTGACCCCCTCCTCGAAGGTGGTGGGCGATCTCGCCCTGCACCTGGTCGGCGCGGGTGTGGACCCGGCGGACTTCGCCAAGGATCCGCAGAAATACGATATCCCGGATTCTGTGATCGCCTTCCTCCGCGGCGAGCTGGGCACCCCTCCGGGGGGCTGGCCGGAGCCGCTGCGGAGCCGGGCCCTCGACGGCCGAGCCCAGGGAAAGAACCCGCTGGAGGCGCTGTCCTCCGAGTCGGAGGAGGCACTGCGTAGCGAGGATGTGGATACCCGCCGCCAAATGCTGAACCACCTGCTCTTCCCGCAGCCCACCAAGGAGTTCGCGGAGCACCGTCGCCTCTTCGGCGATACCTCGGTGCTGACGGACCGCGAGTTCTTCTACGGTCTGAAATCCGCAGAGGAATCTATGATTCGTATGGAGAACCAGTCCAGTCTCGTGGTGCGCCTCGACGCTATCTCCGAGCCGGACGATAAGGGTATGCGCACCGTGGTGTGCAATGTCAATGGCCAGATCCGCCCCATCAAGGTGCGCGATCGGTCCGTGGAATCCATTACCGCCGCCGCCGAGCAGGCCGACCCGAACAACCCAGGCCATGTGGCTGCCCCCTTCGCCGGTGCGGTCACCGTGAACGCCTCCGTGGGCGATGAAGTCTCCGCTGGCGACGCCGTGGCCGTGATCGAGGCCATGAAGATGGAGGCCTCCATCACCGCCCCCGTGGATGGCACCATCACTCGAGTGGCGTTGCAACAACCCACCAAGGTTGAGGGCGGCGACCTGCTCCTCGTCATCGAGTAGCCGCCGCGCCCGCTGCGCATAAGCGAACTGGCCCCTGTCCGGTAAGGACAGGGGCCAGTTTTTGTCGCGAACCGTCTTGGTCGCCGAGCGTGTCGTCGCTAGATGAGCTAAGCACCTCGGACAGCACGAGCAACGCCTCAGATAGCACATAGCCGCGTGTGCACGAGGCAGCACGCGGCTATGAGGGAGGGTATCTGACTACTTGATCTCCATGAGCGGCTCGCCCTTGGACACGCCGGAGCCGTTCTCGGCGCTGAGGCCTTCCACGGTGCCGGACTTGTGAGCCTTCACGGGGTTCTCCATCTTCATGGCCTCGAGGACCACAACGGTGTCGCCTTCGTTGACTTCCTGGCCCTCTTCAACATTCACCTTGATCACGGTGCCCTGCATCGGGGCGACCACGGCGTCACCGGAGACAGCCTTCTTGCCGCCGCCAGCGCGACGCTTCTTGGCCTTCTTCTTGGCGCCGCCAGCGCCACCGCCCAGAGCCAGGTCGCCCGGCAGGGCCACCTCGACGCGACGGCCATCGATCTCCACGACAACCTTCTGGGAAGGAACCTTCTCCTCTTCCTCATCGGCGTCTGCGGGATCCACGTAGGGCTCGATCGGATTGTCCCACTCCTCTTCGATCCACTTGGTGTAGACGTCGAAGCTCTCACCATCGCCCACGAAGGCGGGGTTCTCCACGATGTGTGCGTGGAAGGGGATCACGGTGGGAAGGCCCTCAACAACGTACTCGGCGAGAGCACGGCGGGAGCGCTGCAGCGCCTCCTCGCGGGTCTCTCCGTAGACGATGAGCTTAGCCAGCATAGAGTCGAACTGGCCACCGATCACGGAACCCTGGACGATACCGGCGTCCATGCGCACGCCCGGGCCGGAGGGCTCGTGGTACTTCACCACGGTGCCGGGGGCCGGCATGAAGTTCGAGCCAGCGTCCTCGCCGTTGATACGGAACTCGATGGCGTGACCGCGCGGCTTGGGATCTTCCTTGATGTGCAGTTCGCGGCCCTCGGCGATGCGGAACTGCTCGCGCACGAGATCTAGCCCGGTGGTCATCTCGGTTACGGGATGCTCCACCTGCAGACGGGTGTTCACCTCGAGGAAGGAGATGAGTCCATCCGAGCCCACCAGATACTCGACGGTGCCAGCACCGTAGTAGCCGGCCTCCTTACAAATACGCTTAGCGGACTCGTGCAGCTGGGTACGCTGCTCATCGGTGAGGAACGGGGCTGGGGCTTCCTCAACGAGCTTCTGGAAGCGGCGCTGCAGGGAGCAGTCGCGGGTGCCGGCAACCACAACGTTGCCGTGCATATCGGCTACCACTTGGCACTCCACGTGGCGGGCCTTGTCTAGATAGCGCTCCACGAAGCACTCGCCGCGACCGAAGGCGGCAGTGGCCTCACGGGTAGCGGAATCGTAGAGGTCGGCGACCTCTTCCATCTTGTAGGCCACCTTCATGCCGCGGCCGCCGCCGCCGAAAGCTGCCTTAATGGCGATGGGCAGGCCATGCTCCTCAGCGAAGGCCACCACCTCATCGGCGTCCTTGACCGGCTCTTTGGTGCCGGGGGCCATCGGGGCTTCGGCGCGCAGCGCGATGTGGCGAGCGGTGACCTTATCGCCGAGATCGTTGATGGACTGCGGGGAGGGGCCAATCCAAATCAGGCCGGCATCGATGACGGCCTGGGCGAAGTCGCCGTTCTCCGACAGGAAGCCGTAGCCAGGGTGAATGGCGTCGGCGCCGGACTTCTTGGCGGCATCGAGGATCTTGTCGAAGACCAAGTAGGACTCTGCAGAAGTGGAGCCGCCGAGGGCGAATGCCTCATCGGCCAAGGCGACAAAGGGCGCCTCGGCATCAGGCTCGGCGTAGACCGCAACGCTGGCGATTCCTGCATCGCGAGCGGCACGAATAACGCGGACGGCGATCTCACCACGGTTGGCAACCAGCACCTTGGTGATCTTCTTTTGTTCGACGGTCACTAAAACCCCTCCTGAGTTTTGAAAACCTTTAAGTTTTTGCTGTGCGATCCTCGCTATGCACAGGCATGCGCAGTGAGGATAGCGTCGGGCTACCTGTCATTGTTACACACCTAACAACAAAGCAAAGGCGGCTTGGATCAGTTATTTCGTAATTACCCCCACCGTCCACACCTAAATTTGGGTAAGGCGCTGAGGTGTTGCGGGGTGCGGCGGGCGCCCGCGCACCCCGGATATTCCTGTGCGTTTGGTCCTATTCTCCCTGCATAGCGTCCGCGGGCTCGAATGCTGCGTGAGAGGCACGGGCATAAGTGAAGGCACACCGGTCGAGGCGAGGCCTGAAGTTAGAGGCGTCCTCGGGGTGTGCCTAGTGATGCTAGTCGGAATGTCTTGTGAGCAAAAGTAGAGGTGGCTGAGCTGTCGCTGACGGTACCACTCCCCGCGCCACCGCGTGAGCGGTGGCGCGCTAATCGAGCGTGCCCGGGTCCTCGCCGTGCACGATGGGCATACCGATCATGTTTCCCCACTCGATCCATGAGCCGTCATAGTTGCGGACATTGCTGAAGCCGAGCAGGTACTTGAGCACAAACCAGCTGTGCGCGGAGCGGTCGCCGAGACGACAGTAGACGATGGTGTCGGCGTCCTTGTCGTAGTCGGCATAGAGTTCGTCGAGTTCTTCGCGGGAGCGGAAGCGCGAATTGGCGTAGACGGCCTTATTCCACGGCACGTTGATGGCGGTGGGGATGTGGCCGGTACGGGAGACGGTGTCAGCGGGGTAGCCCTCCGCATTGGAGGCGGCGCCGGTGTACTCATCGGGTTCGCGGACATCGAGCAGCGTGGTTTCTCCGAGCTTCCCCCGTACCTCGGCCACGAGGCTGCGGTGCTCGGAGTCGTCGCGGACGGGTACCTCGTAGTCGGTGCGGGGATACTCCGGCACCACGAAGCTGGTGTCGCGCTCCTCGGCCATCCAGGCATCGCGGCCGCCATTGAGCAGGCGCACGTCCTTGTGTCCGAAGAGGGTGAATACCCAGAAGGTATAGGCGGCCCACCAATTGGATTTATCGCCGTAGATCACCACGGTGTCATCATTGGCGATGCCCTTCGAGCGCATAAGCTCGGCGAATTGCTCGGCGGTGATGTAATCGCGGATCAGCGGATCATTGAGCTCGCTGCGCCAATCGATGCGCACCGCCCCAGGCACGTGGCCGATGTCATAGAGGAGGGTGTCCTCGTCGGATTCCACCACGCGGAGCCCAGGGGTGCCCAGACGTGCGGACAACCAGGATGCAGACACGATCTTTTCCGGATGGGCATAGTCCGCGAGCACGGGGTTGGGGTCAAAAGGGATCGGCATGGACAATCACATTCCTCATACAGTGGGCGTTAGGTGTGCGAGGCCGTGGCCTAGCGCGTGACGATGCTAGGAGCCAGCATCGTTCGCCATCCTGCTGGGCGGTGGCCTGCAGTGGTGGCAGCGGGTACGAACCCGCACACTCGAGAAGCTTCCACTCTACTTTTATCACCAGTTGGAGCATCACTCTCATTCGCGCAGTGTGTCGTTCATTACGCTTTAGGTGCATGTAGAGCGAAAGTAACAGTGCTGCCTTAGAATTATCTGAGTAATGGTTGTCGAGGCATTTTCCTCTATTAAGCACTCACTCTGTGAGAGTTTCACGACGTAAACAGTGCTCAGTTGCACTCGATCCCGGAAGTAATTCTCCAAGCGCCTCCGCGTCGAGCGCACATCTACGTATCGTTGTGCGGCTGAGCAGCGTCGTTAGCGGGCCTGCTGACTATTACGCATCGGCTTAGGTGTGGTGCGCCGAGCGCGCCCTACAGCCAGCGCAGTTTATGTGATCTTCACATCTGCATGCACGACTCACAATCGCTCTACAAGGAGAGTTTAAAGCTTATGAAGAAGGGTATCGTCGTTTTCGAGGTTGAAGGCGGCAATGACAAGCAGTTCAACGGTCACCGTAAGGACACCCTGCCAATCGTTAACGCCATTAAGGACAAGGGCTGGAAGTCTGAGGTGGTGTATTACCGCCCCGAGTGGTCCGAGCAGCTTTTTGAGTACGTGTCCGAGAACTTCGACGCCTATATTTCCCGCGTCAACCCCGGCAATATCCCCGGCGGTGAGAAGGGCTACTTCACCCTCCTCACCAAGCTCTCCGAAGAGGCCGGCCTGGTGGGCATGTCCACCCCGGAGGAGATGATGGCCTATGGCGCCAAGGACGCCCTAGTCAAGCTCGCCTCCACCGACTTGGTGCCGGATGATACCTACGCCTACTACGACGTGGAGAAGTTCCACTCCACCTTCCCGTCCTCCCTGTCCTATGGCGAGCGCGTACTCAAGCAGAACCGTGGCTCCACCGGCTCCGGCATCTGGCGCGTGCAGCTAGAGGATAAGGAATTGGCCGCCTCTGTCGAGCCCGGCACCGAGCTGCCCCTCGACACCAAGATCAAGTGCACCGAGGCCGTGGACAACCACACCGAGGTCCGTGAGCTCGGTGAGTTCATTGATTTCTGTGAGCAGTACATCATTGGCGACAACGGCATGCTGGTAGACATGCGCTTCATGCCGCGCATCGTCGAGGGCGAGATTCGTATCCTGCTGGTGGGCCCCCACCCGGTGTTCGTGGTGCACAAGAAGCCGGCCGCGGGCGGCGACAACTTCTCCGCCACCCTCTTCTCCGGTGCAAAGTACTCCTATGACAAGCCGGAAGAGTGGCAGGAGCTCATCGACATGTTCGCCGATGTGCGCCCGGTCATTGCGGAGAAGCTTGGCGGCGACAACATCCCGCTGATCTGGACCGCTGACTTCATGCTGGACGACGCCGAGGATGGCGGCGACACCTACGTGCTCGGTGAGATCAACTGCTCCTGCGTGGGCTTCACCTCCGAGCTGGACATGGGTATCCAGGAAATGGTGGCCGAGGAGGCCATCAAGCGCGTGGAGGCCAAGCACGCTTAAGAGCGCGACCCTGTGAGGCATAGCTCGAGCGCCGCGTGAGCGCAGGGCCCGGACTCGGTGAATCTCATCGGGGCCGGGCCTTCGTCATGGTCTGGGCCGGTTTTATAATCAGCCCATAGAGTCACGATGCCTCGTATAAAGGAGATCCACCATGACTGATGTGCAGTCCCTAGAACGGCGCGTCGCCGCCCTCGAGTTGAACCAGCGGCGACTGATGGTGCTGCTGCGGCCCGGCAGCGATGATGAAAAGGCTTTTGTGCGCGCGGTACTCGCCGCCGGTCTCGACGCCACCCAAGAGGTGGACGCGCTGAATACTATTCGTGCTTTCGTGGTGGATGATGCCCAGCGGGAGAACGCCTTGGGGCGAATTCGCACCGAGGCGGTGAAGCAGGCTGCATCCACCAAGCCGCGCACCCTCACTGGGCTAGTGGAAAGCGTCATGCTGATCGTTGGCGATGTGTGGGTGGCGGAGTCGCTGGTAGCGGCGGTGCGCACCCAAGAGCCGCAGCATGCGCGCTGGGAGAAGCTCGATCACGAGGACGTGATGAAGGAGTGGCCGCGCGTTTAGTGCAGGAGGGTGGCGGCGGCCTCGGGGTCGGCGTCCTTAAGCATCTGCTCGCATCGCTCGTATTCCGCTGTGTCGTCGATCATCGCCGATACCCGTGCGAGGGCGGCGATAGCGCGCAGCACTCCGCGGTTCGGCTCATGGGAGTAGGGCAGTGGCCCCCAGCCCTTCCAGCCGTGTGCGCGCAGCCGGTCGAGGCCGCGGTGATAGCCGGTACGGGCATAGGCATAGGCCTGCGCGCGATCGCTATCGCTTTCTGCGGTGGCTAGGACCTCTTCTGCGAGCTGGGCCCACAGCAGCGGTGATTCGGGGTGGTTGAGCACCGCAGACACCAGCGGGCCGGCGGCATCGGCGGCCGGATCCTCCGGCAGGTGCAGCGGCGGTGGGGCGAGCATATCCTTAAATTGCGTCATGGCTCTAGAGGATAGTCGCCGTAGCAGCCTCAGCGCAGAAATTCATGGACCTCATAGCCCAGCTGATACAGCGCTGAGCGAAGCACCGGCAGCGACAGCCCGATCACACTCGAGGGATCGCCCTCGATGCGGTCAATAAACCAGCCGCCGATGGCTTCGAGAGTAAAAGCCCCAGCACATTCCAGCGCTTCGCCGGTGCGGGCATAGGCCTCGATATCGCGGTCACTGGCCTCGGCAAAACGCAGCCGGGTCTGTGCAGACTTCTCGACGCAGCCTCGTGGCGAGATAATGCAGTGGCCCGTAATGAGCGTGGCGGTGCGTCCCCGCTGCGCCCGCCAGCGCTCGATGGTTGCCTCCACGGTGTGGGGCTTGCCCTGGAGGTGACCGTCGATAAGCAACATGGAATCGCAGCCCACCACGATATCTGCGGCGAAGTGCTCGGCCACCGCCTCGGCCTTGGCGCGAGCGAGAGCACTGACGATCTCATGGGGTTCTCGCCCCGTCAGCGAGGCCTCGATGGCGCGCTCATCCACCTCTGCGGGCTGGCACAGCGGCTCAACGCCGGCGGCGCGCAGGATGGAGCGGCGGGACGGGGATGCGGAGGCGAGAACGAGACGCATGTGCACAGATCCTAGCTGGTGGCCTTCTTACCCACCCAGCGGTACATAGCTGCGATGGCGCCGGCGAAGACGAGAACGCCCAGCCATTGCGCGATCGGGGCGAAGTCCTCGCCGAATAGCGCGAGCGGATCCGAGGTGCCCGCGGCAGCGATGATGCCGGCGTTGAGCACGCCGAAGAGGGACTCACCCACGATGAGGCCGGTGGCCAGCAGCACGCCGAGGCGCTTAATCGGCTCCGGCTCATCGTGCTTATCGGCCCAGCGGTTGTAGAAGAAACCGATGAAGGCGCCAATCGGCACGATCAGGGTGAGGGCCACCGGCAAGTACATGCCCATGCCCACCGCCAGCGGCGGCAGGGAGAAGCGGGTGGTGCGGCGGAGGATCTCGTCTACCACAATGATGCCGGCACCGATGAGCGCGCCCAAACCGATGCGACTCCAGTCCAAGGAATTGCCAAAGATGCCCTCAGCCACGCTGGACAGCAGCGCCGCCTGGGGTGCGGCCAAAGCGTCCGGGCCGGCGCCCTCCATGCCCACGAAACCGAAACCGGTGAGCATCAGCTGCAACACCGGCGGAATGATGGCGGAGCCGAAGAGCACACCGATGATCAGCGCGAACTGCTGGCGCCACGGGGTTGCGCCCACCAGCTGACCGGTCTTGAGATCCTGCAGGTTATCGTTCGAGATGGTGGCAATACCGAATACCACCGCCGAGGTGAACAGCGTATAAGCCACCAAGGCGGTGGCGTTGGTTTCGTGCTCATTGCCGGTGACCAGCTTGATCAGCAGCGCCGCGGTGATGACCACGATAATGCCCACACCCGAGATCGGGGAGTTGGAGGCGCCAATGAGACCGGCCATATAGCCGCAGATACCGGCCACCACGAGGCCCACCAGCAGAACGTAGATGATGCTTAGCAGCACTAGGCCGGTGGTGTGGTGGGTGATGGAGGAATCCTTCACAAACAGCCACAGCAGCAGCCCCACCGGCAGCATGGAGATCAGGGTGGTGGTGACCACAATGCTGAAGGGGATATCGCGCTCCGTGAGGGGCACGGACTGGCCATCGTGGCGAGCACGGGAGGAGGCCAGAGCATCCTTCATGCCAGAGATGATGGGGCCAATGATCTTCAGCAGGGTCCAGATGGCGGCTACAGCCATGGCGCCGGCACCCACGAAACGCACATCCGAGGAGAACATGGCGGGCACGACCTCGTCGAGGACCCCGCCAGCGGCAATATCGCTGGAGGTGAAGACGGGCAGTAGCACACCATAGGAGATTGCGAGGCCCACGAGCATGGCAATACCCACGGCCACACCCACCAAGTGGCCGACACCGATCAGCGCCAGGGAGAGGCTGCCGCCGATCATGGTACCGCCGGCACCGAACTTAAAGGTGGAGGTGACTGAACCCGCCACGGCACGCACTGCGGCCAGCAGGCCATAGCCGGCAGAGACCAACGCGCCGCCGACGATGACGGCGAGTCCACGCTTATTCTCCTCGGCCGATCCCTGCTCATCGCCCACCTTGAGCACCTCGGCAGCGGCGACACCCTCGGGGTAGGGCAGATCCGAGCCGGTGACGAGGGCGCGGCGCAGTGGGATGGAATACATCACGCCCAGGATGCCGCCGATGGCGCACACAAAGGCCGTTTCCCAGTAGCTGAAGCCGCTCCACCAGCCGATCATGACGAGTCCGGGGAGGACGAAGATAATGGCAGATAGGGTGCCGGCGGCAGAAGCGATGGTCTGCACAATATTGTTTTCTTGGATGGTGTGGCCTGCGAACTTACGCAGGATCGCCATCGAGATCACCGCAGCTGGGATGGAGGTGGCAAAGGTGAGACCGACCTTCAGACCCAAGTACACATTGGCGGCGGTGAATACTAGGGTAATGAGACCACCGATGATGACCGCTCTAAGCGTTAACTCACTGATCGGGCCGCGCGTCTGCGCCGCGGGCGAGCCCGTGTCGGAGGTTGTCGCGTTCATGTTCCTCTTTTCCATCGTGAAGAAGACAAACTGGACGAGTCGGTGGCCGTGCGGACGCCCCAAGCCAGTCGATGCTGGCTGGGAGGACGCTCGACGCCACGGACCGCCACAGTGAAAGCGTTGTGCTAACGGCAGCAATTATCCTCTTCTTGCCTGCGCGGAGTTTCCTCGGGGCAGGTTAAGGCCATGACACGGCGCGTATGTGGTGGCTGTGCACGCGACAGCGCCGCCGCGTTCTACCACACTGGGTACAACGGGGCGGCGCTGGATACGCGAGGCTGCTTCTGCGAAAGCTAGTAGAAGCTGACGTTGCGGAATGCGTTGGGGTTATAGGTGGTCGGGCGGTTGAGCCGCTCGGCGTAATTGCCCCACTTGTTGCGGTCGACTTCTTTCTTCTCGGCTGCCGCGGCCGCAGAAGCAAGCCCAGCGAACACGGTGGTCAACGCGGCCACCTGAGCGTCGCTCGGATTGCCCTTGACGATGCTCAAGAAGGGCTTCTTTGCAGCCTCTGCTGCCTCAGTGGTCTCTGGGGAATCCGTGTTCTCCGGACGGGAGTCTGACATGCTTTCTTCCTCTTTAACTTCTCGTGGCTCGCGCGTGGTACCGGCTTAGAGCGGGATATTTCCGTGCTTCTTGGCGGGAACGCTGACAACCTTGCGGTCGAGCAGGCGCAGGCCCTCGATGATCTGGCCGCGGGTCTCGGACGGCGGGATCACGGCGTCGACGAAGCCGCGCTCGGCAGCCATGTAGGGATTAACGAGTTCGCGATCGTACTCGGCCTCGTATTCCTTCATCAACTCCTGAACGTCCTTGCCCTCCTTGGCGGCGGCCTTGAGCTCCTTGCGGTAGATGAAGCCCACAGCGCCGGAGGCGCCCATCACGGCGATCTGTGCGGTGGGCCATGCGAGCACAATGTCTGCGCCCATTTCCTTGCCGCCCATCACGCAGTAGGCGCCGCCATAGGACTTGCGTGTGATCACAGTGATCTTGCCGACTGTGGCCTCGCAGTAGGCGTAGAGCAGCTTCGCACCGCGGCGAATGATGCCCTCGTACTCCTGGTTGGTGCCGGGCAGGAAGCCGGGCACATCGACGAATTCGAGGATCGGGATATTGAAGGCATCGCAGGTGCGCACGAAGCGGGCGGCCTTCTCGGAGGCCTTGATGTCCAAGCAGCCGGCGAACTGCATCGGCTGGTTGGCCACAATACCCACGGAGCGTCCCTCGACGCGGCCGAAACCGATGATGATGTTTTCGGCGTAGTTTTCCTGAATCTCCAAGAAGTCGCCATCATCGATGATGCGGGTAATGACGTCCTTCATGTCATAAGGCTGGTTCGGGGAATCCGGAATGAGGGTGTCCAGCTCCAAATCAGCTTCGTTGATGTTGTCCTGGATGGAACCTTCCATGATCTCCGCCTCAACACGCGGGGCCTCGTCGCGGTTGTTCTGCGGGAGGAAGCCGATGAGCTCGCGCACCCAGTCGAGGGCGTCGGCGTCATCTGCACCGGTGTAGTGGGAGGTGCCGGAGGTAGCCATGTGGGTGGAGGCGCCACCCAGCTCTTCCTGGGTCACTTCCTCGCCGGTGACGGTCTTGATCACCGAGGGGCCGGTGATGAACATCTTGGAGGTCTTGTCCACCATCACGATGAAGTCTGTGAGGGCGGGCGAGTAGACGTGGCCGCCAGCGCAGGCGCCCATGATCAGCGAGATCTGCGGGATCACGCCGGAGGCTTGGGTGTTGCGGAAGAAGATCTTGGAGTAGAGGCCGAGGGACACCACGCCCTCCTGAATGCGGGCACCCGCACCCTCGTTGATACCGATGATCGGCACGCCGGTCTTAATCGCCATATCCATGATCTTGACGATCTTTTCGCCGTAGACCTCGCCGAGGGCGCCACCGAAGACGGCGCCATCCTGGGAGAATACACACACCTTGCGGCCGTCGATGGTGCCATAACCAGTCACGACACCGTCGGTGACGGGGCGCTTGGCATCGAGACCGAAGTTCTTGGAGCGGTGCCGGGCGAGGGCGTCGATCTCCACGAAGGAGCCATCATCGAGCAGGTACTCAATGCGCTCACGAGCGGTCTTCTTACCCGCCTCGTGGACCTTCTCCACAGAAGCAGGGCCCATTGGGGCGTGGGTTTCGGTCAGGCGTGCTCGCAGATCGGCGAGCTTGCCTGCGGTCGTGTTTACGTCGGGCATGGTATCGCCCGGAGTCTGTGCGGCAGTCATAGTTCCTAAGTTTAGGTGTTGAAGGCCACAATGTTGCCCAAAGCAGCCTGCATTTCAATTTTCACCGCAAAAATCCACGTATACGGGGGTAGCGTTCGGAGGGAAAAGCCCCACCTCGCCTCGGGATGAGGTGGGTATTGCCCCGAGATGAGGTGAGGGTATGGGGTGATGGGACGGCGCCTCGCTGCCCTAGCCGCAGGTCCTAGAGCGGCATATTTCCGTGCTTGCGGGCGTGGCGGTGTTCCACCTTGGAACGCAGCAGGCGCAGATTGCGAATGATGGACTCGCGCGTCTCCGAGGGCAGAATGACGGCGTCGATAAGCCCGCGCTCGGCAGCCTGATAGGGAGTGAGGAAGTGGTCGTTGTACTCCCGCTCATAGGATTCGATGAGTGCGGCCACGTCCTTGCCTTCGGCGGCGGCTGCGGACAGCTCCTTGCGGTAAATGAATCCCACTGCGCCTGCCGCACCCATCACCGCGATCTCCGCGGTTGGCCACGCCAGATTCACATCGGCGCCGAGGCCCTTGGAGCCCATCACGCAGTAGGCGCCGCCATAGGCCTTGCGCATGGTCACGGTGATCTTCGGTACGGTGGCCTCGCCATAGGCGTAGAGCAGCTTGGCGCCACGACGCAGAATGCCGCCATATTCTTGGGCTGCACCAGGCAGGAAGCCGGGCACATCCACCAGCATCACGATCGGGATGTTGAAGCTATCGCAGGTGCGTACGAAGCGGGCGGCCTTCTCGGAGGAATCGATATCGAGGCAGCCGGCGAAATGCAGCGGCTGATTCGCCACAAAACCCACCGGTTGCCCATCGACATGGCCGAAGGCGGTGACGACGCTCTCGGCGCGGTCGGCCTGGATCTCGAAGTAATCGGCGTCATCGGTGAGTGCGGAGATCACATCGCGCACATCATAAGGAACGCTGGGGGAGTCCGGAATGATGGAATCGAGGGCCAATTCCTCCACGCTTGGCAGCTCTGCAAGATCCACTGGTTCCTCCGGCGGGGCCTGGTCGCGGTTGTTATTCGGCAGATAGCGAAGCAGGTCCTGCACCCACTCGAGCGCATCCTCGTCCGAACTGGCGGTGTAGTGGGTGTTGCCGGCAGTGGCCATGTGGGTGGAGGCCCCGCCCAGCTCCTCTTGGGTAATGAGCTCACCGGTGACGGTCTTGATCACGTCTGGGCCGGTCACGAACATCTTGGAGGTTTCGTCTACCATCACCACAAAGTCGGTGAGGGCAGGGGAGTAGGCGTTGCCGCCGGCACAGGCGCCCATGATCACCGAAATCTGCGGCACTACGCCGGATGCCTGCACGTTCTGGTAGAAGGTCTGCGCGATGAGATCCAGCGAGACGGCGCCTTCTTGGATGCGGGCGCCCGCACCCTCGTACAGGCCGATGAGGGGGCGGCCGGTGGTGGTGGCGAGTTCCATGATCTTGATCATCTTTTCGCCATAGACCTCTCCGAGGGCGCCGCCAAAGACCGCAGCATCCTGGGAGAAGACACAGACTTCCCGACCGTCGATGGTGCCCCAGCCGGTGACAATGCCATCGGTGAGCGGCCGGCGTGCGTGCATGCCGAACTCGTGGGTGCGGTGGCGTGCCAGCTGATCGGTTTCCACGAAAGAGTTCTCATCCAGCAGGAAATCGAGGCGTTCCCGTGCGGTGAGTCGGCCTTGGTCGTGCCGCTTCTCAATGGGGCGGGTGCCCATGGGGGTGGCAGCTTCGGAACGCAGCTGCTTGAGGGCAGCGATCTTTTCGGCGGTGGTGGGGCGTCGATTCGGATCGGGGAGGGTGTCGGCGCGCAAAGGTGAGGAAATTGTCATGTTTGGGGATAGTAGAGCATTCTTTGTTTTGTGTCTAGAAATTTCGGGCATGTCGCCCAACTTTTTCCGTGTTCTCCCACACAGCCGCCGCGGTGAGCACAGTGCTGCGGCGGCCACAATCCGGTGCATAGGGCGAATAAACGACTAGTCTTGGAGGGCATGAACGAGCGCAGACCAATTGATACGGCCCGACTCCACCAGCGTGTCGTGGGTCATGGTCCTTTCACGCACCTCTACTACACCGAAGAAACGGGTTCGACGAACACGGATCTCGCTAAGGCGGCCACCGAGGGCGCCCCCACCTGGTCCGCGGCGGTGACCGAATCCCAAACCGCCGGCAAGGGGCGCAAGAACCGAGTGTGGGTCACCCCGCCGTATTCTCAGGTCACCCTGTCTGTGTTGTTTCGCCCGCACGGCTCTGCCCTCGCGCGGCTGGGAACAATGCCGCTGATGACAGGGCTGGCGCTTATCGACGCCTTGCACGAGCACTCCATCAACGCCCAATTGAAGTGGCCCAATGATGTGCTGCTGAATGGCAAGAAGCTCTGCGGCATCCTCGGCGAAGCCGTTTCCTTAGGTGAGGAACCAGCGCTGGTGATGGGCCTAGGCCTCAATGTCTCGCTCACCCAAGACGAGCTGCCGGTGCCGCACGCCACCTCGCTTGAGCTGGAAGGCTACGAGGTGGACCGCACTGACCTCGTCGGCGATATTCTCCTAGCGCTGCATCACCGCCTTGGCCAGTGGGCGGCGGGGGTGATAAGCCCTATGGAGGCCTATCGCCAGGTATGCAGTTCCATTGGGCAGCAGGTACGGGTGCATCTCTCCGAAACGCAGGTACTGGAGGGGGAGTGCGTGGGGGTGGGCGATGATGGCCGCATCCACGTGTGCGATACGGCTGGCGAGCTCCACCAGCTCTCCGCTGGCGATGTGGAGCACCTGCGGCTGAAGCGCTAGGCTCTGAGGCCACTATGACCATTGTGGACAACCGCGAGCGCTGCATCTTTGACGCCACCACCCCGGTGACGGGATTGACCTTCCCGGCGCTCGAACTCGTGCTGTGGACAGGGCTGGCGTGGATCGCCATCGGCTTTTTCGATCGCCTGCCCGGCAGCCCCGGCTATGAGCAGGTGGGCTATTTTCCCGCAGAGACCCGCGGGCTGGTGCTGCTGCTGTGGGTACTGCTGGTGCTGTGGCGCTTCGTGCTGCCCGTGGTGCGCGCCCGTCGCCGCCGCTTCACGGTGACCACTCAGCGCGTGGTGGTGCGCGGGCCCGCTCTGCGCGCTCGTTCCCAGTCGATTGGGATGCGCTATATCTACCGGGCTAGCAAGCAGCGCGGCGCCGTGGTTCTCGAGGTGGCCGGCCAACCCCGCCCCATGGTCTTTCGTGGGGTGCCCAAGCCCAAGCAAGCGGTCAAGGCCATTAATTCCGTGCTGGCGCAGCGGCGCTAGGCGGGCGGTGGCTGGAGTGGCCTCAAATACCCAGCGGGGTCTTTGACCTCCTACACTGTGTATCTGTGACTACAGAGCAGCCAGCTAGCGACCACATGTCCGCCCACGCGCCCGGCTTTCCGATCGTCGCCGTGATCGGCGACGGTCAGCTTGCCCGCATGATGCAGACGGCGGCCATCGAATTGGGGCAATCCTTGCGCGTGCTTGCCTCCCGCCCAGACTCCTCGGCCGCCCAAGTGGCCCACGATGTGTATATCGGCGACTACACCGATCTGGATGATCTCCGCGCGGTCTGCGCCGGAGCGGACGTGGTGACTTTCGATCACGAGCATGTGCCCAATGAGCACCAACACACCCTCATCGGCGAGGGCGTCAATATCCAGCCCCGTCCCGAGGCGCTTGTCTACGCCCAAGACAAGCTGCTGCAGCGGCGCCACCTCAGCGAGCTGGGTGCGCCCGTACCGGACTTTGCCGCCATCACCAGTGTCGCCGACGCCCGAGAGTTCTTCGCCCGCGTCAACGGCGCAGTATGCCTCAAGGCGCGCCGCGGCGGCTATGACGGCAAAGGCGTGTGGTTTATCGATAGCGAAGAGGAGCTGTGCGAACGCGTGGAGACACTCCTCGCGCAGGGCATTGACCTGATGGCCGAGACCAAGGTGGAGCTACGCCGTGAGCTCTCGGCGATGGTGGCGCGCAGGCCCTCTGGCGAATGCGTGAGCTGGCCGGTGGTGGAGTCGGTGCAAGAAAACGGGGTGTGTGCGTTGGCGGTCGCCCCGGCCCCTGGCCTCGATGAGAGCGTAGAGGCGCGCACTGCCGCGATGGCGCGCCGGGTGGCGGACACTCTCGGGGTGACAGGTGTGCTGGCGGTGGAGCTCTTTGAAACCAGCGCGGGTGAGATTTTTGTCAACGAGTTGGCCATGCGCCCCCACAACACCGGACACTGGACCCAGGACGGATGTGTGACCAGCCAATTCGAACAGCACCTTCGCGCGGTGCTGGATATGCCGCTGGGGGCAACAACCCCCACCGCCAGCTACACGGTGATGGCCAATATCCTCGGCGGCGAGGAGGATCCAGAGCTCAGCTGGGCCGAGCGCCAGGCCGAGGTGTGGAAGCGCTATCCCCAGGCCAAGATTCACCTTTATGGCAAGGGCTATCGCCCAGGGCGCAAGATCGGGCACGTCAATCTCAGTGGCGAAGGCGATGTGGACGCCCTGCGCGCCGATGCGCGCGCCGCCGCCTATTTCATGGTTCATGCACACTGGCCCTCACAGTCGTGAGCGCCCGCGAGCGGATGATCGAAGGAGAAAAAGAATGCAGCCAGTAGTTGGAATTATCATGGGCTCGGACTCGGACTGGCCCACCGTGGAGCCTGCCGCGGAGATCCTCGCAGAGTTCGGGGTGCCTTTCGAGGTCGGCGTGGTCTCGGCGCACCGTACCCCAGAGCGGATGCTGGACTATGCCCGCGAGGCCCACACCCGCGGCCTGAAGTGCATCATCGCCTGCGCCGGCGGGGCCGCGCACCTGCCCGGCATGGTGGCTGCGGCCACTCCTTTGCCGGTGATCGGCATTCCGCGGGCACTGAAGGATCTCGATGGCATGGATTCGCTGCTGTCGATCGTGCAGATGCCGGGCGGCGTGCCGGTGGCCACCGTCTCTATCGGCGGGGCGAAAAACGCCGGCCTGCTCGCCGTGCGGGTGCTCTCCGCTGGCGATTCCTCCCTGCTGGAGAAGATGGTGGACTACCAGGAGAATATGAAAAACGAGGTCTTGGAAAAAGACCGCGCCCTGCAGAAGAAGCTGCTCGGGTGAGCCCCCAGCCGCGGCCTGTGGTGGTGCTGGGCGCCAGTGTGGAGCATGCCCAGCCGCGCCGCCCCCTAGAGCGGCGGCTGCGTGCGGCCCTCGTTCCCGGCCGTGCAGCAATCGCCCGCGGGGACGTGGTGGTGGTTACTGGCCGCGATGAGGCGCCGGTGATGGCACAGTGGCTGGCGGAGCACGGCATCGACCGAGCCTCGATCGTGCTGGAAGACCGTGCGGAATCCACCAATGAGAATCTAGAGCACGTACGCGAGCTGCTACGGGAGCACTATGGGCGAGAGGACATCCGCTATGTGGTGGTTTCGAATCGCTTCCATCTGCCCCGCATCCGGCTGTGGGCGTGGCATCACGGCTACGCGCTAGAGACGATCGGGGCGCCCACTCCCTTCCCCGAAGTACTGTGGTTATGCCTGCGGGAAGCGGGGGCGCTGGCGCATTCAGCGTTGCGTATCGTCTGGCGGAAGCTGAAACCTATTCTGGCCGCTGCGCCACAGGGTCACCGTGGCGATCACCAGCACGAGGGCCAGTAGCGCCGGCCATACCTCCGGCTCGGGGCGGAGAATATTAGCCACCGCCTGCGCCACGGCGATTGCGGCGAACGTGCCGCAGAACCCCACGAGCGCCTCCCACACCAATTTCTTTCGTCTCATCTCACTCGACTGCGACACAGCGGCGATCCTTCCTCGAGCATTGGACGTGTGTATTCTCCGCGGCCCATCCTATCGGCCGGCGGTTTATCCCTTCACGCCGCCGGCGGTGAGACCGGCGACGATGCGGCGCTGGAATACCAGCACCATGATCACCAGCGGCACGGTCACCAGAGCGCCGGCGGCCATGATGGCCGCGTAAGGGTACTCGAACGCCGAGGGGCCAGAGAAGCGGGCGATGGCGACCGTCACCGGCTCGGTGCTGGTGGTGGAGAGCTGCTTGGACAGCATGAACTCGTTCCAGGTGGCGATGAAGGCGAGAATAGCGGTGGTAAACAGCGCCGGCGCGGCCAGCGGCAAGAGCACCGTGCGGAAGGCCTGGCCGCGGCTGGCGCCGTCGACGCGGGCCGCCTCCTCGAGCTCCCAGGGCAACTGCTGGAAGAAGGACACGAGGGTGTAGATGGTTAGCGGCAGCGCAAAGGAGATATTCGGGATGATCAGCGCCCGGTAGGTGCCGATCCACCCGAGATCGCCGAAGAGCTGGAATAGCGGGGTCACCAACGCAATACCGGGAAACATTGAGGCGGCCAGCACGATACCGGTGACGAAGCCCTTGGCGGGAAAGTCGAGCCGCGCCAAGGCATAGGCAGTGAACACGCCCACCATCACGGCCAGCACTGTGGTGACCAATCCAATGATCAAGGAATTGCCGATGGCGGCGAGAAAGTCATTGCCCTTATCGGTGGCCAAGGCGTCACGGAAGTTATCCAAGGTGACGTGGGTGGGCCACGGGGTGGTGTCGAAGGTGTGGGCGCTATCGCGCAGCGCGGTCACGAGCATCCAGTAGAAGGGGGCCAGCCCCCACACCAGAATCAGGATCACACCGAGGTAGTTGCGGAGTGCTTTCATCGGTTGGCCTCCTTGAGCTGCAGCGGGGCACTCACCGCGGGCAGGGCCACGGTAGACGAGGGGAGAGCATCGTCGTCATCGGTCCTGCGTTCGTCCTGGGTGGCACTGCGGTTGACGTCAGCACCGAGGAAACGAATCATGATGAACGCGACGGCGAAGATGAGCAGGAAGATCAGCGTGGACAGCGCCGAAGCGGAGTTGAAGTTATTCTGCCGCAGGTCCTCCACCACCAGCTGCGAGATCGTCGCGGTGGGGGAGTTGGAGGATGCCGAGATCATAATGACCGGCAAATCGTACATGCGCAGGGTGTCCAAGGTGCGGAAAAGCACCGCCACCATGAGCGCCGGTCGGACCAAGGGTAGGGTGATGCGGCGGAAAATCTGCCACGAGTTCGCGCCATCGACCTTGGCAGCCTCGTAGACATCCTTCGGGATCATCTGCAGCCCAGCCAGGATCAGCAACGCCATAAAGGGGGTGGTTTTCCACACATCGGCGACGATCACCGCGAAACGCGCCGCCCAAGGATCAGTGGTCCACGCGACGTCGTGGCCCAGCAGGGAGTTAATCACCCCGTGCGGGGCGAAGATGAACTGCCACAGCTTCGCGGTGACCGCCGTGGGAATCGCCCACGGGATCAGGACCGCGGCGCGCAGTAGGGCGCGGCCCTTGAACTCGCGGTTCATTACGATCGCCATCCACATGCCCAGTACCACCTCGATGCTCACAGCCACCACGGTGAAAAAGAGCGTCACCCACACTGCCGGCCAGAAGTCGGAGGAGATCACGCCGGAAGGGCAGGTACTGATGGTGCCATCAGGCTGCATGCAGCGCTGGGTGAGCCAGTACAGGTAGTGATCGAAACCGGCGAAGCCGCCATCAACGAACACGCCCGTGGTGGGATCGAGCTTTTTATCCTGCTGGAACGACAACCAGATGGCGCGCACGATCGGATAGCCGATCACGATCGCCAGCACGGTCATGGCCGGCGCGATGAGAAACGCGGCCTGCCGCCGTTGCTTCAACCTTTCCATCAGCTGCTACTCGCTTCCTTGGTATCGGGTGCAGTGGAGCATTCTTCTGTCTCTTCTCTCAATGTAGCGCCAGCGGTCTCTCAGTGAGGCTCGCCCGCCCCCGCTGTCAGGGAGGTGGCGGCGATAAGCGCAGAAAACCCACTGCCCCGAGAAACAGGACAGTGGGTCGATGAGCTTGCGCGATGGCGCAGTGCCAAGGATTAACGCGAGGCGTTAGTGATGGCGGCGGACATCGACTCGGTGGCCTCGTCCACAGTGACGTCGCCCTTGAGAGCGGCGGTGGCGTTGTTCTGGATGGCCTTAGATACGGCGGTGTAGAAGGGGGTCACCGGGCGCGGTTTGGCGCTTTCCAACGACTCCTTCAGCGCGGGCAGGTAGGGGAACTCCTCAACCAGGGCCTCGTCATCGTAGATAGAGGCCAGCACCGGCGGGAAGGAATTCTCGGCGAAGCTCTTCTGATTCTCCTCGGAGACGATGAACTCCATGAAGTCCTTCGCGGTGGCCTTGTGCTCAGAATTGATGTTGATGGCGTTGTTGTAGCCGCCCAGCGCGGACACGCCCACGCCGTCCTTGCCCACCAGGGGCTGGACCTCGAACTTGCCGGCGGTGGCCTCCGAGTCCTCGGCGTTGCGGTACATGTACGGCCAGTTCACCGCGTAGGCGGTGGTGCCCTCGGTGAAAGCCAAGTTGGTCTCCTCCTCGGTGGTGGCTAGGGCGTTCTTGGCAATCACGCCATTCTTGTAGGCGTCCACCATGGCTTGCAGGCCGGCGCGGGACTCTTCGGACTCCACTGCCGAGGTGCCGTCATCGTTGAGCACCTCGCCGCCCCAGCCGTGAATGAACGCGGAGGTATTGACGGTCAGGCCCTCATACTCCTTGAGCTGGATAGTCAGACAGTCCTTGTCTGAGACTTCCTCGCAGGAATTGCTCAGATCTTCCCAGGTTTCTGGGGCGTCCTTGACCAGCTCGGTATTGCGGTAGAGCAGCTGGGCGTTGGTGTTCTGCGGCAAGGCGTAGAGAGTGCCGCCATAGGTGGCGGACTCCACGGTGGCCTGCAAGAGGCCGTCGGTGTCTACCTCGAGGTCATCGGTGAGCGGGGCCAGCCACTGATTGGCGGCGAAGTCCGCGGTCCACACCACATCGAGGGCCATCACATCGAAATCCGAGTTGCCGGCTTGCAGCGACTGTACCAAGGTGTCACGCTGCGCATCAGCCTCGCCGGCCAGCTCAGAGAGAGTGACCTGCTCGTCCGGGTGCTCGGCATTCCACGCCTCGATAATGGGCGTGATCTTATCGGTGTCGTTTTTGCCCATCGCGAAGGTGATGGGGCCACGGCCATCGGCGTTGTCCACCTCGGGGGCTTCGGCGCTACCACCGTCAGAGGAACACGCGGTGAAGGCCAGCGCGGTTGCCGCGAGTACCGCGGCGGTGGACATGCGGGAAGTCGACATATAAAACTCCTTGCGTACTATGAACAACTTCCCTCAAATGTAGTGACCCGCAGACATCCTGCGGGGAGCTTGTGCATTTAATCACCCCTAAAGAGGGTTATGTGATGCGGCTCCCAGTCTTCGTATCGAAGTAGTGGGCCTTGGTGAGGTCTAGCTCCACGGTGATCTGCGCGCCACGACCTATGGGCTCACCATCGTGGCGCACCGCGAGCCGCACCTCGGGACTGGAAGTCATATGCCCGTAGAGATAGGTACTCGAGCCGAGGGCCTCCACCAGATCCACCACGATCTCCACTGGGGCCCAGCGGCCCGGACGCTGCTCACCCGGTACAGCGACGTGCACATTCTCGGGGCGAATACCTAACATGGCCCGCCCGCGCTGCGCATCGGAGATCTCGATGAGGTTCATCGCGGGCGAGCCAATAAACCCGGCCACAAAAGCATTAGCCGGCTCGCTGTATAACTCCTGCGGGGTAGCGACCTGCTGCAAGGTGCCTTCATTGAGCACGGCCACCCGATCGGCCATGGTCATGGCCTCCACCTGGTCATGAGTGACATACACAGTGGTGGTGCCGAGTGTGCGTTGCAGGGAAGAAAGCTGACTGCGGGTCTGCACGCGCAGCTTGGCGTCGAGGTTCGACAAAGGCTCATCCATGAGAAATACCTGGGGCTCGCGCACGATGGCGCGACCCATTGCCACCCGCTGGCGCTGGCCGCCGGAGAGATCCTTAGGACGGCGATCCAATAGCCCATCCAGATCCAAAAGTTGCGCCGCGTGTTCCACCCTCTCGTTGATCTCCGCCTTGGTGTGCTTGGCGAGCTTCAGCGAAAAGCCCATATTCTCCCGCACGCTCATGGTGGGGTAAAGCGCATAGTTTTGGAACACCATGGCGATATCGCGTTCCGCTGGATCCATGCAGCTCACATCCTGATCCCCAATGAGGATGGAGCCGGAGCTAATCGCCTCCAATCCGGCCAAGGCTCGTAGGGTTGTGGACTTTCCGCAGCCCGAAGGGCCCACGAGCACCAAGAACTCGCCGTCGACGATCTCGAGGTCGAGATGACTCACCGAGGGCCGAGGCGCGCTGGGGTAGGTGATGGAGACATCATTGAAAAGCACAGAAGCCATGGCTTATATCCTAGGGCCTGCACGCCCCGAAAAGGCAGGGCCCAACAAAACGGCCCAACAAG